>CAZJCR010000057.1:0-17931 GCA_964544385.1 uncultured Bacteroidales bacterium
TTTGCCTTTTTTTTTGCCTTTTTTTTATCTCTTTTAATAACAGTTGGTTAGCATTTAATTTTAGGGGGTATATATTCATGGTCGATACGCGACATTGACCTAAAAAGGTTAATTTTTGCATTTTTATTAATTTTTTCAAACTCTTTTATCATATTTTTTACGGCATTGCGGGTACCAGTTTCTTCATATTGGCATTTAAATATTTCGCTTGGGTAGTTACGAATGTCGGAGTATTTCTGAATATTGTTTTCGAGTATCAATATTAAAGGGCGTATTATCTGAAATTTATTATTAAACATTGACACTGAAGGAGGTATTGCACTAATATTTCCATGATTTATCATGTTTAATAGTAATGTTTCAATTGAATCGTCGAGATGGTGACCTAAAGCAAGTTTATTGCACCCAAGCTGGTTTACAGCTTCGAATAAGATTTTACGCCTGTTCCACGAACAAATAAAGCAGGGTGATTTTTTAGAATCGCTTATGTTTGGCATTTTTGTTTCATGCACTATAAATGGTACGTTTAAATTATTGCAAAAATTTTGCATGTAGTTAATATCAACTTTATAGCCGGCATCGATAACATTAACATAAATGGCTTTTAGCTCAAAATTTACTGGTATAATTTTTTTTAGCAAAGCCAACGACTCGAGCAGGAACAAAGAATCTTTGCCTCCTGAAATTGCCACTAATATTTTATCGCCGGGGTTTATTAGGTTGTACAATTCGACAGCTTTACCAACTTTTTTGCGTGTATTATTTAAAAACAGTTTTTGTTGTTTTGTAAGTATTTGCATTTGGTAACTATTTTTTTATTATCCCTTTTAAGGGTTTAGCAATTAGAGGGTTGTCGGGCCATGAGTGTTTTGGGTATTTTATACGTAATTGTTTTTTTATTTCGAAATAAGTGTTTTCCCAAAAGCTTTTTAAGTCGCTGGTAATTTGAACTGGCTTAAAACCTGGCGATAACAGGTGGATTAATAGAGGTATTTTACCATCGTTAATTTTAGGCGTACCGATTAATCCAAAAATCTCTTGTAACCTAACAGCTAATGCAGGCTGAGTTCCATTTGCAAAATACTGTATTTTTATTTTTGACCCGCTTGGTACTTGTATATAATTGGGGGCAAGTTTGTCGATTGAAATTAATTGAGAGTTTGTAAGCAAGCCTGGCAATATTTTTAACAGATTAATTTTTTTCAGGTCGTCGTTTGTTTTGGCATCAACTAAAAAAGGTGCCAGCCAGGTATGATTTGTATCTAATAAAAAATCAGTGTTTACATTTGGCCAGTTTTGGTTAGTGTTCCAAGCACGCAGGCTTAATACGCGGTTTTGCCACATTTCAACTTTTTCGTCGAAATTGAGTAGAGCTTTGCCATCTTTTTTAATTGCATCGGTAATAGCCGCTATTTTTTGGTTTTGGTCGATACTTGTTAGTGGTTTCGACTGCAGTACGATACTGCCGATACGTAAATCGGTTGTTGCCACGAGCCCGCCTTTACGGATATCCCAAGTTACTTTATGGTTTTCGGCAACTAAAAAAGCGAGGTCTTTTGGATTAAGTGGCGATGCCATGAAAATTTTACCTATGTTATCGCGTGCATCGATACTTGCAACTGCCAGCCATGGTTCAGCCGATAAGTCGTCTTTATGGCTAAACATTGCGTAGCTCCCGTTCGATAGTTGATATTGCGCGTTGTTACCTGGGCGCGAACTGGCTATGCGCTCGGGGTATGCATAAACTAACAATATGCCGGTTTGGTAGGGGTCGAAAGTGTTATTGCTGGGGCTAATGTTAAACATTTTATGGTACGATGCCGATATTTTATGTATCTGAGCCATACTACGCTTAATATTGTTGTGCGCCCTTTGTTTGCGTAACTCTATTATTCTTAAATTAATATCGATACTTTGCTCATTTGGCATAGGGTCGCGTTCTTCTAAAATTGCTGCCAAATCGGCGGCAAGTTCAATTTGATTGTGTTTTTGCGCCATTAATAATAAGTGCGCTATTCGAGGATGACATGGCATTTTGTTAATTTGTTTACCATGTAAGGTAATTATGTTATTTTGCAAAGCATTAATATGGTGGAGAGTTTCGCGAGCTTTATCGACAGCAGTTTTTGGTGGTTGAGTAAGCCATGTAAGCTCATCGATATTAGTTGTGCCCCACTCAGCCAAAGTTAAAACTAACGATGTTAAATCAGATTCGGCTATTTCAGGTATCCGGTGATTTAGTAACTGATTATGCGTGGCATTAGTCCACATACGATAACAAACTCCCGGGGACAATCGTCCGGCACGTCCGGCACGTTGATCGGCCGAGTCTTTTGATATTAAAACAGTTTCGAGCCTTGACAAACCAGTACATGGATCGAAACGCGAAACGCGGCGGTAACCCGTATCGATAACAATTTTAATATTTTCGATAGTAAGGCTTGTTTCGGCAATTGAAGTAGCGAGCACAATTTTACGTTTGCCATTTGTATTTGGCAGTATAGCTTTTAGTTGGAGGTTATATGGTAACTTTCCGTATAACGGGTGTATCTCAAAATCAGTGAGGGTATTTTTTAAAATATCAGTTGTTTTTTTAATTTCGGCCTCGCCTGGCATAAAAACCAAAGTATCGCCCGGGTTGTTTTTTACTGCTCCAACAACAGTTTTACAAACCATTTCGGGTAAAAACATAATGTCGTTAACATAGTTATTTGCATAATTTATTGTTACCGGGAATATTTTACCTTCACAATTTACAACCGGAGCATTTAACAGTTTCGACAGTTTTGGCATATCGAGTGTGGCCGACATAACAATAATACGTAAATCGGGACGTAAAACAGATTGTAGCTCTCGGCAAAGAGCCAATGCCTGATCGGCAAAAAGGTTGCGTTCATGAAACTCGTCGAAAATAACCATGCCCACATTATTTAGCGAGTTGTCGCTAAGTAGCAGGCGTGTCAAAATTCCTTCGGTAAGAATTTTTATTTTGGTTTGACTTTCGGTGCGATTATCGAAACGTATTTGGTAGCCAACGGTTTTACCAACCGGTTGCCCCAAAAGGCCTGACATCCGCATGGCAATACCAATTGCAGCAAGCCTGCGTGGTTCAAGCATAATAACGCTTTTACCTTTAAGCCACGGTTCGTTATAAATAGCTAATGGTAAAACTGTACTTTTACCTGCCCCTGCCGGAGCGTTAACAATTAACGTGTTATGTTGTAATAAATTTGTTTTTACCGGTTCAATAATATCGACAATTGGTAAACCGGTGGCTTTATAATCGAAAATCAAAATATACTATATTATTATTTAACTAAATTTTTTGATTGTTAGCTATTGATGCAAATTTAAAAAAGATTAGTTAAAAGCCTTACCAATGTAAATTTGAGTAGTCCCCAAATTGAGCTAATTGCTCAATCGATTTAGATTTTGTAAGTATTTCACTACACTTTGTTAGTGAAACACAACAAACTACATCGGGCTTGTACCTAAGTAAAACTTTTGTTCACTTTGTTCCAAACGCTCTACTTAGGTATTAGTAACTGATAGATAAAAAAAAGACCGATACCCGAAAACCGGATACCAGCCTTTATGTGCCCAGAACAAGACTCGAACTTGCACACCCTAAACGGGCGCCAGCCCCTCAAGCTGGTGCGTCTACCAATTTCGCCATCTGGGCAAAATATTCAAATAAAAACCAAATTTACTACAATATGCTGTGCCCAGAACAGGACTCGAACCTGCACAACCTTGCGGTTACTAGTCCCTGAAACTAGCGCGTCTACCAATTTCGCCATCTGGGCTCTTTATTGTCTCAATTTGTTTTAAGAACGGACTGCAAAAATACACTTTTTTGTAAATAGCAAAAACAATTGACAAAAATAATGAAAAAAATTTATATCATGTTATCTATAAAGTTATATGTATTTGTATTACTGATGTTTATAATTTACACCCAGCCTAACCATTAACTATATTTGTTACTAATTATGTAATGTTTTATTGTGCTATTAGTAATTATCGCTTTTTTTTAACCGTTGTTTTAATGGGTTATGAAAAATACAGTATAATAAAAAATTTACATACACATATGTATATTTTTGCATATTTGGTATTATATTTGTAACTAGTAAAAAAAGTATTATGGATACATTTAATAAAATAATAAATTCGAGTAGGCCTGTATTAGTCGATTTTTATGCTGAATGGTGTGCCCCTTGTAAAATGATGGCACCAATTTTAAAACAAACTAAAGATGCACTTGGTGACAAAATAAGGATAATAAAAATTGACACCGAAAAAAACATGAACATATCGGCCATTTATAATATAAGGAGTGTACCCACATTAATGCTTTTTAAAAACAATAAAGTTATATGGCAAACTCAGGGATTGATACAGGCAAACGCGTTGATTAAAATAATGAACCAATATATAAATTAACACTAAATTGCGTAATTTTATGACCTTAATAAAAAGAATAACAAACAGTAAGATGAAAAAAGTACTTTTAGTAATATTAAGTTCAACCGTACTATTATCGTACGGGTGTAATACTGGTGAAAAAAACAGTGAAAGTAAAACCACACAAACCGGGTTGCAACCCGTAAAACCTGTAACAGAAAACGTTACAGCACCAACAACAGGAGTAATAAACATGACAAAAGCCGATTTTTTGTCCAAAGTAATGAATTACGAAAAAAACCCTGAACAATGGGTTTATTTAGGCGACAAACCTTGCATTATCGATTTTTATGCCGACTGGTGCAGGCCTTGTAAAATTGCGGCTCCAATATTAGATGAGCTGGCAAAAGAATATAAAAACGACATATATGTTTACAAGGTAAACACCGAGGTTGAACAAGAACTTGCAGCCGTGTTTGGAATAAGGAGCATACCTGCATTTTTAATTTGTCCAAAAGACGGTAACCCACAAATGCATGCAGGTATTGGGCAATCGAACGAAGAAACAAAGGCTATGTTCAAATCGATAATTGACGAAATACTTTTAAAGAAAAAATAAATAAAAGAGGCTGTTAAAAAAAGGTTATACTCTTGCAAAGGAACCAAGTTGCAAATAACTAAAGTTGATAATCTGATACATAACAATTTTGATATCAATTATTTAATATTTTCACTTTGCGTAATGGCGTCATTGCGTGATACTTTTTGGTTATTTGATACTTTTTAGACAGCTTCATTTTTTATATATTAAAAAATAATGACTACAACAGAATTTGCCACACGCCTTGTAGTAGCAATGCTTGCTGGCTTAGTTATAGGCCTCGAACGACAGTTACAAAACAAATCGGCAGGCTTACGTACCAATGGATTAGTATCAACAGGTTCGGCTATTTTTGTATTAATATCAATATCGCTCACCCAAAACCATGGCGATGTTACCCGAATAATTGGACAAGTAGTAACTGGTGTTGGATTTTTAGGCGGGGGCATTATTTTTAAAGAGGGTTTTAATGTTAAAGGGCTTACAACAGCGGCAACAGTATGGACAAGTGCAGCATTGGGAAGCTTAGCTGCTGCCGGAATGTTTGCCGAAACTGCTATTGGCACTGCTGCTGTTATATTTATTAATGCCGGATTAAGCTGGATTGACCCGTACATTAAAAAAGAGAAACAACAAGTTGAAGAAAAAAATACCAACAAAAATTAATTTTTTATAACTCAATACATGATAAGCAGCTTATTTACTTTTTTTAACGAGCTTATTACAATTTTAGCACAAATGGCTCCATACCTGTTATTAGGTTTTTTTATTGCAGGCATATTACATGTTTACATGCCACAACGAGCAATTAACAAATACTTTGCAGGTAAAGGGTTTTGGCCGGCTTTTAATGCAGCTTTGTTCGGGGTGCCTTTACCATTATGCTCGTGCGGGGTTATACCAACCGGAATGGCTTTATACAAAAACGGGGCATCAAAAAGCTCAACTGTTTCGTTTTTAATATCGACACCTCAAACCGGTGTCGATTCAATACTTGCAACTTACTCGCTTTTAGGTTTGCCTATGGCTATAATAAGGCCAATTATTGCTTTTATTACCGGAGTATTTGGGGGTATATTTACCGGCGCGTTAACAAAAAACGAGTCTCAAAATACATTCGACAACACAACAACTAAACAAAAAAAACTATTGTGGCATCAAAAAATAGTTGCTGTTTTTAAATATGGCTTTTTCGATTTTTTACAAGACATATCAAAATGGTTAGTAATAGGTTTAGTTATAGCCGCAATAATATCGGTTATAATACCCGATAACTTTTTTGTTAACCTTAATTTGCCACCAATATACCAGATGCTCATTATTTTAGCATTCTCGGCACCTTTATATATTTGCGCAACAGCATCGGTACCTTTGGCCGCTGTACTAATTTTAAAAGGGGTGTCGCCTGGTGCTGCACTTATTTTGCTTATGGCAGGCCCGGCAACAAATGCTGCTACTATTACTATGATAGGAAAAGTTATGGGCAAAAAAGCATTAATATCGTACCTTATTTCAATAATTGGCGGAGCTATGTTTTTTGCGTTAATTATCGACTATGCTTTACCCCAACAATGGTTTGCAATTACTGATAATTTACATGCCGGGCACCATAACCACAACGCAACAATGTTGCTCAATAATTTATCGGCAATAATATTATCGGTACTATTATTATTTGTATTAACAAAAAAATACTTTATCAAAAATAAACCAACCAACGTGCAACAAAAACAATATATTATTGAAGGTATGAATTGCAACCACTGTAAAACCAATGTTGAAACAAGCCTTCAAAAACTCGATTTTATAAAAACAGCATCGGTTAATTTAGCAAACAAAACTGTAACTATTGATGCCGATATTGTTGACGAAAACAAAATAGCCCAAACAATTAATGGCTTGGGCTACAAATTTATTGGGCTTAAAAATTAGTTATTGCTTTATACTTTTTATAAAACTGGCAATATTATCGCTAAGATGGCCATTGGCAGTTAGTGCGTTAATAAAGGCACTGCCAATAATTCCGCCCCGCGAGTATTTAGTAGCTATATCAAAACTTTGTTTGTCCGATATTCCAAACCCTGTTAACAGCGGGTTTTTAAGTTTCATGTCGGCAACACGTTTAAAATAATCGGTGTTTTGGCTGTTAAAGTCTTTTTTTGCACCGGTTGTTGATGACGACGAAACCATGTAAATAAAACTATCCGACAATTTGTCAATCTCGACAATACGCTCGGCCGGAGTACTTGGAGTTATTAACATAACTGGCTCAATACCATATTTTTCGAACACTCCAAAGTATTGTTCTTTATAAACTTCGAGCGGAATATCAGGCAAAATAATCCCATCGATACCAATATTTTGTAATGCTTTACAAAAATCGTCGACACCAAAACGTAAAACTGTATTAAAATAGCCCATCAATAATAGTGGTATTTTAACTGTTTCGCGTATATCTTTAATCTCGTCGAGTAGCTTTTTTAGTGTCATTCCATTTTGCAAAGCAATATGGCTACTGTTTTGGATAACAGGGCCGTCGGCTAATGGGTCGGAATATGGTATCCCGATTTCAATAATATCGGCACCATTTTTTTCGAGTTCGGTAATTATCTCAACCACTGTACCTGGTTTTGGATATCCGGCAGTAAAAAATATCGATAATATTTTATCGTTTTTTGTAGTAAATAGGTTTTTTATACGGTTCATTGTTGTGTTTTTTGCTAATGCATAAACTATCTATAATAGTTTAATTATAATATTATTAAATTAACCCACGGGCTTTCATAGCGTCACGGTATGCCTCCATATCTTTGTCGCCGCGCCCCGAAATATTTACCACAACGGCTTTTTCGGGGTTAAATTTTAGCTTTGGCAATGCGGCAAGCGCGTGTGCCGACTCAAGTGCCGGGATAATGCCCTCAATTTTAGTAAGTTCAAAAGCAGCATCAAGAGCTTCGTTATCGGTAACACGTAAAAACTCGGCGCGCTTGGTGTCGTTAAGGTATGCGTGTAAAGGGCCAATGCCCGGGTAATCGAGCCCTGCCGAAATTGAGTAAGGCTCAATAATTTGTCCGTCGTTGGTCTGCATTAAAATTGTCATACTTCCATGTATAATCCCTGGCGAGCCTGCAGCAATTGTTGCAGCAGTTTCGCCGGTTTCGAGCCCAAGGCCGTCGGCCTCAACAGCAATAAGCCTTACATTTTCGTTATCTAAAAAATGATAAAAAGCACCAGCTGCATTACTTCCACCGCCAACACAGGCAATTACGGCCTGAGGTAGTTCGTCGCCTGTTTGCTCTTTAAGCTGCCAACGCATTTCGCTGCTAATAACCGACTGGAATTTGGCAACCATATCGGGATAAGGGTGTGGCCCCACAACCGAACCAATAATGTAATGGGTTTGGTCGGGGTGGTTAATCCAATCGCGTATAGCTTCGTTGGTTGCATCTTTAAGCGTTTTGTTTCCCGACTGTACAGGAATTACTGTGGCTCCAAGCATTTGCATTTTTTCAACATTAGGCATTTGCCTTGCAACATCGGTTGCTCCCATAAAAACAATACACTCGAGCCCCTCGCGGGCACATACAGTGGCAGTTGCAACTCCATGCTGACCAGCACCTGTTTCGGCAATAATACGTTTTTTGCCCAAATAACGAGCCATAAGTATCTGTCCTATTGTATTGTTTATTTTGTGGGAGCCGGTATGGTTTAGGTCTTCGCGTTTTAAATATACCTGGGTGTTATATTTTTTCGACAGGTTTTCGGAATAGTATAGTGGCGAAGGCCGTCCTACATAGTTTTTTAATAAATTTGCGAATTCCTTTTTAAACGATTCGCTCTCCATTATTTTAAGATAATTGTTCTCGAGGTTTTTTACATTTGGATACAACATTTCGGGTATATATGCCCCGCCAAACATTCCGTAATACCCTTTGGGGTTTACATGATAACTCATAGTTTTAAGATATAGGATTAATTTTTATAATAAATTAGTATTACCCAAATTTAGCGATTCGCTCAATCGATTTAGACCCAAATTGAGCTATTTGCTCAATCGATTTAGATTTTGTAAGTATTTCAATACACTTGGTTAGTGAAAAACAACAAACTCTATACCTGGGTTATACCTATGTAAAGCGTTTGTTTACTTTACTACAACCGCTCAACTTAGGTATTATTTACCTGTTTTTAACCGAGTTGATAAATGTTTTTAGCAAATCGATATTTTTAAGCCCTGGCGAAATCTCGAATTTGCTGTTAACATCAACTCCAATAAGGTTTGGGTAATCAAGCTTTTTTATCGCATTAATGTCGTCAAAGCCAATACCGCCACTAATAATAAATGGGCCAACGGTTGCAAGTTCGTCGAGTTTTTTCCAGTTAAATTTTATACCTGTACCGCCGGCAAGCTTACCGCGGGTATCAAATAAAAATGCATCGCAAGTGCCAATATAAAGTTCGAGTTCGGCGGTTGATGTATAATCGTCGACTTTAATGGTTTTAAAAATTTCGTAACCTAAGCTTTTAAGTTCGGCACAAATCTCAGGCGACTCGTTTCCATGCAATTGTATGGTTTTTATTTTGTAGTCGCGAGTTTTTTTAATCATGGTTTCGATACACTCGTTAACAAACACGCCTACCCTTGTTGTTTTTGTGTCGGGAACCTGGTCAAAATCTTTATCCATGTTACGTGTCGACGGCGGATAAAATATAAACCCAAGATAGTCGGGCTTAAGCTTATCGACATCTAAAATATTTGTTTTGTTACGCAATCCGCAAACTTTAACCTTTAATGGCACGGTTTTCATATCTGTTTTTTTTATATGGGTTTTTTAAAAGAACTTGCAACGTTGTGTACCGCGGGCAAGTTAGCAAGAAAACTTAAATTTTAGATTAGTTTACAGCTACTTACTTTAAATTGTTTATAAAATTTGTACAAGCCAAACCCGGATTTTCAGTTTTCATAAACGATTCGCCAATTAAAAAGCCCTTAAAACCAAATTGTTGCAAATATTTTATATCACTGGCAGTTTTAATACCGCTCTCCGATATTTTAACAAACTGGCCGGGAATAAGTGGGGCTAATTGTACCGATGTATCAATATTTGTTTTAAAATTATGCAGGTTGCGGTTGTTTACCCCAACAATTGTAACATTACTGCAAATATGTTGCAACTCGGCAGTATTATGTACCTCGAGTATAACCTCGAGCCCAAGGCTTGTTGCAATATCGGCAAGTTGTTGTACCCGTTGTGGTGTTAAATTTGCGGCTATAAGCAAAATTACATCGGCTCCGGCACGGTGTGCTTCAATTATTTGGTACTCATCAATTATAAAATCTTTACGCAAAATAGGTATGTTTACTATACCTGCTACCTGCTGTATGTCGAGTAAACTACCTCCAAAAAATTCAGTATCGGTTAAAATGCTTAAACCGCTTGCCCCTGCTTTTTGGTACCCGGGAATTATTAATGTTGGGTCGGCATTTTGTTTTATCCAGTTTTTTGATGGCGATTTACGCTTAAACTCGGCAATAATTCCACTTGCATTGTTTGATAAAAGCATGTGTTTTAACGAATAACTACCGCGTTGGCGTGGCATGTTTAACAATTGGTTTGTAGTAACCAGTTTTTTTTGGTTGGCAACTTCAATAGCCTTTTGTTTAATAATGGTGTCGAGTATTGTTGACATTTTACAGTTTATTATTTACTTCGATCAATGTTTTAAACGATTTTAAAGCCTTGCCGCTTTCTATCGATTCGGTTGCCATAGCATAACTTTGATCAAAGCTTGTATTAAAATATGTTTGTAATGCAAAAGCCGCGTTAACTTTAACAACATTGGTTTGAGCCTGTGTAGCTTCACCGGTTAGCACGTTTAAAAATATTTTTGCCGACTCGGCAATAGTATCGCCACCTAAAATTTGATCTGCTGTTACTTGTGGCAGCCCAATATCGTCTGGCGATAACAGCATCTCGGTTTTATGTGTAATAAGTTTAAACTCACCGGTAAGCGATATTTCGTCGTAACCGTCGAGGCTGTGGGCTATAGTAAATTTTTTATTGCTTTGCTGATAAATGTATCCGTAAATACGTGCAAGGTCGAGGCTAAAAACCCCAACAAACTGTTTATCGGGAAAAGCCGGGTTAACCATTGGCCCAAGCATGTTAAAAAAAGTTTTTACGCGCAGGGCTTTACGCACCGGTGCAATATTTTTCATGGCAGGGTTAAATAAAGGTGCATGTAAAAAACATATGCCGGCTTTATCGAGCTGTTGACGTAAATTGCTTTGGTTATTTGTAAACTTGTAGCCATAATACTCGAGCACGTTCGACGAGCCACATGCCGACGAAACCGCGGTATTTCCATGTTTTGCAACTTTTGCGCCAGCTCCAGCGGCAACAAACGATGCCAGTGTCGAAATATTAAAAGTATCTTTGCCGTCGCCGCCTGTGCCGCATAGGTCAATAGTATCGGTAGTACCAAGTTCAACGCGCAGGCAATGCTCTAAAAGTGCATCGCGAAAGCCCGACAGTTCTTCGGTTGTAATGCTGCGCATTAAAAATATTGTTAAAAACGATGCCATCTCAATTTCGGAATAAACTCCTTGGGCAATGTCGCACAGTATTTTTTGCGCCTCGTTTTTGCTTAGTGTCTTTTGAGCCGACAGGTGTGTTATTATTTGTCGCATTTCGGTCATATCGATATATTTATAAAATGTTGTTTGTTAACTATTTACCCAGTTTTTTATAATCAGTCCACCCATTTCGGTAAGTATCGATTCGGGGTGGAACTGTACGCCTTTAACATTATATTGAACATGGCGCAAAGCCATTATTTTAGCCTCTTCGTCAATTGCCGTAATCTTTAAAACATCAGGTAAGTCATCGCGGTCAACAATCCACGAGTGGTATCGGGCACCGTCAAAAACTTTTGGCAAGCCGTTAAAAATAGGGTCGGTTTCTTTTGTAAGTATAATTGGCGATGCTACTCCGTGGTAAACTTTATCCATGTTAATAAGTTTACCGCCAAAAACCTCGCCAATAGCCTGCATACCTAAACAAACGCCAAAAATGTTACAATGTGGGGCACATGTTTTTATTATGTCTTTTAAATTACCAGCCTCGTCGGGTATTCCTGGGCCAGGCGACAGCAGTATTTTTTTATATTTCAATGCCTCGGTGGCTGTAATTTTATCGTTCCTAAAAACGTGCGGCATTTGGCCTGTAACATTTTTTACATATTGTACTAAATTGTATGTAAAGCTGTCGTAATTATCAATTACTAATATTTGATGTTCCATAAGTTTAGTTGTATTATTAAATTTTTTCAGCCTCTTCGATAGCTTTTTTTAAAGCTGCCAGTTTATTATTAACCTCGTTTAGCTCGCTAATTGGGTCCGATGCGGCAACAATGCCGGCACCTGCCTGGTAATAAAGTGTATTGTTTTTACATAAAAACGACCTTATTGTAATTGCTAAGTTTATTTTACCGTTTAGCCCAATATTACCAATGCACCCGCCATAATAACCCCGAGGCTGGTTTTCGTAATCGTTAATAAGCTCCATTGCGCGGTATTTTGGGGCACCGGTAAGTGTACCGGCCGGGAAAGTATCGGCAAAAATACGCACCGGGTCGGCGTTGTTACGTATTGTCCCCTGTACCTCCGACACCATGTGCAATACATGCGAGTAATACTGTATCTCGCGAAAATAATTAAGCTTAACATTGTCGGCATTGCGGCTTAAATCGTTACGTGCAAGGTCAACTAACATAATGTGCTCCGAGTTTTCTTTTGGGTCAACCGATAATTTAACCGCCAGCTCTTTATCGTCGGCATCGTTACCTGTACGCCTAAATGTGCCTGCTATTGGGTTTATATAGGCTTTGCCGTTTTCGGTTTTTATTTGAGCCTCGGGCGACGACCCTAAAAGTTTAAAGTTTCCAAAATCGAAATAGAATAAATATGGCGATGGGTTAATTGAACGGAGTGTACGATAAACATTAAAATCGTCGCCTTGATATTGTTGCTTAAAAGCTCTCGACAGTACTATCTGAAAAACGTCGCCACGCATACAATGCATTTTACCTTTCTGCACCATTTCAATATATTGCTGGTCGCTAATGTTCGATGTTTCGCTATTAACAGTGTTAAACCGGTATATTGCAAAAGTTCGGTTAATTAGTTGCTCTTCAATATTATTTAGTTCCGATGGTTCATTGTTAAAAACATGTTCAACCATTGTAATGCGGTTACTTGTATGGTTAATTGCAATTATGTATTTGTAAAACTGATAATATAAGTCAGGTATGTCGGTTTCGCCGGTTGATTTTTTAATTTTAATATCTTCAAAATACGAAACAGCCTCGTAGGTTGAATACCCGAATAAACCCGATGCAGGAACTTTACTCATATCGCTTTGCGCAACAAAGCAATTTGCAAAACCCGAAAGTATATCGGTAGCCTGGCTCATTTTTGTAAGCTCATGGTTTTCAACTAAGTTATCGGGGTATTTTATTTCAACACTGTTGTTTTTTGCTTTAATATAAGCAACTGGTTTCATACAAATAAACGAATACTGGTTCTCGCCGGCTTTAAAATCGGCTCCCTCAAGCAATATTGAGTTGGGGAACAAATCGCGAATTTTTAAATAAATAGCAACCGGTGTAAGCACATCGGCTAATATTTCTTTTATGTTTATTTTAAAATTATATGTTTTCATCTGTTTATTTTTATTTTTTAATTATGGTCAATATTTAACATTAATAAATAAGGGTGTTGGTGTTTGATAATTTTGCTTATTATAAATGCTTTATTGTTTTGTTTTTATAATTATGATAATAATATATCAGTATATTTTTAGTTTTATTGCAACTAATATTGTAAACTTAGTTTTATTAGCTTACTAAAAAGCGGCTATGTGTTATACCTAAGTTGAGCGGTTAAAGCGTAGCAAATAAACGCTTTACTTAGGTTAACCCCGATGTAGAGTTTGTTGTGTTTCACTAACCAAGTGTAGTGAAATTCTTACAAAATCTAAATCAATTGAGCCATTCGCTCAATTTGGGTTATAATCATACCGCTTTACCAAAACAGTGTTTGCAATAAACCATTATAACCATGCTTAATACAGCTTTGCCATCGCCAATAATTTGTTGTTACTGTAATTTTTGTATTCATAATTTTAATATTTAGGTTAAAAAAAAAGCCTGTCGTAATTACGACAGGCTTTGAATTTTTTGGGCAATAAACACCTAATTCCATTACTGTCGTAATAAATTAATGTGCCACCACCAAATATTTTTACAAATTGTTATCATTATGCTTAAAAATGTGATACAAATAAAGTAAATGAATTTATAAAATACAATAAGCTACTTTTATTTTTTTGATAAAAAATTAAATTTTTTATTTATTAAAAAATTAATTACAATTTATTACTTAATATACAATCTGTTACATAATTTAGAATTAAATATTTACCCTGCTTTACAACAACAAAAACTTATATTAATTGCATGTAAAAATAAATAATTACAACTTTGTTAAAAACCAAAACTACAATTTATGATATTACCTGAATTTACCGATTCGCAAATTTTTACATACTTAATATTGCCATTATTAATTTTTTGTGCCCGTATTGTTGACCAAACTATGGGAATTTTACGAATTATTTGGGCAACAAAAGGTATGAGGCAACAGGCCTTTATAGCAGGTTTTTTTGAGTCGTTTATATGGTTAATGGCAATAAGCCAAATAATGAACCAAGTTGACAATATATATTGCTATTTGGCTTTTGCATTTGGATTTGCAACAGGTAATGTTGTTGGCATAACAGTTGAAAAAAAGTTATCGATGGGTTACGTTTTAGTAAGGCTTATTTTTAACAACGACGCGTCGGAAACATTTGAACTTTTAGACAAAAATGGTTTTCAATATACAAATACCGAAGCAAGTGGCCGCAATGGCGAGGTTTGCATGGCTTTTTGTACTGTAAAACGCAAACGTTTAAATGATTTTTTAAATATTGTTAACCAAACCAACCCGGCAGTTTTTTATACCGTTGAAGAAATTAAACACATAAAAAACACCGATTTTATACCAACAAAAAAACGATGGCGCAGAATTTTACAGCGAAAATAATTTACTTTTGCCATCAAAATAATAAAGAACTAATTTATTGATTTATAATTATTATGACGGTTAAATTTGACACAAAAGACCTTCAAAATGTTATATTAATTGGCGACCATGTTTTGGTAAAACCAACTAAAGCTAACGAAAAAACAAAATCGGGGCTTTATTTGCCGCCAAGTGTTCATGAGCGCGAAAAAATTTTACAGGGGTACATTGTTAAAGTTGGTCCAGGCTATGCAATACCAGCAGTTAGCGAAACCGACGAGGCATGGAAAAACAAGGACGAGGTAAAGTACTTACCATTACAGGTACAGGTTGGCGATTTAGCTGTTTTTTTGCAAAACGCATCGCACGAAGTTTTTTTTAACGACGAAAAATACCAAATTTTACCGCACTCGTCGATACTAATGATTGTGCGCGACAAAGGTTTATTTGAATAACCATACATTTATAAAAAAACCTTTTGTTGCAAAAGCAACAAAAGGTTTTTAGTTTATATGTAAAAACGCGTTTTTAGCAAAAATCGTTTATACACAACGCGTTATTAAGTGCAGTAATTGCTTTTTTATAATCGTTACGGTTAATTACAAACTGCATATTAACCTGTTTCATACTTTGCGATATACTTTCAACATTTATACTATTGTCGGCCAAAGCATTAGCGGCTTTAGCAACAATTCCGGGGTGTGCAATGTTTGTACCAAGGGCACAAACCAAAGCTACATCTTTAACAGTAACCTCGTAAAACAAATCGTTTAATTCAGTAATCAGTTCGTTGGTTTTATCTTTTTCCCAAATTACCTGAGTAATACTGTTAGCATTTGTAGCTTTAAGTATATAACTAATATTGTATTTTTGAAATATCTGCATAATTTGCAAGTCAAAACCAACCTCACCAACCATCGACGGGTCGTGAATTTCGATAGCAACAACTTTATCGGTACCCGAAATAATTTCGACTCTCGATTTTTTACCCTCGTAGTTTTTCGATATCAATGTTCCGGGGTGCTCGGGCTCGAAAGTGTTTTTAATGCGGATATTTATACCGTTCATCTCTAAAGGTTTAGCCGCTTTAGGGTGTATTGCCTCCATTCCTACATCGGCAAGTTGGTCGGCAACATTAAAGTTTGTAAAACCAACGCAAACCGAGTTGTCAACGCCTACAATATTAGGGTCGGCCGACGACAAATGGTATTCTTTATGAATAATTGCTTCGTCGGCTTTTAAATCGACAGCAATTTTGCTAAAAGTAACCTCGGAGTAACCACGGTCGAACTCGCGCATAATACCCTCGGTACCTTTTGTATAACCGGTTGCTATTACAACAGTTTTCGAAAAATCAATGTTTTTAAACGACCGGTGTATGCGTTCGTCAATCGATATGTAATCGGAATCGCCAAAGCCACACAAGTCGACAAAGGTAGCCGGTATTTGGTTGTTGTTTAAAATGTTAACCGAGTTATAGGTTGAATGAGCCTCGCCTATTGATGCCAATATTTCGCGAGCTGCTAAAAGTATATTTTTGCGGTTAACATAGCCGGTTGCTAACACATCGTTAAGGCTTTTTAAGTAATTGTTAGCATGGTTAATACGTTCGGTAATAAATTTGTCGGCTTTATCTATATCGAGTTTAATATTTTCAAATGTTTTATTAATGTCAATAAGTTTTTTTAAAACATCGTTAAGGGCAGCCTGGTAGTCGTGGCCATTAACAAATTTTTCGTAAACACCGGGCTCGCCGGTTTTTTTATGCTCGAGCAACCAATTTGTTACGCCGGCATACGCCGACACTACAAAAACGCGGTTGTTGTATCCGTCGGGCTTGCGGTTACCAATAATAATATTACGCAATACATCGCCAAACTGGCTCATTGAGGTGCCACCTATTTTTTCAACTGTAAGCATATTTATAAGTTTGTTTAAGTTTTGCGCAAAAATAATCAAAAATGCTTATCAAATATTTTTTATAACATATTATTGCTTACATTTTTTAATAACTAATAATATGTAAATTTTTGTTTTGTACTATATAATTACTAATTATATTAAATGTTGCAATATTGTTAGTATAGCTTGTAATGCTGGTTTTAAGGCTATCAACATTATTTATGTTATTATTGGTGGTATATCCAAAACCTTTATAAGCACCATTCTCAACAGCAATAACAGCATATTCGTCAGGGGTACGGCCAACATCGATAATAAAAAAATTTTTATGCTCAAAATTATGCCCATCAATAGCTTTTTGTACCCTAACATTATATTGTTGCGGTGGTTCAATACCAATACATGCCCCAAAACATTTTTTAATGTTATAATTAAAGCAGGCGTTTTCTGAATTGTATAAACTGCAAAGTTTTTGGCACAAGGTATATTTATCGGCAATTTTATGTAAATATTCAACCGCGTTATTATACGATTCGAATTTACAAACCGGCGTGCCCGAATTTTTATTTGCGCGTTCGGCTTTTAGATTTATATAACCGTTAAAATCGTACCATGCAAATATTCCGTAATTACCTAATGTTTTTGTTTGAGCCTTATTAAAAACCGGTTTATGTTTTCTTATCTCATTATCTTCTAACAATAAAGCAACAAGTTGGCTACCTGTAATTACATATTGAACATTATCAATATTTTGGGCCATTTTTTCGGCTTTATTTTTAGTTGTAGCCCTTAAATGTTGTGCTACACGGCTTTTTACCGACACACTTTTACCTATATAAATTAGCTGTTTATTAACATTATATAAATAATACACCCCGGTTTTGTCGGGTAGGTT
>CAZJCR010000058.1:0-374 GCA_964544385.1 uncultured Bacteroidales bacterium
TAGCGATATTGATAAAAAACTATACGCTAAAGAGTTATTAAAACTCGAGATAGAGTTGGTTAAGCTTCAGGAGTGGGTAAAACAGCAAAAATTGAAAGTTGTTGTAATTTTTGAGGGTCGCGATGCTGCAGGTAAAGGTGGGGTTATACGAACTATTACGCAATACCTAAACCCACGTATTGTGCGTATTGTAGCTCTTGGCATACCTACCGAACGTGAAAAAACACAGTGGTATTATCAGCGTTATGTAGCTAATTTACCGGCCGGTGGCGAAATTGTATTGTTTGACCGTAGTTGGTATAACCGTGCTGTAGTTGAAAAAGTTATGGGCTTTTGTACCGACGATGAGTACGAAGAATTTTTACGGTCGTGCC
>CAZJCR010000058.1:384-17795 GCA_964544385.1 uncultured Bacteroidales bacterium
GAAAATGCTAATACGCTCAGATACAATACTTGTTAAGTATTGGTTCTCGGTTAGCGATACCGAGCAGGACAATCGTTTCCAGGAGCGCATTGACAACCCTTATAAACGATGGAAAATAAGCCCCATGGACATTGAATCGCGTAACCGTTGGGTTGAGTATTCGATGGCAAAAGACGCAATGTTTGCATACACCGACACTAAACTATCGCCATGGTATGTTGTAAATGGCGACAATAAACGTAGTGCTCGTCTTAATTGTATACATCATTTATTGAGCATGATACCATATAAAGACCTTACGCCCAAGCCATTTGTGTTGCCTGAGCGTAAGTATAGCCGGTCGTATGTGCGGCCGCCAATGAGCGAGCAAAATTTTGTGCCCGCAGTTTATTAAATAGCTGCTACTTTACACTCGTTCCGTGCATGGCGTAGCATAAAATGTAAGCGGTTGTAAATATTGGCTTCGGCCATACCGCTGTCAAAATCGAGGAATAACAGGTTTAACGACGGGTATAGTTCGCGTGCCCGTTTTTCGATGCCTTTTGATATTACCTGGTTGGCAATACAGCCAAATGGTTGTAAGCTAACTACATTGTTTACGCCTATTTCGGCAAAATGGGCAAATTCGGCTGGTATACGCCATCCTTCGCCAAATTGTGCATTGGTGTTTATAATTTTCCCGGCCATTTGGGCATCGTGGTGCGGGTTACGTACTTTATATATGTATGGGAACTTTTTGGTACGCGCCTCCATTTTATGTATTATGTTATAAATATATTTCTCGGCTATATAGGTAAATAGTTTTTCTTTACGTGAACGCTGTTCAACGTTGCCTTTAATGCGCGCTTTATTGTTTGGAAAAGCATCGGTAAAAAAGTCGCTTAATGCGGGTACAATTGGTTCAACGCCTTGCGATACTAACCAGTTTACAATGTTTTTATGCGCAAAGCTGTTGTATTTAACAAATATTTCGCCTACAATACCAATCCGTGGTATGTTTTTGCGGTTATTAGCGTTGTTAAATTCGTCGGCGGCCTGCTCCATAAGTTTATATAAACTGGCTGCATTATTTTGGCTTACAGCATGGGCACCTAATTGCAGGTATTTGTTTTTTAGTTTTTTTGCTATGCCTTTGTCAATTTCGCGTGGTGCGGTTGCATGGTACATTTGCGACAGTTTATCGGCGTAAGCCATAACGGTAATAACAAGTTTAATAACTTTGCCCCATTTAATATCGAACCCGGGCTGTTCGTTAATAGTACCGTCGCCCGACGATACCGATACTACCGGAATGTCGGTAATGCCTGCCGATATAAGTGCTTTTTTTAGCAGTGAAATGTAGTTTGTGGCTCTGCATTGGCCTCCTGTTTGGGTAATGGCAAGGGCTATTTCGTTGTGGTTATAGTTTTCAAGTGCCAGTGCTTTCATAAAATCGCCAACAACAAGTGTTGCCGGGTAGCAAATTTCGTTGTTCGAGTATTTTAGCCCATACTCGGCCGACAATTGGTCGCTTGGCGGAAGGTTAATAGCCTCGTATCCTAAAAGCCCGAATAGTGGTGGCAAAAATGGCGAGTAAAAGTCGCCAAACCATGGCATAAGTATTTTGCGTTTTTGGTCGTTAACGGTAAAAGGCGGTGTTGATGTTATTTTTTTGTCGGCTATAAATTTATTTGCCTCTTTAAATTTTAAACTTTCAATTAACGAGCGTATGCGTAATCGTGTTGAACCTATGTTGTTAATATCGTCGACTTTAAGTATTGTAAGGTTTTTATTTTTATGTTTAAGAATGTCGTTAATATCGTCTAAAATAAACGAATCGGGACCGCATCCAAACGATGTAAGCTCAATATACTCAACATTTATGCTTTGGTTTGCTGCCCAAAGTGCTGCTTTCATTATTCGGTTTGTATAAGCCCATTGGGTAACAACGTTTATGTTTTTTGTGTCGATGTTTTTATCGCGTACAATGTCTTCGCTTATAACGTTAACTCCAAATTCTGATATTACATCTGAAATTTTGTGTTGAATAAGAGGGTCGGCATGGTAAGGGCGGCCGGTTAAAATTATTACTAATTTGTTTTGTGTAACCGATTGTTCAAGTATTTGGTTGCATCGTATGTTAAGTTGATTTTCGTAATTAACTTGTTCGTTTAAAGCAAGTTTAAAAGCTTTATCGATAGTTTGGTTGTTTGTTTGAGGTAATATTTCAAGTATATAATCGCGACAAGCTTTTTTCATTAGGTTTTTATCTTTGAAAGTAAATGTAGGCGAGTCGAATTTAATATTGTGTTTTTGCTCAGGGTTTATTGAGCTGCGTATAACTTCGGAGTAACCTGTAACAATAGGGCAGTTATAGCTGTTGGCTGTATTGTTGTCTTCTTTTTGCTCGTAAACAACAAATGGCAAAAATATACGGTCAACTTTTTTATCGATAAGGTTATAAATATGGCCGTTGGTTAGTTTTGCAGGAAAACAAATGTTGTCGGCCATAACGGTGCCAATTCCTTTTTCGTAAAGTTTCATTGTCGACACATCGGAAAGTACAACCTCGATATTGCAATTACTAAAAAAAGTGTGCCAAAACGGGTAGTTTTCGTAAATTCCTAAAGCTCGTGGTATACCTATTTTTAGTTTTGCGTTTTGCAAAGGTTGGCGGTCAAATAACAGCTTATATTTTTCGGCATAAATATTTTGTCCTTTATCAACTTTTTGTCCTGTATTTGTAAATATTTTTTCGCATTTATTGCCGGCAAAATAATGTTTGCCGTTGTTAAATGTAAACCGTGTAACGGTGCACTGGTTTTCGCAGCCTTTACAAATGGTAATTTTGCTGGTATAAGGTTGGTTAACAACAAGTTGTTCTAATTGTATAGTTTCGGGTTTGCAAGTTTTGGCCTGGTTTATTGCAAAAAGCGCGGCACCGTATGCTCCCATAAGTTCGGGGTAATCGGTAATCATAACATTTTTGCCGGTTTCAATCTCTAATGCTCTTAAAACGGCAATGTTTTTAAAAGTACCGCCCTGTACCATAATGTGGTTACCTAAATCGGCAGTATCTTTAAGTTTTAGGACTTTATTAAGGCAATTTTTTATTACCGAGTAACCAAGGCCTGCAGCAATGTCGTCGACAGTAGCACCTTCGCGTAAAGCTTGTTTTACTTTTGAGTTCATAAACACTGTGCAGCGTGTACCTAAATCGCATGGGTATTTTGATTTTAGGGCAATGTCGGAGAATTGCGCTGGTGAGTGTTTTAGCGAGTGGGCAAAAGTTTCGATAAACGAACCACAACCCGATGAACATGCTTCGTTAATTTCGAGCCTTTTTATCGAATGGTTTTCGATAAAGGTTGCTTTCATGTCTTGTCCGCCAATGTCGAGTATAAAGCTGAGGTTTGGGTCGAAACTATGCGCGGCTGTAAAGTGGGCAATAGTTTCAACCATTCCGTAGTTTAGCGCAAAAGCTGTTTTTATTAAGTCTTCGCCATAACCTGTAACGCAGCTTCCGCTTACGATTAGTTGTTTATTTGCGTTTTGTGTAAACTCGTGTAATTTTTGTAAGCCTTTGGCAACAGTGTCGAGCGATGTTCCTTTGTTGTGTTCGTAAAAGCGGAAAAAAATGTTACCATTATCGTCGGTAGCAACAATTTTTGTAGTTGTCGACCCGCTGTCGATACCAATAAAGCAATTGGAGTTTTGCATTTTATTAATGTCGGCAACCGGTAGTTTATATTTGTTTTTTTCTTCTTTCCAGTTTTGAAAATGTGCCTCGTTGTCGAAAAAAGGTTTTAGCTGGTGTCCAATATGTGTGTTTACTCTTATGTTCGAGTTTTTTATGTTGTTTATTAATTCGGATAACAGGGTAGTTTTTGATAATTGTGATGCGTTTATGGCAGCACCCCAAGCGGCTATAACTTCGGCGTGTTCCGAAATTACGATATCGTTATTTTCAAACCCAACTTGTTTTTGCAGAGCATTGCGCAACGATGGTATAAAAGCCAACGGACCGCCGCAAACAAACATATTAGGTACAATGTCGTAACCACGGGCAAGCGATGTAATTACCTGCATACTAACTGCATGGAAAACCGATGCTGTAATGTCTTCTTTGTTAATATTGCGGCTTAACAGGTTTTGAACATCGGTTTTGGCAAATACGCCACATCTTGATGCAATAGGATAAATGGTAACAGCATTTTTTGCAAGTTGGTCAAGCTGTTCAACTTCAACGCCAAGTATTGTTGCCATTTGGTCGATAAAGGCACCTGTACCACCTGCACAGTTTCCGTTCATGCGTATATCGGGGCTTTTACCTTGGTTAAAAAATATCATTTTTGCATCTTCGCCACCAATATCGACAAGGGTTTTTATGTTGTGAAAATTGTTTTGTATTACCTCGCATGTGGCCACAACTTCCTGAATAAAAGGAATATGGCAACGTTCGGCAATGCCAATACCCGCCGACCCGGTTATTGATACAATAACAGGTATATTACCGGTTTGCTGTGCCAGCCATTCTAAAAGGTTAATAACAGTTGCGTTTACGTCGGCAAGGTGCCTGCGGTAGTTTTTATACAGTATTTGGTGGTTTTTGTCGGTAACAACAAGTTTAACAGTTGTTGAGCCGGTATCGATACCTAAATATAAACAATTACTATTGGTTTGGGCTGTTTTAATAACAGGTTCAAGTTGGTTAGTTTCAAAATTCATGGTTGTATGTTCAAGTAATAAGTTTATTCAAAAAAGCAGTACATAATTTTTTTTACATTTTGTTTGTATTGGTCCATAAAAACTTCCTCGTTGTCCCAGTACATTTGTAGCAGTGGTTTAAGTAAAAAAGGCGAGGTGGTAATTCCAAAAAAAGTGCAAACTGTAATTGCTGTCGATTTTGGTGATATTTTTCCTTCATTGGCTTCCGAGTCGATTAAGTTACTTAGTAACGAAAGATATTTTTGGGCTTTTTCGCTTTTAGTTACAAAATCGAAAAATGTATCGGGGTTTCGTTGTATCTCTATAAAAATAAATTTAGGAATAAAAGGGTTTTTTTTCATCATGTCAAAATAAATATCGACAACTGTTTCGAGTTTTGATAATAGGTTACCCGGAGTATTGGCCAATATCCCAATTTTAGGTATCAGGCTGTCAAAAATTTGGTCGAGCAGGCCGTAAAAAAGGTTTTCTTTTGTTCGGAAATAATAGTTTAACGATGTGCGGCTTATACCGGCAACATCGGCTATTTCTTGCATTTTGGCTTTCTCTAACCCGTTTTTCAAAAAAACATGTTTAGCGGCTTCAATAATTTTTTCTTCGGTTTGAATAGTTTTTTGCATTGTTGACAAATTTGTTTGACAAACGTGTCAAAATTACGAAACAAATAATTGCAGTCAAATATTTTTTTTAAAAAAACTAAAGATAAAATATGCTGATAATTAGCGTATTATAAGTATTGCAAAATGTTTCCCGATATTTGCATAAGCGATATTTCAGCTAATTTTGTTTGAAATTTCACGCTAACTAAACGCTCTTCGGCATCGAGCAGGCTTTTTTGTACTTCGCGTAGTTCTAATCCGGCAAGGTTGCCTAACCTATAACGTTCAAGTGCTATTTCAAGGTTTTCGCGTGCAACGTTAAGGTTTTGCTCTTCGAGTTTAAGTAAAGCCAGGTTATTTTGATATGCAAAGTAAATTGTTTGTAAGTCCGACAATATTGCCAGCTCAATTTGTTTGTACCGGTATTCATTGTTTTCGATATTGATACGCGCATTTGAAATTTCGCGCTGCCGGTTAAAGCCGTCGAATATTGTTAACCCAAGTGTAATACCATAGTTTAGGCCATAAGTTTGTTGTTTTGTATACTCGCCAATTTCGTAATTATTATAGTTATAACCGTATGATGTGTTAAGTTTTAAGTAAGGGTATACTTTCGATTTAATAATTTTATAGTCGATGTCGGAAATATTTTTGTTTTGTGATGCAATTTGTAACGATGGGTTTTTTTGCATAGTTTGGTTTAATAGCGAGTCGTAAAATAAACCAGGGTTAATAGTAATAACTGTATCGGCGATTAAAAAATTGTTATTAATACTATCTAAAACTAATAGTTGGTTAAGTTGTACCTGAGCTGTTTTAATAACCTCGTTTTGTCGGGCGTAACGCGAGCTGTCGGCATTAAGGTAAACAATACTTTGTAAAAGTTCGAGTTTTGATGCACCACCAAGTAAATAACGTTGCCTGTCGATGCGTACGCGTTCGCGCGATAGTTGCACGGCATACTCGAGGTTGTGGTATTGTATTAATTGTTGTATGTAATAGTTATACTGTACAATAATTTGCGATACAAGGTTTTCAATTTCTAATTGGGTTGTAAGCTCACCAATTTGTAGTTGTTTGCCAAGTTTTTTGTAAGTTTGTTGTACTTCAAAACCTTTAAAAATAGTGTAATCGATACCAATATTTGCATTGGCAAAGTTGTTATTAATGTTGTTGATACTGTTTTCGGTTCCGTTTCGTAAATTTTGTTTAGTTGAATTAATATTGCCGCCTAAATTGCTTGTTGTTGCTAATACTGGTAGCATACCAGCATTGCCAATAGTATAATTGTTTTGGTTAATTTTTTGGTTGTTGCGGATAATTTTTATCGAGTAATTGTTTTCGAGCCCTGTTTTTATACATGTGCTTAAATTAAAAACTTGCTGTGCATTAGTATTGCTAAATATAAAAAACAGTAAAACAATTAAAGTAAATATGTTTTTTTGTTTAGTAATATTATATAAATCAAAATTATCAATTGTCATTTTTACTGTTTTTTAAGTCGCTCGAAATTAATAAGTAAATAGCGGGTACAACATATAAAGTTAGAATTGTTGACAATGTAAGTCCCCCAACAACGGCAACGCCCATAGCAACGCGGCTTTGCGCGCCTTCGCCTAAGCCAAGAGCAAGCGGCAGTATACCTAAAATTGTCGACAAGCTTGTCATAAGTATAGGCCTGAACCGTGCCGAGCTTGCGTATTTAATTGCTTCAATTTTGGTCATTCCAAGTTCTTTACGCTGGTTTGCAAATTCAACAATTAAAATACCGTTTTTCGATACTAAGCCTATAAGCATAATAATACCTATTTGGCTAAAAATATTCATGGTAATGTTAAAATACCACATAAACACTAAAGCTCCTGTTAGTGCTAAAGGTACAGTCATCATAACAATAAAGGGGTCTTTAAAACTCTCGAACTGAGCCGAAAGTACCAGGAATATAAGTATAATAGCCAAAATAAAAGCAAATAAAAGGCTCGACGAACTTTCGGTAAAGTCTTTTGAGTCGCCGGTTAATGCTGTTCTAAACGAATCGTCTAAAACTTCGGCTGCAATTTTATCCATTTCAGAAATACCCTGGCTAATTGTTTTGTTTTGAGCCAAACCTGCCGATACTGTAGCAGCAACAAAGCGGTTATATCGGTAAAGTTGGGGTGGGGCAGTCGACTCTTGTAACGATACAAAATTATCTAATTGTACCATTTGGCCTTTATTGTTGCGCACATAAAGCGATTTAAGGTCGAGTGGTTTGTTGCGGTTTTCGCGGGTAATTTCGCCAAGTATCTGGTATTGTTTACCATTCATAATAAAATATCCAAAACGTTGGCCGCTAAGTGCAAGTTGCAGGGTTTGTCCTATGTTTTCGGCCGATACTCCCAAAAGGTTAGCTTTGTCGCGGTTAATTACAATTTGCAGTTCGGGTTTGGTAAATTTAAGGTTAACGTCGGCCATTACAAAGGTTGGGTTGTCGTAAACTTTGGCCATAAAATTGGGCAATACCTCGCGCAATTTATCAATATTTGGTGCTTGTATTACGTACTGAATTGGTAAACCTGCTCGCCGGCCGCCAAATGTCGATTGTTGTATTACATTTGAGCGGGCTTTTGTCATTTTTTGTAGTTCGGCCGATAGTTGTTGGGCAATTTGTTGTTGGCTTTTTTTGCGTTGCGATGGTTCAACTAATGTAGTCCGCACAAAACCGCCACCGCGCCAGGCTCGTTCAATTATTTTGTCGCTCTCGGGTATTGTTTTATTTATTACCGATGCAACGTCTTCAATGTATTTTTCGCCGTATTCGTAAGTTGCACCCTCTTGCATCGATATATTAATGTTTAATTGCGACCTGTCTTCGAGCGGAGCCATTTCGGCGGGTATAGTTTGCCATAAAATAATTATTAATACAAACGATATACCTAATATTACCAACGATATATATTTATTTTTTAAAAACTTATTTAGCGAGTTTTGATAAATATTATTAAGTGCAATAAAGTACTTTTCGGTATAGTTGTAGGCTTTGCTACGTGCATGTCGTGTTTTTAACATTTTTGTCGACAGCATTGGCGTAAAAGTAAGAGCCACAAACGATGATATTATTACCGAGCCGGCAATTACAATGCTAAACTCGCGGAACAGGCGTCCTGTCATGCCTTCGAGAAAAACTATTGGTATAAAAACCGATACAAGGGTAATTGTTGTCGATATTATGGCAAAAAATATCTCGTTCGAGCCTTTAATACCAGCCTCGTAAGGCGACATTTTTTGTTCAATTTTTACATAAATATTTTCCATCATAACAATAGCATCGTCAACAACAAGGCCAATTGATAGTACAACTGCCAATAGTGTTAATATATTGATGCTAAAGTCGGCAATGTACATTATAAAGAACGAGCCAACTAACGATACTGGAATTACTAAAATTGGGATAATGGTTGTGCGCCAGTCGCGTAAAAACACGAATATTATTATTACAACTAAAAAAAATGCCATGTATATTGTAGTCATAACTTCGTTAATCGACGAGCGTATGTATTTAGTGTTGTCAAAACCTATTTCGTACGACACATCGTCGGGCAGGTCTTTTTTAATAAATTCGAGCCGTTTATAAATTTCGTCAACAATTTCGATATGGTTTGCGCCCGGTTGCGGTATTATAGCTGTCGATACCATTGGTATATCGTTCATTCTTGCAAGTCCACGAGTATCTTCGGGGCCAAGTTCGGCACGTCCAACGTCGCTAAGCCTTACAATTTGGTTGCCGGTTTGTCGCAGTATCAGGCTGTTAAATTCTTGTGGCGTTGTCATTAAGCCGAGCGAGCGTATTGTAAGTTCGGTATTTGTACCTTCAATACTACCGGCAGGTAGTTCAATGTTCTCGCGCAAAATTGCGTTTCGTACATCGAGCGGGGTTAGTTGGTAGCCGGCAAGCTTTGTTGGGTTTAGCCAAATGCGCATTGCATAGCGTTTTTCGCCCCAAATCATAATAGCACTAACTCCCGATACTGTTTGTAGTTGTTCTTTAAAAGTAAGGTCGGCAATTTCCGATATTTCGAGTAACGAGCGTTGGGTGCTTTTAACGGCAATCATCATAATAGGGCTCGCGTCGGCGTCGGCTTTCGACACTGTTGGCGGGTCGCAGTCACGTGGTAGCCGGCGTTGCGCCTGCGATACTTTGTCGCGTACGTCGTTAGCGGCAGTTTCCATGTCAACAGTTAGTTCAAACTCAACGGTAATATTGCTGTTGCCTTGGCTGCTGCGGCTTGTAAGGGTTCTAATTCCGGGTATTCCGTTTATCGATTGTTCGAGTGGTTCGGTAATTTGGGTTTCAATTACGTCGGAGTTTGCCCCTGGATACGATGTGTTTACCGATATAATTGGAGGGTCGACACTTGGAAACTCGCGCACACCAAGATATGTCATACCTATAAAGCCAAATATAAGTATTACAAGTGAAAATACGGTGGCTAATACAGGCCGTTTTATGCTTACTGATGAAAGGCTCATTTTTTAACGTTTTTATTAGTATTATCTACAACTAATGTGTCTAGTATTACTTTACTGCCATGCCTTAGTTGTAATATTGCTGTTGTAAGCAGTGTATCGTTAAAGTTTAAACCTTTGGTAATTTGAACATGCGACTCGGTGCGTAACCCCAAAACAACTTTTTTTTGTTGAGCTTTGCCGTTAACATAAACAAATACTTTTTCGCCGTCCATTTCGGGTATTATTGCCTGAGTTGGAATAGCTATTGTATTGTTGATTTGCGACAGTAAAAGTGTTACGCTTGTATACCTTCCGGGTTTTAGCTCTTCGTTTGAGTTATTATAGTATGCCCTTACGGTTATTGTTCGGGTATCGATATCGACTTTTGGGGCAACTGCATAAACGTTTGCTGTAAAACTTTTTTGTACGCCATCGATATTAAAAATTACCGGGAAACCCGGTGTTATTTGGCCTGCGTAACGTTCGGGAACTGAAAATTCAACTTTGAGTGGTTTAATTTTTACCAAACGGGCAATTACTGTTTGTGTAGTGGCAAACGCTCCCTCGCTAACTTGTCGCAGGCCTACAATACCATCGAACGGTGCTCTAAGCTCGGTTTCCGATATGCGTGCCTGTGTAAGTAGTATATCGGCTTCGAGTGTTTGTAGTTCGGTAGCTACCTGGTCGTAACTTTCGCGGCTAATGGCATCGCGTTCAAGTAATTGTCGTTGCCTAAACTCGCGTTCGCGGGCAAGTTTTAGTTGTGCCTGTTGTTTAAGCAGTTGTGCTTGTATAGGTTTATCGTTAATTTTGGCCAATAAATCGCCTTTTTTCACTCTGCTACTTTCGGTAAAATATATCCCAATTACTTTTCCGGCAGTTTCAAACGCCAGGTCAACCTCTTCGTCGGCATTTAGCGAACCTGTACTGTATATTTGCTCGTTCATTTGGGTTGGCGTAATTAAATAACCACTTGCATAAAGTGGTTTTGAACCTGTTAAAACACTTTTATTGTTTTTATTATTATTGTTAATTTGGTCGGTGTTTTTTAGGCCTTTTAGTTTAGGATATGCAATTATACTTGCTATAATTGCTATAATAATGGCTGTAATTATATACCTAAATGTTTTTTTTGTTTTTAATATCATTTATGTTTTTATTTAGTATAAGTCAATATTATTAAAAATAATATATATAAATATTTATTGTTACGTTCAGTTTATTTGGGCGGTAAAATACAAAAATTGTAAAAAAATATTATGCTCAAATATAATTAAATACTGAACTATAAGTATGATATGGCTCATACTTTATATTGATTTTTTTGGTTTTGGTACAATGCTTATATTAATCCCATATTACGCATTAAAAAAATGCATAATCAATTAATAAAAGGTTACCTAAGTTGAGCGGTTGGAGCTATGCGAACAAACGCTTTACATAGGTATAACCCCGATGTAGAGTTTGTTGTATTTCACTAACTAAGTGTAGTGAAATACTTACAAAATATAACCTAAGTTAAGCAGTTAAATCGTAGCAATTAAACGCTTTACTTAGGTATAATCCCGATGTAGATTTTGTTGTGTTTCACCAACGAAGTGTAGTGAAATACTTACAAAATATAAATCGATTGAGCGTTCCGCTCAATTTGGGTCTAAATCGATTGAGCGAATCGCTAAATTTGGGTGTTATTCAGCAATTTAATTAATGCTTCGAAAATTTTATAAATAGGGGGTTATCCCAACTAAATTATATAATTGGGCAATAATTGAGCGAATCGCTCAATTTGGGTAAAAGACAAACACCCTAAAAGTTTTATGTCAAACTTTTAGGGTGCATTTAAAACCATTTTTAAAAAAGTATTACCTAAGTTGAGCGGTTAAAGTAAAACTTACAATAGCTTTACTTATGATTAACCCCGATGTAGAACTTGTGGCTTTTCACAAACGTAGTGCAGTAAAAGGCTTACAAAGTTTTTATCGTGAGCTGAAATCGCTCAATTTGGGTATTATTTACATTCTAATTTTCTTCCATTCTTCTTTCATCCTGTTAAGGTCGGTAATCCAGTCTTCAATATCGTTTTCGTGTTCAAGTTCGTCGTTTAGTATTTGAACCGCCATTTGGTGTGTCGAGTGGTCTTTACCTGCGGTAAAATCGGCAATTTCCTGATATCGTTTAATAGCGCACCGTTCGCCGTTAAGGTTTTGTTCTAAAATAACTTCAATGTAAGGGTCCGATGGTTCGTCGTATTTGCAGCGTGCAAGTTTTGTCCATTGGTTAGGGTTAATAACCGGCGTGCCGCCAAGTTGAATAATCCGGTTTGCAACTAACTCGGCATGGGCAAGTTCTTCGTTTGCATGTACTAAAAGTTCGGGTTCAACCTCGCTGCGCATTGGGCCTTCCATCAGGCGTGCACCAATCCAGTATTGGTAATATGCTAACCACTCTTCCGATAATGCTGCATTAAGCATTTCAATAAGTTTTTCAACGTCAACCGACGATACTTTAATTGCTTCTTTTCCCATAATATAAGTTTTAAAATAATTTATAAAATATTTTACTGCGCTTAAATGTAAATTTATTTATTTGCCCTATACATATTTTAACATAAGTAAAGCGTGTTTGTTTTGCCCCAACTGCTGTATTTAGGTATAAGTTTTATAGGGTTTAAATATAGTAATTATTATTATCGATTTTACCAAAAAATGCGCTGTAAGCTCATTCAATTATACTTTGTAAGTATTTAATTTTGGTTATTTAAACGCATGGGTATAACTAAGTAAATTGTTTAGTTTAGTTTTAACCACTCAACATAGGTGTAAATTAACAATAAGTAATATGGTATTATAAATAAATTGCAAAATAAATTTACAAAACATTTTTTAAGGCTGAACATTATTAAAGATGAAAACGGGCTATAACATTGCATAAACCCTAATGCTGCCAATTAGTTACATTAATCGGAGTGCAAGTAATTATCGCCGCCAATTTTATTTTTGTGCGAAAAAAATTATTATATTGTGCAAAAAATTAAAATTGGCTTTTTTGTAACATGAAACATAACAATTATAAATACGCACTCGGTTTATGCTCGCGTTGGGCGGCATGGGCTTCGCAGTAATTGAGTACTTAGTTTTATCAAATATTCTCACAGTAGATTTCTTTTGATTATCTTTGTAAAAAGCATTTGAATATGAATATACAAACTGAAAAACTTGGATTAATAGAATGGATTGCAAGACTCAATGATTCTTCTGTTATTGAAAAGCTTAAAAAGATTTATGAGGAAAATTCACAATCATCAGATTGGTGGAATGAAATATCTATTTCGGAAAAAGAATCGATTGAAAGGGGATTAAAAGATATTGAAGAGGGGCGAATCCATTCTCACGAAACTGCTAGGAAAGTTTATGAAAAATACTTATAAATTAGTCTGGACTGAAGAAGCCTTAAATGGATTAAAAGATATTTTTAATTATTTAGAGCGGAAGTTTTCAGAAAAAGATATTCGAAAATTTGCAAAGAAGCTTGATAAGCAATTAGAACTGTTAAATAAGTCACCTGAAACATTTGCTTTTACAAATAGTTCAAAGAAAGTCGAAGAACAATAATTGCAAAATTGACTTCGTTATATTATCGCATTGAAGGAAATGATGTTAAAATAATTTCAGTCTTTGACATTCGTCAAAATCCAGAAAAGATAAAATAAACCACGACCGCCCAACAATGTATATACAAAATAGGCGCAATAGTAGTAAAATCAAGGGTTGTAGCCCGCTTAAACTTCATAACGGTTTAATTAGTTTAAAGCCCACAATCGCCTACTTTTAATACCGCAAAACCAAATTGCCAATAAGCCAGGCTAAACAAAAAAAAATGCAATTGACGTATAATAAAATTATATTTGTATGAAAATTAAATTATTATTGACAAATTAACAAAATATTACACATATGAATGTTAGAACAATAACTTTTGGATTTATACTTTCGCTAACCATGTCAAGTTGTATTGTTTATCATACTCAAACAACCGATATCCCTTTGATTAATGATAAAAATGATTTGAGAGTAGATGCCGGAGTATCAATAATTCCATCAGCTCATGCTACTATTTCATATGGTTTGACAGATAAAATAGCAGTTCAGGGATTTGGAAGCATTGGTTATGATAAATACTATTTTCAAGCAGCAACTGGCTTATATAATAACTTAGGAAACAGCCGGGTATTAGAATTATATGGTGGTTTTGGATATGGATATGGTGATGCTTATAACGATGCAAATCCGGGAAATTTACTTGGTGATTATCAACTGTATTTTGGACAATTGAATTATGGAAAAATAGCAAACGAATTATCAAACTTTGAAATAGGATTTGGAATTAAAACTGGATATTTACACTCGAATTTTACTGACAAGAATTATTACGACTGGAATACAGAGCCTGAAACATATAAAATCTATCATGACGAAAGTTTGTTATTTGAACCAATTGGCTTTATTAGAATTGGTGGACCAAAACTAAAATTTAGTGTGAAATTGGGCGGCACAATTATTTATAAGTTCACCAATACTACCAGGAGTTTACCATACAGTCATATTAACCTTGGACTTGGTATAAACTACAGATTGAGCGAATAGCTCTTTTGGATCTAAATCAATTGAGCGATTCGCTTAATTTGGGTATCAATTAGCTTATTTTAGGTTGACACTAATGGGTTTGCTTATAAAAAATTTGAGTAAAAAACTTTCAAAAATTGGTTTATCGTTATTTTTAACTAAAACATTATTAGTGTTTTAAACTAAAACAAAATATTACAATTTTAGAATTTTTTTGTCAACCATATTATTGAGCCTATTAATTATAATTGTAACGCAAAGCAGTAATTAAATTTCAGGATTCATTAATATTCGATTAGTTGTTAAGTTAATTGTGAAGCAAAGAATAACTGAAAGTAACTAAACCTAAAACAGCTTCACAAAAAGCCCCGCGGTATTTTAATGCCGCGGGGCTTATTTTTTTGCTTAATACCTAAGTTGAGCGGTTGGAGCTAAGCGAACAAGCGCTTTTTAAAAGTTTATTTTACCCAGCCTAAATTTTTTATTTTAAGCTGGGCTTGAGCGCGGAATTTGTATGTGCTTTTAATTTTGTCCCATGTCCATAGTGAACTGTTGTTGTACCAATTGGCTGGCGGGGTTGGGTATTGTTTTATAGGCCCAAGCATACGGTAACCTACTCCATTTAGCAAGTACGATGCATTCGATTCAAGTGTTAAAACCCTGTCGGTTTTAATATGGTGAGCAACAATAATAAATGTATGTCCGTTTCGCCATTGGTTTTTCCAACCTTGAATAACTGTCCACGGTTGCGGTATAGTATTGTTGTCAATATTAACAGCTATTTTTTGTTCAACAAGGCAACTTATTGGCGAAAAATAATCATTGTTTGATGCAATCATCATTTTATCGTGTAGTTTGTTGCTCCATAAATAGCCTTTAAAATTGTTTTGCCATGCTTTTACAATTAACGATTCGACAAATGTGCAACAATTGTTTTGGTTTGGCGGTGCTTGTGGTAAATTACAACCATTAATTATGTATGGATATTTTGGGTTTTGAAGATTATAAGTAAAATTATAAAAAGCAGGTAATAAGTCAACTATTGCTTTTTCGTCGATAGCAAAATCGTCATTATCAAAACTATTAAGTTCTGTATTTTGTTGGTTTATAGTTTCAATAATTGCATAAACATTAGTTTTATATCGTGAGCATATCCAAATGTTTTTATCTTGATTTGGGTCAAATAATTCAACATAATCGGTTGTACTGTCGGGATAATTGTTTTTTGTCGATACTATGTTGTATTGTCCGGGTGCAATTTTTCCGGTTTTAGCCGATTGGGTATTTGCATCGGCAAACGTATTTAATGTTTGGTTTATGGTAATTTTTGCCATTTAATTTGTTTTTGGTTTATATTAAAGTTTAATATTGCCAAATTTAAAAACGGGTAAATTAAGGTATTTGCCGTTTAATCATAGTTTCGTAGCCTTCAATAAGTAACCTTAAGCCTTCGGGTGTGTCTTGCGGCGATATTGTAATTTCGAACTTGCCTGTTAATGTTTTATTTTTGCTAAATAAGCCTTCCGATTTTTTTGGTTCAAAATTAATTTGTACTTCATTGTTTACAATATCAATTTCAAAATCGGCTGTTAAGGTTGCTTTTTCAATTTGCGAAGTTACCAATGGAACTATCGTAATAAGGGGTACATGAACATCAACATTTTGGAGTTTGCCATCGTCGTTTATTATTGGGTAATCTAAAATTACCGATACAGGTTCTAAAACCTTTTTTTGTTTTGGTTTGCCCGATGCGCTGTCGATAACCGGGTTACCGTTTTCGTCGGTAACATCGGCATTTTTTTCTTCAAAATATTTATTTAACAATTCGGTGTTTTTTTCCATTAAAGCATCGTTGGCTTTAAGTATAGCACCGTGAATTGCAGTTACAAACGATTTAAAACTAATCATGTTTATTTGATGTATTATTTAATTTGTCAAACTGTTCCATTGTCTCTTTTACTATGCCCATGCTTTTGGCCGATATTCCTATTGATGCATTGCAATTTGGACATGTAAACTGTATTCCTTCTAAAAGGCTCCTAATGTCGAATGTTATTAATGATTTGCAAACGGGGCAGGGTATGGAGTTTTTTTGGTTTATCATAATTCTATTTTTGGTTTGTTGACGGGTGTATGTTTTTTGAGTATAATTCTAATATCGATAAAATACCTAATGGTAAAGGTAATGGCGATGCGTTTATATGTACTTTAAGCTTGCTCGAGCTTTCTTTTGTGTATTGGTTGTTAGGTTTACTGCTGTTGCTAATTTTGCCGTTTAAGCGTGCTTGTTTCGACAAAACTCTTTTGCCATTTTTTTTTGTATCGTCGTCGGTAACCTCCCATGTTGTCGACGATGTTATTTCCATGTCAAAATCAACTGTAACTTTGTCGATAGCCAGCGAGTTAATGGGTATCAGGCACAAAAGTGGTATCTCAAAGTTTATTTTTTTTATCGACATGTAACCCTCGTCGGTTGGTAATTTGTTATTGTCGAACACGTTTTGTGTTAACGACATTTGTATCATAATTGGGTCGTAACTGTTTGTTTCGGTGTTGCTTTTTACAAAGCAGTTGCGCAAAACAAAATTTGTTTGACCAAGCATCATCTCGGCGTTGGCTTTTGATGCGGCTACCAATGGGGCACTAATCATCGAATCGAGCGACAGCTCTGATTTAGCCTGTGGTTTTAAGTCTTGGTTATGTATGTTGTCGGCCATATTTATGTATTAATTGCCCGCAACCTGTTTTATTGATTGCGGGCTGTTAACAAAAACTTTTATTACCTATGTTAATAGGTATTTACATTGATAAAATTGTTTTGCTTAATTGTAAACTCTAATTTAATAATTGTTGGTTTTTACAATTATGTAAAAAAAATCAGGTTTACATTATAAGTACACTATATACTAAATAGTAATAATTACGCAATTTGGGTTTATTACCCAAATTGAGCTAATGGCTCAATCGATTTAGATTTTGTAAGTATTTCACTGCA
>CAZJCR010000059.1:0-5729 GCA_964544385.1 uncultured Bacteroidales bacterium
TTTGTTGTTTACGATACCGAAACACAAAAAACTGAATTTATTGCCAACCCTAACAAAGACAGTGTCGAAGGTGCAGGCCCGGCATCGGTACAGGTAGTTGCATCGCATGGTGTAAACAAAGTTGTATCGGGCGAATTTGGTGCAAAAGTTAAAAACCTTTTTGACCAACTAAAAATTCAACTTATTGTACTAAACGATACAAACAAAACAGTAGAACAAATAATTGAAATGCTTAAAAACAATTAATAATAATATTTAGTATGGCACGTATAGCAATACCATTGGCCAATGGCCAATTATGTTCTCATTTTGGACATTGTCAACAGTTTTCGATAATTGATGTTGAAAACAACGCAATTGCAAACGAAGAATTAGTAACCCCGCCACCACACGAACCCGGGCTTTTACCTGCATGGCTTGCCCAGCGCAATGTAACCGATATTATTGCCGGCGGTATGGGGCAACGTGCAATTAGCCTTTTTAACCAGCAAAATATTAATGTAAATGTTGGGGCACAACAAAAACCATCGCGCGAACTTGTTGCCGACTGGATTAACAAAACATTAATTACCGGTTCAAATGCCTGCGACCATTAATTGCTTATTTTAAAAAACATGATTTCAGATTACAGATGTTTTTATTGTTTTACCCGGGCTTTTGAAAAACTATTAAAAAGCCAAAGCCTGACAACAGAACAAAAAAACAACTTTACAAAACAAATGGCACAAATGTACACCGAACAACAAAACAGTTTTTCGGCTCCCGAATTTGCACGCCAACTACATGCACTTTTGCGCTCGTACACTAACAATGCCGACCCTTATAAACAAGAAAAAAAAGACAGCAACGACCTTGCTTTACAGCTTTATACAAATTTAAAAAAGCAGTTAATTGAGGATGGTTGCAATTTTGATACTGCCATTAGGTTAGCAATTGCCGGTAATATAATTGATTACGCAGTAGGTCATAAAATTGACCTGCCAAAAACTATTGACCACGTGCTAAGCTCGAACTTTGCAATTAACCACTCGGAACAACTTAAAACCGATTTACAAAAAGCAAAAACAGTTTTATACATTGGCGACAACGCGGGCGAAATTGTTTTCGACAAATTATTTATCGAAAATATTATGCACCCTAATATTTTTTATGCCGTTCGTGGAGTACCTATTATTAACGACGCCACTATTGATGATGCCCTTTATGTTGGTATCGATAACGTGGCCGATGTTATAAGTAATGGTTACGACGCCCCGTCGACAATACTAAAGCATTGCAGCGACGAGTTTAAAGCTGTATTTAACAACGCCGATGTTATTATATCGAAAGGACAAGGCAATTTTGAAGGCTTATTTGGCAAAACAAACAAAAACATATACTTTTTGCTAATGGTTAAGTGCGGCGTTATTGCCGATGCCTTAAATGTTGACACCGGAAGCTTTGTTGTTACCAAAAACCCGGTAATGAATTTTTATCAAAATCAATAAATAAATTATTGATATTTAATACAATAACATGATACGCATAGCTGTAGCCAGCGGTAAAGGTGGTACTGGTAAAACCTTAGTATCGACAAACCTGTTTGCCGCTGCAAAAAAACACAATACCGACATTTCAATTGCCGATTGCGATGCCGAAGAACCTAATGTATGCGAGTTTATTGATGGCATTACTACCAACAAACTTACAATAACTCAAAACATTCCGGTTATTGATACCCAAAAATGTACTTTTTGTGGCAAATGTTTCGAATACTGTAACTACAATGCTATAGTTTTTTTGCCCGATGCCAAATACATTACCGTTGTCGAAGATTTATGCCACGATTGCGGCGCGTGTTCGTTTGCATGTAAATTTGGTGCTATTACCGAAAAAATTAAACCAGTTGGTATTATTACCGATAAAATTATCGATAATAATAACTTAATGATTGAAGGGCGTTGCAACATTGGCATACACTCGGTTGTACCAATTATAAAAAACACTATCGACCGTACTACTAATGGCACAGCAATACTCGATTCGCCACCTGGCATATCGTGCCCTTTTATTGCTACTGTTGACAAGGCCGACTATATTGTTTTAGTTACCGAACCTACTCCTTTTGGACTTAACGACCTAAAACTATCGGTTGAAACACTTGAACAAATGAACAAACCTATGGGAGTTATTATTAACAGGGCTGGCTTAGGTAACAACGATGTTTATAATTGGCTTAAACAAAAAAACATTGCCCTTTTAATGGAAATACCTTTTGACCGCGAAATTGCCCGTATTTATTCCGAAGGACAAATACTATCGGATATAAAACCCGAGTATGCCAAAAAATTTTATGAACTGGTACAAACTATTACCAAACAATTAAATAAATGAACCAGATAGCTATATTGAGCGGAAAAGGCGGAACCGGAAAAACAAGCATTAGCGCGGCATTTGCAACTATTAACAGTAACACGGTTGTTGCCGATTGCGATGTTGATGCTGCCAACCTTTACCTTATACTACAACCGCAAAACTACAAAACCGAGCACTTTATAACAGGTTTTAAAGCCATTATTGATTATAATAAATGTACTAACTGTGGTTTATGTGCAAAATATTGCCGTTTTGGAGCCATTAACACAATAAACGGCCGCACCCAAATATCCGAAACGTCGTGCGATGGCTGTAAACTTTGCTCGAATGTTTGTAATTTTAATGCAATTACAATGATGCCGTCGCAAAAAAGTTGCTGGTATATTGGTAATTACCGAAACGGAACAATGATACACGCGCGGCTTTGGCCAGGCGAAGAAAACTCGGGAAAACTTGTTAACATTGTTCGCGAACAAGCCACAAAAGTTGCTGCACTTGAAAAAAACAACACTATTATTATTGATGGCCCTCCTGGTATTGGCTGCCCTGTTATTTCAACTATTACAGGTATCGATAAAGCCATAATTGTTACCGAACCTTCAAGCTCGGCTTTTAACGATATGAACCGGCTGTTTGAACTAATAAAAAATTTTAAAACAAAACCTTATGTCATAATTAATAAATACGACTTAAACACTGATATTTCAAAACAAATTTTAAACTGGTGCGTAACCAACAATGTTGAAGTTTTAGGGCAAATACCATTTGACCCGCAAATTGTTGAAAGTATGCTAAACTGTAAAAGCATTATTGAATGGGCACCCGAATCGGAAACATCAAAAACATTAATTAATATATGGAACAAACTACTCAAAAACGACACTTTATGAGTTTAAAACTAAACAAATACCATTGCAATATTTGTAACTGGAATGGTAGCGAGGAGGAATTAGAATGGGACGAGGTTGATACCTGCATGGGAGCCGATAAAATTGAGATGTGCCCACTATGCGGTAGTTTAGATGTAACTAAATCAAAAAACGAATATAAAGTTACGGAAGATATATAGCCCCACCGCAACTATTGCCAGCTGCACCTGTTACTGTAGCCAAACAATTATCTGTTTCGATGTAACGCAAAACCCCTAAAAAAGCAAATATTAGAGCTTCTTTAAAATCGATAATTGTTACCGGTGGTATATACAATTTATTAGTAATACGGTTTTGTAACTGCTCAATTAAAAAAACGTTATGCGCCCCGCCACCAGTAACTAATATTAGCCCTGGTGGTAAGTTATTTATAACAGCAGCAAGCTGGTTTACAATATGTTTATATGCTGTCGACAGTTTATCGTTAATTGCTGCATTGTTATTAAAGCAAGGAATAATATTATTTATTAAAAACTCGCGCCCTAACGATTTTGGTGGTTCTTTTTTATAGAAATCGAGGTTATCGAGCCTGCTCAAAGTTTTAGTACAAACATTACCAGCCTGCCCAAGCAAACCGTTTTTATCGAATTTTAAACCTGCCTGTAATGCAAAATAATTTAATAAAATATTTACAGGGCAAATGTCGAAAGCCTGCCGTTTGTTATTTTTCCAAAACGATATGTTCGAAAAACCGCCTAAATTAAGGCATGCCGCATAATTGCTAAACAAAAGCATATCGCCAACAGGCACTAAAGGGGCACCATTACCACCTTTGGCAATATCGGCGGTTCTAAAATCGCAAATAACAGGTAAACCACAACTATTTGCCATATGCGCCCCCGAGCCAATTTGTGTTGTAAACCCATTATGTGGTTCATGAAAAACCGTGTAACCGTGGTTAGCTACAAACTGTGCTTTAAAGCCGGTTTCATCAATAAACTGTTTAACAATTTTGCCTAAAAAAATTCCATATTTGGCATGCAACTGCGCAATGTCGCGCCCCTGTGCATTATGCGAGCTTAGTAGTTGCTCGTAAATACTATGGGTGTATTTGTATGTTTTAGCTGTAACTATATTAAACTGCCATTTTTTATCGACAAATGAAAAAGTACATGCAGCCACATCGACACCATCGAGCGAAGTGCCTGTCATTACACCTATTACTTTAAAAGTTTGTTGCATTTTATAATGTGTCGATATAGTAGTTTTGGCTAAAATTTGTTTGGTTGCCACGCTCGTCGGCCACGTTTAACTCGAGCGTTACATTACCACTGGCGGGCATAAATTCGTCGACAATATAATACATTAGCTTATTTTTAGGGTCCCACTGTAACAAAACCCATTGCCCGTTAATTGTGGCGCGGTAGTCAACAATACCTGTTAAATTGTCGTCAACTTTAAAAAACAAAGTATCGATACCTTTAAGGTTTGTACGGTCGCGTAAAGCACGTAAAGGTTCAATTGTTGGCGAAACAGTGTCGGCAATTACAGTAAAACTACCAAACTCGCGCGGACGGGCATCAATAAAACCATTGTTTAACTGGCCTCCATAGGTAGCATATCCGTTTTTTGTTTTTTTTGCAACAACAAGTTTTGTTGCCAAAGCCGAATCGACAACCGGAACTGCAATTTTTAAATCGTAAGGCCTGTGCAATGCTACTCCAGGCTCATGGATATTATAAAATGGAGTATAGTTGCCGTTTTTTAAAACAGTATCGATATTAAACTTAAAAAACAAGGTATCGTACAGTGCATTTTTAGGTATTACAATGCTTACACCAATAGTATCGAAAACAAAAGGGCGGTGCCAGGTGGCTATATAATTATTGTTATTTGTTATATTTTCAATATTGTAGTTATCAGTAAATTTTAATACCATTTTGGTTTTTGATGCGTTACCGGCCGCGTCGGTTGTTATAATTTCGATATTTTTAACCAAATTACTGTCGGCAGTTAATATACCACGGTTTATGTGGTTTTTATATACCGATGCATTATTATTTGGGTCGACAAACAGTTTATGCAGCCGGTTATTATAAAGCTCGCTCTCTTGGTAGTCCATATACGATAACACGTATCGGGCTTCGCTAAAAGGAACATTATCGAATTGCGATTCGAAATACACCTGCCCGTTTACTATCATTTTTACATTATAAACCCCGCACCTGTTTTGCGACCCGTTAATAAAATCGTTAACCTTTAAACCAATGCCAACCTGGCCGCTAACATAAACAGTGTCGGTATTAGCAAGTTTATAACAACCATTTGTTTTGCGCAGGTTTATAGTTTGTTTTGTGTTTTTTGAGTTTACCAAACTGCCGTTTTTGTAAGGATAAAAAACAACATTGTACATAACCGGGTTTATAGTATCTTTTATATCGTAACCTAAAAAAAGCCCGTTGTAAGGCGCTGCAGTTGATGTTTTGCGCACCTCGAAATGCAAAT
>CAZJCR010000059.1:5739-17670 GCA_964544385.1 uncultured Bacteroidales bacterium
CGGTAGTGTCTGCGGTTTGGTTGTGTCTCTAATCTCGAAATGCAAATGCGGACCCATTGACGAACCCGAGTTACCCGACAAACCAATTATATCGCCTTTTTTAACTGTCAGTTCGTTTTTATCGGGGAACAAATCGACAATAAACGATTGTTGCTTGTATTGTTGTACCCTTGTATATTTTTCGATTTGTATATTAAACTCTTTTAAATGTGCATATACCGATGTAAACCCGTCGGGGTGAGTAATGTACAATGCCTGGCCGTAACCGCCCGGGGTAACTTTAATGCGCGATATGTATCCGTCGTTAACCGCGTATAGTTTGTAACCCTCGCGCCCGTTAGTTCTAATGTCGATACCGGCATGGAAATGTGTGCTGCGCAACTCGGCAAAATTGCCCGACAACGATATGGGTATATCAACCGGCGATCGCCAGTTTAATGTATCTAAACGTAATTGTGCAAACGAAAAAAAATGCAGTGAAATTAAAAAAAGGAAAAACAACTTTTTTAACATAACAAAATGGCTTTCTCAATTATTTACTGCCTGCAAAATAGCTAATAAATAGTGTAAACAAAAGAAAAAACGTACTCAAAATTTACATTTATACCCAAATTGAGCTAATAGCTCAATCGATATAAATAAAGTTTTATAAAACTAACGTGCAACTATATGAAACTAATTAATCAATAAAAAAACGGGGTTGCAAAAAAAAAAGTTTACATAAAGCTTAATACCCAAATTGAGCGAATCGCTCAATTTTAACCATGAATTTAAAATGCACTTTTTTATAAATGCAACCCCGTAATTACTAAACTCAAACTACTTTTATATATGAAAAGAAACTTGCCTTAAATTATTTATACATTAGCCTTAGTTTAAAAACCTTCTCGGTTTTAGTGCCTTTATTTTGGTTATCGGGTATATTATGATGTTCACCGCCGGGAGCCTCTCCCATTCCTCCATGCATCATATTTCCCATTTGTCCGCCATTTAATCCACCGCCACTTGGTGGCCCACCGGGGTTTTTACCTCTATTACCGTTAGGTGGCCCTTGCTGCATATCATTCATAACTAAATTGTTATATTCAAATTTAAATGTTAAAACTGTTAACGAATCGGCAGCTAAAAGTTTATTTTTTAAAAATGCATCAAAAGGAATAATTAGCTCCATAAACAATACCTCCGAATTATCGGTAACATATTTAGCTTTAATACTTTGCGACTCAGATGCCAAAATAGTTTTTTGCCCGTTGCCTATATTATTAAAACCTGTAAGTAACATTAACTCGGGTATCTGGTTATTTATAAAACCATCATCATGCTCTGGTAATTTATTGTTGTTATTAGTTTGTTTGTTATCGCTAAAACCGGGGTTTTTAATATCAGTGTTTTGCCCATTAATAAAAGGTTGCGAATTTTTTAAATTTGGGTTATGCCCCATAAAACCATGTATAGGATAAGCTACCGAAAACGGAAAGGTTTGGTTGTTTAAAAAAGTATCGATACTAAAAACCAAGCCCGACGCAATAATTTTTTGTACCGTATTTTTATCGGTTGTACGCACTGCTAAGTACAAATTATTAAGGTCGTTCGACACATCGTAGTTTAACTGTGTTGTTTTGTCGAAAAACCTTAATGGCACACTCCACTCAACAGCCCGTCCATCGGCATTAACCGGAAACTGCTGCCATTTAGTAGTTTCGTAAATTTTTGGCGAGCAACTAAAAACCAGCAATGCAAAAACAATTATCATAAAACGCATAATAAAGTATTAAAATTTTAAATAAAACGATGTACAATATTATGCTTGCCAAATAAAAGCAACAAAACAAATAAACCAACAGGGCAAAAGGCTAAATAAAACAGGTAAATTAAACAACTAAGCTAAAACAATTACAAAAAACAAAACGGCAAACAAATTTGGCCAAAAAAATAGATATAAACATTTGACAATGTCGCAAATAATGCTACATTTGCAGCCCGAAAATAGTTTAAACATTTAAAAATTAAAAAGCTATGTTGAACAGTTACGAAACCGTTTTCATTGCAAATCCCGTTTTGTCTGTAGCACAGATGAAGGAAGCGGTTGACAAATTTAAAGGCATAATAAATGCCAGCCAAGGCACAATAGTGCACGAGGAAGATTGGGGCTTAAGGAAACTGGCCTACCCTATCCAAAAAAAATCGACAGGATTTTATTACCTGATTGAGTTTCAGGTTGAAGGTGCAAAAATTGACAAACTCGAGATAGAGTTCCGTCGCGATGAACGCATTATGCGGTTCCTTACAACCAAAATGAACAAGTTTGCTGTTGAGTATGCAAACAAAAAAAGGAGTTTGAAACAAGATAAGAAAGAGGAGGTTTAAGCCATGGCACAAAATCAATCAGAAATAAGGTATTTAACACCACCAAGTGTTGATATTAAAAAGAAAAAATATTGCCGTTTTAAAAAGAACAAAATTAAATTCATTGATTATAAAGATCCTGAATTTTTGAAAAAATTTTTAAACGAGCAAGGTAAAATTCTTCCACGCCGTATCACCGGAACATCATTAAAGTATCAACGTAAAGTATCGGTTGCCGTAAAAAGGGCTCGCCATTTGGCATTGCTCCCATATGTTGCCGATATGCTAAAATAATTGGAGGGTTAGGACATGGAAATTATATTAAAGCAAGATATTGCCAACTTAGGCTATAAAAACGAGATTATTAAGGTTCGCGATGGTTATGGCCGTAATTACCTTATTCCACAAGGTTTTGCTGTTGTTGCTAACGAATCGGCAAAAAAAATATTAGCCGAAAACCTTAAACAACGTGCACATAAAGAGGCTAAAATTAAAGCCGAAGCTAACGTGATAAAAGAAAAACTTACCGATGTAAAAATTACTATTGGTGCTAAAACAAGCTCAACTGGTAAAATTTTTGGCTCGGTTAACAATATCCAAATTTCGGAAGCCCTTATTAAAGAAGGTTTTGCTATCGACCGCAAAAACATTCTTGTTAAAGGCGAAAGTATTAAAGAAATTGGTAGTTACATAGCTAAAATTAAACTGCACAAAGAGGTTGAATTTGATTTGAATTTCGAAGTTGTTTCGGAATAAGATTGAAATAAAATATAAAAAAAGCACCAAAAAATGGTGCTTTTTTTTTATATACTCTTCCTATAAGCAATAGTTTCAATCTCGATAAGTGAGTTTTTTGGCAAACATGCAACCTGGTATGTTGCCCGGGCAGGGTATTTTGTGGTAAAATACTGCGCGTAAATATTGTTCATTACTGCAAAATCGTCAATATCTTTTAACAAAACGGTTGTTTTTACCACATCGTCCATATTATAACCAACCTCGGTTAAAATAGCCTTAATATTTTCGAGCACCTGTTTTGTTTGCTCCTCAATTCCACTGGCCATCAAATCGGTTTCGGGGTTTATTGGTAATTGCCCCGAAATGTACAATGTGCCATCGGCAAAAACTGCCTGGCTATATGGGCCTATTGCTTTAGGCGCCATATCGGTAGTAATAATTTTTTTCATTTGTTTATTTAGTTTTTTATAATTGCTGACAAATGTAATATCAATAAACAACCTTATTGGTTTATTATATTTTTATATCATTAATTTACATTTAACAGGCAATTTGTTAGTGCATAATGTGAGTTATATAAAAGCTTTTTTTTAGTTAACAAACTAAACTAATTGTACTCATAGTAACCAAACGGTATGTCAACCAGCGATTCAAGGTCTTCGCCAGCCTCCATCATATCTTCGTCGTTGGCACGGTAATGCCACTCAACTTTAACCGTAAAACCATTATTAAGTAACTCCTCAAGCTTAACAAGCAAACGAAGCAACACTTTTGCTGTCGACGAGTTAAAGTATTCGACATCGAATTTAAATATAGTTTCGTTGAGCGGTTGCTGTATGTATTTATTAAGCCAGTCAAAAACCGGTTCAAAATAATCGACAACGTTCTCGGGGCGCGATTTACCACTAATTTTAAACAATGGCAGGCTTTTATCGAGTGTAATAGCAAAATCAATTTCACTCCCTTTTAATACCAATGGCTTCATAAATTTTTATTTTGAACATCAAATATAATAATTTATTTTGCTGCAATATTTAGGTTAGTGTAAAAATATCACTTAATATATTGTAAACTCCACCCTTCGGTTCAGGCTTTTGCCTGTTAGGGTTTTATTAGTGCTGGTGGCTTTTGTATGACCCATGCCCTTAGTTATTATACGGTTTTGGATAATACCATTTTCAACAATAATTTGCTTAATGCTTTCGGCACGCTTTAGCGATAACTCCATGTTATACTGTGCAGTACCAACATTGTCGGTGTGCCCTGTAATTACCATATTAAGTGTAAAATATTTTTTAAGCAAATTTGTAAGATTATTGATAAATATTAACGATGTATCGACAGGTATAACCGAATTGGTTGCAAAATTTATTGCCTTTTCGAACCTAACAGTATCGGTTTTTGTTGAATCAAAACTTATGTCGTTACCAAGCATGTTAATATTGTTGGTAAATAAGGTTACAGCGTTTGCCGGGGTACCATTGCTTGTAAACGAGCCTTTTTGTAACAAAACTGCCGAATCGTAATCGCTGTCGCCAACATCGGAAATGGCAATTGTTATAGTGTAATTATTGTAAGGCTGCACGTTTGCTTTTGCCGTAAAAAGTGTTGTAAAACCGTCGAAACCGAACGAATATGCCCGCTCGGCCTCAACTTCGTTTTTTTTTAAAGCTGTTAAATTATTGGTGTCCCAAAACTTATTATCGATATAATATTTACTGTTAGTAAGGTGGTTAACTCCATCAACCGAAACAGCAATATCGGTATCGGGTATTAGTGCAATATTTTTTGGTTGTTTGTACCCTGGTCCCGATATAAAAAAGGCAAAAACATCGTTAACACCTTTATTTACGTACTCGGGGTATTCGTCGGATGCAAAAATATAGTTAAACGACACTTGGTTTGTTGTAGCAATAAAACTTATTGTTAAAACAGCAGCATCGTAAGTTGTATTATTTGCCAAAAGGCTTAACGGCTGGTAACCAACTGTTCCTAACTTACTGCCGGTACAATTGCTTTGGTTTGGGCCATCGGCATTGGCCGCTATGCCTGTCGACAAAATAATACCGCTTTTAACAAACAAATATTGCGTACCTGCCACAAACGATGCTATTGATTTGCTGTAACCTTTGTAGCTTATGCTTGTTACCAATAAATTAGGCTTAAGTCCTAAAAAGTTTTTGTTTACAAGTGTTTCGGTATCGGTGTGTTTAATTAACAACTGACCATTTAAATTAACATAAACTGTTAGCAACAAAAAAAAAGTAATATTTTTTTTAAAACTATTTAACATTTTGTTCAAAAAACTTCCAAAGGTTATTGTCGGGCACAGGCGCAATAATTTCGACATTGTTTTTTTGTACCGGGTGCAAAAAAACTATTTTACGGGCATGCAAACTAATACCGGCATCGGGGTTCGAACGCGGAAAACCGTATTTTAAATCGCCTTTAATTGGGCAGCCCATAGCTGCTAATTGTGCCCTAATTTGGTGATGCCGTCCGGTAATTAGTTTTATCTCGAGCAAAAAGTAACCATTCGACTGGCCAATAAGCTTGTATTGTAAACGTGCCTCTTTTGCGCCAGGTGTTTCGGGTTTACAAACAAACGATTTGTTTAATTTCTCGTTACGCGACAAAAAATCGACCAGTTCGCCTTGTAAATTATTGGGTTTGTTTTTAACAATTGCCCAATAAATTTTGTCGAGCTGGTTTTTGTCTTTAAACATTTTGTTTAAACGCTCAAGAGCCTTGCTGGTACGTGCAAATAAAACCACGCCACTAACAGGGCGGTCGAGCCGATGGGCTACACCTACAAAAACGTTTCCGGGCTTATTGTACTTAACTTTAATATAATCGGCAACTAAGTTTGCTAACGGTGTATCGCCTGTTTTGTCGCCTTGTACAAGTTGCGATACATTTTTATTGATAGCAATAATATGGTTATCCTCGTATAAAACCTGTATCTGCTGCATGGCTGGTTTTAGTATTGCTCGTTTTGGTTCGGAAAATCACAGCTTTTAACATCATTAATATATCCTTTAACAGCGGTATCAATTTGCTCGGCAAGGTTTAAATACCTACGCAAGAACCTTGGCGAAAACTCTTTGTTAATGCCCAACATATCGTGTAAAACAAGTACCTGTCCGTCGACTCCACCACCGGCACCAATGCCAATAATCGGAATTTTAACTTTTGATGCAACTATTGCGGCAAGTTTAGCCGGCACTTTTTCGATAACAATTGCAAAGCAGCCTAATTGTTCGAGTAAAATTGCATCTTCAATTAGTTGTTGTGCCTCTTGTTCTTCTTTTGCCCGCACTACGTATGTACCAAATTTGTGTATCGATTGCGGTGTAAGGCCTAAATGGCCCATAACCGGTATTCCGGCCGATAAAATACGGGTAACCGATTCTTTAATCTCCTGTCCACCCTCAATTTTAACTGCATGAGCACCGGTTTCTTTCATTATGCGTATTGCCGAATGTAATGCCTCTTTTGAGTTTCCCTGGTATGTACCAAAGGGTAAATCAACAACTACTAAAGCCCGTTTAACCCCGCGCACTACCGAGGCGGCATGATAAATCATGTTGTCGAGGGTTATTGGCAGGGTTGTTTCATATCCGGCCATCACGTTCGACGCTGAATCGCCAACTAAAATAACATCGATACCAGCAGTGTCGACTAATTTTGCAAGGCTAAAATCGTAGGCTGTCAACATCGAAATTTTTTCGCCGCGCTGTTTCATCGCGCTAAGCACGTGGGTAGTTACTACCTTTACTTCTTTATGAACTGACATATTTTAAATTTTTTTTATCGAATTTATAAGCCACAAAATTGGGCAATATTTTATAAATAACCTATTAAAAAAGGTAAACGGTTAAATGCTGTAAAACTTTATAATTGGGGTTTTATTGTTGGCATTTACTTATACATGTACCCTGTTAAGGCTATACAAATAATATTGTTTAACTTTTGGGCAAACTAAAGTAAAATGTGGTTTTAGTGTTTTCGATACTTTCGGCCCAAAAACTGCCTTTGTTAATAGTAACAAACTCGTTACAAAGTTTAAGCCCCATTCCGGTACCTTGTTCGTTGGCAGTACCGGGCTCCGATACAGCATTTTTACTTTTTAACAATTTTTTAAGCTTGTCGGCCGACAACCCTACGCCATTGTCTTGTACGCCTATTGTAATTTTATTGTTGTTTTGTGTGCTAAAAATTACTATTTGCCCGTTTGGTTGTGTAAATTTAATTGCGTTTCCAATAAGGTTCCTAAAAATTAGCGATACCGCGTTAATGTCGGCAAAAACCGAGTGTTGGGGTTCAATATTGTTAACAATTGTAATTTGTTTGTTACGAGCCAAAATATCGAGCATCTCGATATTTTGTAATAAAACATTCGACAGGTTAATGTTTTGAGGGTTGTAATCGATAATACCTTTACGTTTTCGGGCCCACATAAGCAGGTTATCGAGCAGTTCCATAACAGTGCGAGCCATGCCCTCGGCATGGTGAACAAGTGTTGAGTACTCGGTTTTGCTTAATTTGTAGTTTTTATTATTCAGCAATTCGGTAATATTGTAAATAGCCGACAGTGGGCTTCTAAAATCGTGGGCAATAACCGAGAATACTTTCTCGAGCATAATATTGGTGCGTTTTTTATTGCGGAACAATATATAAAGCAAAACAATAGCTGTAACCGATAGTACAAGGGCAATAGCAAGCAAAATTACAATAATGCGCTGCGATTTTATTTTAATGCTGTTAATTTTTTGTTGTTCGGTAAGCCGCTCAATTTGGTTTTGTTTAACATTTGTCTCGAACCGTATTTGCAGTTCGGCAATCCGTTTCGAGTTTTCGGTGTTAAGTATCGAGTCTTTTTGAACCGAGTATTTTATAAAATAATATAGTGCTTTGCTAAAATTACCAGTTTGGTTATAAAGCTTGTACGAGTCGTTATAAATATTCTTTTTTAGTTCACGGTCGTCGGTTTTAAGCGATAGTTTTTCCGACATTATTAGGTATTCAGCTGCTTTATTGTATTTTTTTTGATTAAGATAAAGTTGCCCTAAATTAAGTGTAGTAATTGCCAAGCCGCGAGTATCGTCAATTTGCGATTGTATTTTGCAGGCATCGATATAATTTTTTAATGCCTTGTCAATATTATTACCGCGTTCGTAAACGTCGCCTAAGTTATTAAGAACTGTAGCCTGCCCATGTTTATTTCCGGTTTCGGAATATAATAACAGTGCATCGTTAAAAAAACCGGTTGATTTTTGGTAGTCGGCCATATCGCGGTAAACAAGGCCTACATTGTTTAGCGATGCGGCTATACTAACTTTGTCGGCCATGTTTTGGCGTATGCGTAAAGCTTGCATGTAATTATCTAAAGCTAAGCTAAGGTTATTTGCTTTATAATTGGCGTTTCCGCAGTAGTTTAACGACACTGCCTGTTGCCCAAGATTATCGAGCCCACGATAAATGTCGAGGGCTTTATTGTGGTAGGTAATTGCCTGATGGTAGTTTTCGAGTTCCTGATATATAATACCTATATTATTGTACGATAATGCTATTTGCGCTTTATTGTTTAGTTTTTGTCGAATTTGTAACGACTGTAAATAATAATCGAGTGCAACATCGTATTTCGATTGCAATAGGTATACACTGCCAAGCTGGTTATACGAGTTTGCCATATCGGCAAGTAAATTAGCAGTTTTCCGTATTTCGAGTGCTTTTGTATAATAGTTTATTGACTGGTTATAATTTAGCATTGCTTTGTAAACGTTGCCAATATTGTCGTACGATGCGGCAATGTTAACCGAATCGGACAAAGCCAAACGTTTTTCGAGCGACTGTAAATAGTATTGTAACGACAGGTTGTAGTTACCTTTTCGCCAATAAACGTTGCCAATATTATTGAGCGAGTATGCAATGTCGGTTATGTTACCAATTTGTTTTTTTATGTCGAGCGATTTTAAATGGTACTCTACAGCTTTATCAAAATTGCCCATGTCTTTATAAACAATACCTATATTGTTTAACGATGCTGCTATTTGAGTTAAATCGTCGGTTTTTTGGAGCAGTTCGAGCGATTGTGTATAGTTTTTAAGTGCAGCCGGGTAGTTACCTTGTTTCCAATAAACACCGGCAACTAAATTTAATGTCGATGCTTTTAAAGCGTTATTGTTAATAGTGGTGGCCAGTTCAATTGCTTTGTAAAAGCTGTTAAGCGCGTTGTCGCTATTGCCCCAATCGCGCATATTAATGCCAATATGTTGGTATGTTTGTACTAACAGGTTGTTGTTATTTAGTTTTTTTTGGATATCTAAAACCTGTGTATAGTAATTGTTGGCTAATTTGTAGTTTTTGTTTTTCCAGCTAATATGCCCATGCATAGCTATTGCCAGCGAGTAGTTTTCTTTGTCTTTAATTTTACTAAACTGTTCAATAGCTTTGTCAACATTACTGCCAGCATCGTTAAAATTATTTAACCGGTAATATGCTTTTGCTCGTAACATGTAGGCCATGCCTTTTTCGGTATCGGCTCCCGAGCGTACAGCAAGGCTGTAAATATCGTTTGCCATTTCAATAACTTTGTCGGGGTTAGTATCGAGCATTATGTTTGCCAGTTTAACCATTGTTTGTGCACGCTCAACCCCTACTACGGTTTTTAGGCGTTGTTGAAGGCTGTCGGCAGTTGTTTGTTGTGCAAAAATTGATGTGCTAATTGCAAGGGTGGCTGTTAATAAAAAGAGTTTAACTGGCATCGATAAATATTTATACCGGCTAATTTATGGCAAATAGCGGCTCATGTCAATTATTATTATTAACAGGCAATTGTTAACTATGTATAAAGTGTTTTGTTAAAAAGCTAATATGTGTAAATTAAGGTTAAATTTTTACGCCTATAACAATAACATCGTCAATTTGGCGGTTATCGCCTTTCCATTGTGTAAAACGGCTTTCGAGTTCGCGTTTTTGTTCGTCGATATTAAGCGGGCTTACCTGTAACAAATAATCTTTAAAATTTTTGGTATAGAGCTTACGCCCGTTATCGCCGCCAAACTGGTCGTAATATCCGTCGGAGAACAGGTATAGCATATCGTTTTGTTGAATATCGATTTTATGGTTTGTAAACGGAGTTTCGTTTAAAACATGAACACCAATAGGCATTCGGTCGCCGGCTATTTCGATAATTTGGTTATTACGTATTATGTAAAGTGGGTTATTTGCCCCTGCAAAATGTAAGTAATTATTTTCGAAATCAATCATGCAGAGCGCGCAATCCATGCCATCGGTAGTTGAGTTGTCGTGGCCGTTTTGGTGTAGAGCATTTTTAAGGTTTAAGCGCATCATATCGAGCAACTGGGCGGCATTTTGCGGGTTGTTTTTGTTAACAATTTCGTTTAAAATAGTTATACCCAACATGCTCATAAATGCGCCCGGTACACCATGCCCTGTGCAATCGACAGCTGCAATAATAGTATAGTTATTGTTTTTTGCTGCAAAATAAAAATCGCCGCTAACAATGTCGCGGGGTTTAAAAAGTATAAAACAATTTTTCAGTAAGTTTTCGATAACCCTGTCGGGAGTAAGCACCGCGGCCTGTATACGGCTTGCATATTCAATACTGTCGGTAATTTTTTGTTTTTGTAAAGTTATTGTATCGCGCTGTTGTTCGGCTAAATCGCGTTGCGCGGCAATCTCCTCATTTTTGTTTTGTATTGAGTCGCGTTGGGCAGCAATCTCCTCTTTTTGCGCTAAAATTTCTTTATTACTTTGTTCGAGCAGTTCGTATGCGCGTTTAATTTTGTTGTTTTGGCGTTTAATATATACCAAAAAAACCGAAACTAAGGCGAGCACTAATAACCCGAAATATAAAAGTATAAGCTGTCGGCGGTTTTTCTCGGTTTGTTCTAACAATTTAATATCTAAAACTTTACGTTCTTTTTCAAGTTTTTCGGTTTCATACCGTATTTGCATATCGGCAATTTTTTTAATACTCTCGGTATTAAGCATTTCTTCGCGTAAATCGCTGTATTGTTGAAAATAGGCGAAAGCACTTTTATAGTTTCCAACTTTATTACTGGCTTGCGCCATAGCATAAAGAATATCTTTTTGCAAATCGGTAATTTTAAGCTCAATCGATAGTTTATAAGCTATTTCGAAAAGTTTTAGTGCCTGGGTATTTTGGGCTTCCTGAACATAAATTTTTCCTAAATCGAGCATTGAATATGCTTTGCCTGTTTTATCATTAATATCGGTCCGTAAATCGAGTGCTAACATAAAAAACTGACGAGCAGCATCGGTATCGTTATACTTTGCGTATAAATTTCCAATATTATTAAGTACCGATGCTTCGCTTTTTTGGTCGCCAATCTCTTTGTATATGGTAAGAGCCTGCTGGTACTCCATAAGCGAGCTGTCGCGCTCGGACATACTTTTGTAAACAAGTGCAATATTATTGTGCGAACGGGCCATTCCTATTTTGTCGCCAACAACCCGTCGTATAGCCAGCGAGCGTTTATATGTTTCGATAGCCTTTTTGTATTTACCGCATTGCCAGTAAACACCACCAATATAATTAAGGGCGTTCGACTCTAACAGCCGGTTTTCTTTAATTTGATATTGTTTTAACGATAATTGAAAAAACTCGAGAGCTTTATCGTAGTTCCCTAAGTCACGATATATAAGGCCAATATTGTTCATTGTTGCTGCAATTTGAATAACATCGGCAAGTTGTTCGCGTATTTCGAGTGCTTTAAGATAATTTTCGAGCGAGTTTTTATATTCTTTATTTTGCCAGTAAACACCACCAAGTATATTGTAATTGTCGGCTAAACGGCT
>CAZJCR010000060.1:0-8250 GCA_964544385.1 uncultured Bacteroidales bacterium
TGTGTACCGGGGTTTTCGGGATAAAAGGTGTTTTTAATATTTATGGGTATTTTATTTTCGAGCGCAGGCTGTATTGTAGGCGGGTAAATAACTTTTGCACCAAAATGCGATAGTTCCATTGCCTCCTCGTAGCTTAAAGCCGGAATTGTGTATGCCGACGAAACTATTTCGGGGTCGGCGGTAAGCATACCATTTACATCGGACCAAATGTCAATTTGTGAAGCATTAAGGTAAGCACCTATAAGCGATGCTGTATAATCGGAGCCACCACGCCCAAGTGTTGTAATACTACCTTGTTGGTTTGTTGCTATAAAACCTGGCAATACAGCAATACCACTTAGCCCCGATAGCGAGGCTTTAATGTTTTGGCTGGTTATTTGATGGTTTACCCTTGCCGACAAGTAATTGTTGTCGGTAATAATAAGTTTACAACTGTCGAACAATTGGTTACGGCAGCCTAAATGGTTTAATGCTGAACTAATAACCCCCGACGACATTTGCTCACCTAAACTTAATAGTTTAGCTTTTGATCGGTCCGAATACTCACCCAATATTGATATGCCACGGCATATCTCTTCGGCCTCGTTGCATAATAGTTTTATATGTGCAGCTATTTCGCTACGGTTTTTAGGGTCAACAAGCTCGTTTATTACCTCAAAGTGTTTATCTTCAATAAGTTTAATTGTATCGATATAATTGTGTAATTTGTTTAGGGCTTGATTTCCACAATTTTCGAGCATATTTGTAACATCGGCTAAAGCCGATACAATAACAACTATTGGTTTTTGCTGGTTGTATTTATTTATTATGTCGGCAACGCAACGGATTTTTTTGGCATCGGCTATTGATGAGCCACCAAATTTTATAACAATCATAATATTAATTTAAAAATTTTTGGAGAATAGGTTTTACACACATTAGCTGGACTAAAAAATATACTTACCCCCCCCGGGGGTTGATGTACATTTAATTGTGGTTAAATTACTTACCACAAATGCATGTGTTAAAACAGTTTTACTTACATAGTGTAAATAATAACCAGTTAAGGCAATCGATATGTTGATTATTTTTTTCATTTCAATTTGAAGCAAATATATATGTATAAATTAAAATTTAAAACAAAAATGGCAATATTTGGATAATTTTAATTTGAATGTTACAATATTTAATAATATTTGGCTTTATTTAAAAAGTAGTATTTTAATGTTAAAAATAGGGTTACTACTAAATATTATATTATTAATAAAGTATATTTGCACAAACTTAAACAATAAATATTATGACAAAACATTTAATTAGTTTAACTGCTATTATAGTTGTGGTTTGTTTTGCATCGTGCACGGGCAACAAACAAAAAAAAGATGCTCAGGGGTTAAATACAATTGGCAAAGAACAGGTAAAAGCCGATGTTACCGAGTTTGTTTACCCTATGCCAACAGCCTTTGAGGTTACCGAAATGCTTAACCGTATTGGTGCATCGTATATTTTGTCGTTATCGAACCCGGTTGAGAACTCGGAAAAATACTTTACTGAAAAAAGCAAAGCCCTTAACCTTGGTGTTTATGGTGCCGATTTAAGCTACGCGAGCACATATAATCAAAAACAAATTGCTATTGATTACATGAACGCATCAAACAAACTTATTGAGGAACTTGGTTTTAGCAACGCTATTGATGATAAACTTATTGAAAAAATTGAACAAGCCGAAAACAACAAAGACCAATTAGTTGAGATTATTACAAACACGTTTTATAGTACTTACGATTATCTTAATAAAAACAACCGTGCTGCTGTTTCGATAATGGTTTTAGCCGGCAGTTGGGTTGAAGGCCTTTACATTGCAACACATATATCGGAAGATACATATAATAATGTTGAAATGGTAAAACTAATTATGGGTCAAAAAGAATCGCTTGACAAGCTTTTTGAACTTTTTAGCCAATTTGACCAAAATGCCGACATGGCCGAAATAAAAATAATGTTTTCGAAAATTAATGAACTTTACAGCTCGTTATCGGACGGCAGTATAAGCCAACAACAAATGGAGGCTATTACTAACGAAATAGCAGTACTACGCGCAAAAATAGTATCATAATTAATATAACCGTTTTGGTAAATTACAAAACGGTTTTTTTATACCCAAAAGCTTACACACTATGAGCGAAACCCTGTTAGAGGCTTTAATGCAGCTTTTTGCTTTACTTACAAATTACCAAAACGAAAAAAACAATGGTAATGCAAAAAACCATATTAAAGATTACCTTGAACGACAGTACAACTCGGAGTTAGCTCAAAAATACCTGAATATTTATTATGATTATTTAAATGCCTACCACGGTGTAAGTTTTTTACCATCGTCGCAAACCGACGATATTGACCAAAACTCGAACCACGAACAAATACTTAAAATTTGTTACAAACTTAATCTCGAGATGGAATTAGAGCCTAAAATTTTGCTCTTTATCCAACTTATTGAGTTTGTTAAACAAAACGAGTCGATTGGCCACGACGAGGTTAAAATGCTAAATGTTTTGTCGGCACAATTAAAAATTGATAATTACGACTTTAAAAACCTTGAAACATTTGTTTTAAAAAATCCATACAATATACCCGACTTAAAAGCACTTATTGTAATTAGCGGTAACAAAGACAACAATAATAAGCCTTACAAACATATTTACAACGAAAAACAACTTGTAACGGTATGGATTTTACGCATTAAAAGTACAAATACCTTTATTTTTAAATATACAGGCGAACGCAACCTTTACCTTAACGGGTACGCAATACAACAAAACAAAGTTTATGTTTTTGCGGCCGGGTCGGTAATTAAAACATCAATAATGCCACCGGTTTATTATGGCCGTATTTACGAGATGTTTTTAGAACGAAAAGACAAAACCCGTATTATTTATAAAGCTGTTGATGTTGAACATAAATTTAACCCATCGTTAATTGGTGTACATAAATTCAGCCTAATTGGGCGCAGTGGCCAACTTATAGGTATAATTGGCGGCAGTGGCACCGGAAAATCAACTTTACTAAATGTTTTAAATGGTAATTTAAAACTTAGTAATGGTAAAATTACTATTAACGGCTACAACTTAAAAACCGAAAAAGAACATTTAAAAGGTGTTATTGGATATGTACCGCAAGACGACTTACTTATTGAGGAGCTTACTGTTTACGAAAATCTTTATTATAACGCCAAATTATGTTTTAGCAAACTAACCAACGATGAAATTGAAAAAATTGTAAATAAAGCTCTCGACGATTTTGACCTTGCCGAAGCTAAAAATTTACGCGTTGGTAGTGTACTTAATAAAACACTTAGCGGCGGGCAGCGAAAAAGGCTTAACATATCGCTCGAGCTTATACGACAGCCAGGTATACTTTTTGCCGACGAACCAACATCGGGGTTAAGCTCAATGGACTCGGAAAAAGTTATGACCCTGCTTAAACGTCAAACACTTATTGGCAGGCTTGTTATTATTAATATACATCAGCCATCATCTGATATTTACAAAATGTTCGATAAGCTTTTAATTATCGACAAAGGTGGGCGTGTTGTACACAATGGTAACCCTATGGACGCTATTGTTTATTTTAAAACAATGGCTAATTATGTTAACCCCGAAGAGCGTGAATGTCAAACCTGTGGTAACGTTAAAACAGAACAGCCTTTACGTATTATCGAATCGCGTAAAGTTACCCCTTACGGGAAACTAATACGCGAGCGCAAAATTACACCTCAAGCATGGTATAAATACTATTTAACAAATTTTGAGGAAAAATTTAGTTGGAAAAAAACTATCGATAACGAAAAAAAAGAAGATTTACCAAAAAACTCATTTAGTATACCTAAACGTTTAGAACAATTTAAAATATATTTTTTACGCGATGCACTGTCAAAACTTAAAGACAAACAATATTTACTGATAAATTTGTTCGAGGCTCCGCTGTTAGCTTTAATACTTGGGTTTTTTACTAAATATTTTATTAAAACAACGCATGGTGTAAATTATGTTTTTTCCGAGAACATGAACCTTCCGCCTTATTTATTTATGTGCGTTGTTGTAGCTCTTTTTTTAGGTTTAAATGTTAGTGCCGAGGAAATTATTAAAGACCGTAAATTATTAAAACGCGAATCGTTCTTAAATTTATCGCGCTCATCGTACATTTTTTCAAAAGTAACTATACTATTCATTATTTCGGCTATCCAAACAATATCGTTTGTATTAATTGGTAACGGTATGCTCGAAATTACCGGCCTTAATTTTAGCTATTGGCTAATACTATTTAGTATGGCTTGTTTTGCTAATATACTTGGCTTAAACATAAGTAGTGGTTTAAATTCGGTTGTGTCAATTTATATTTCGATACCATTAATTTTAGTGCCACAAATGCTACTTAGCGGTGTAATTGTTGAGTTCGACAAGTTGCACGAATCGATACTAAACGACGAAAACGTGCCAATTATTGGCGACATTATGATATCGCGTTGGGGTTTCGAGGCTTTAGCCGTTAACCAGTTTGTTAATAACGAATACGAGAAGAATTTTTTTGATATTGAACAACAAATGAGCCAGGTGTCGTATTACGCTAACTTGTTGTTGCCCGAGCTAAAACTCCAAAACAACGAGGCTTTATTTGCTTTATCGCAAAACGACACCAATACAGCTATTAATAAATTATTAGTTCTTAAAAACGGGCTTTTGTATAACAAAAATTTAATCAATAAAAACAGTATCGATATTGATAAAATAAAACACGGCAGTTTTGATAAGAATATTCATTATTTAATTAACCAACATTTTGACAGTTCTATATTTTTATACCAAAATAGGTACAACTTATTATCAAAACAAAAAGACTCGGTGTATAACCAGTTAATAAGCAAATTTGGTTCACCCGAAAATTTATTGTTTTTTAAACAAAAACATTTTAATAAAACCCTGTCGAACTGGGTTTTAGCCAAAAACGAGATTAAACAAATTTATTTTAATGGCGAAAAGTTTATCCAAAAAAAACACCCTATTTATAAAGCACCAGTAAATAAATTTGGACGGGCACATTTTTATGCTCCCTATAAAAATATTGGTAAATACAAAATACCCACATTATGGTTTAATATAGGTGTAATTTGGCTTAATACTTTTGTTTTACTTTTTACACTTTATTACGATTGGCTGCGTAAAACAATAGTTTATTTTGAAAGGTTTAAACTGCGTAAACTTTACAGGCGGCAACAAAAAATGTGGACTTAAAAAAATATTGTAAAGTTTTTTTAATTAAAAGCACATAAATAATACCGATAATATAAAAATAACTATAAATATAGTTATTGAAATTTTAAGCCTTTTTTGCTTATAGTATAATTGGGTTTTACTATTATCTAACCTAATTGTATTAATTAAATATGAATATGCATGTTCGGTTTTTTTAACAAAATCGATAACCTTACCTTGGTGTTTAAGTGATATAAATTCATTGTTTTCGTCGTTATCGTAAGCCGAGAATAATATAGTTTTTAAATTAGGGTAATGCTCTTTTAGTACCTCAATAACTTCGTTACCATTAATTGCATCGGGATTGTTGTTATTTTGTAAAAAATAGTCGAGAATTAGATACGAATTTGTATATAATTTATTGTTTTTAAGATAGTTAAACAACGACTCTCCATTTTCGAAACTAATTACCTGATAATTTGAATTATTGTCGATAAGTTTGTCTTTAAGAATTTCGCGTTGTATAGCATCGTCTTCGACAATAAAAATTATTACTCGGTTTTTAATATTTGCCATGATATATTGGTTTACATGGTCAATTTACAAATAATCTTTAAAATAGAACAAAAAAAAGCAAATTGGATATTACAGTTATAGCGTTTTATTTAACGTTTCTTTTTTTCGGGTTTGTAATCAACTTCGGGTATAAACTGCCATAAGCCATTTGTAAATTTAAGCGCATCATACGAAAAGTCGGGGCCGTAATGTTGAAAACTGCCATAGTGTAGTGGCGATAATGGTGATAAATGATCTAAAATAATCATTTTATAATTCTCATCGTATTTAACCATCATTGAAGCCATACGCGAAAACTCGAAAATTATGCGTCGTTGCTTTTTTTTACCAATCTGGAAAATTGCCTTACCAAACCTTGGTTTGTCCGATTGTGTAAAAAATAGTACATCGATAATCTTTTTATTGCTATACAGGTTATTGCCCTGATAACCAATTAATGTATAAATTTTCTCACCATCGTACTTCTCGGTAATAATTTGGTAATATAAAGCCCCGTACCAGTTTTCGGGCGATAATGTAATATTTTCAGGATTATCAATTGTATTCCGGCTATCAATTAGTTCGTATAATTTATTCTTTTTAAAATCTTTGTTATATACTAACAAAAAACCATAATGAATATATGTGCCATTGCTGCGTGGCAGGTTGTAAGTGAAAAAACGTAACTGTTTATCGTCAGATGTAATGTTGCCAACATGTTTTAGCGAATCAAAATTATACTCGATAGCATTTGTTGTTTCGAGCAGTGTTTTTAGTGTGCTATAAAATATTGTGTTTAAACTATCTTGTAAAGTATCGTTAAATTTAATTTGTACAAGTTTATTACCAATGGCATTAATATTATTAATGTTGGTGTTAAAAACAGAGTCGGTAATATTTTGTGAAACTAACGAAACTTGAAAACAAGTGCCAAAAAAAAGCAGAATAAATGTTTTTGCCCTATTATTGATCATATTTTAATAATGCTTTATATGCAAATAACGTGATTATTAAGTAATTATTACTTTGGTTCTAATCTGTCTAAAGCTTTAATAATCAATTCGCAAACCATATCAACCTCGTTGTTTGTGATTGTAAGCGGAGGCCCAATTCTAAAACTTGTTGTAGTAAATAAAAATGGGTCAAAAACAACCCCTAAATCAATACACTCTTTAAGTAAATCAATAACAGGCCATTGTTTTTTAAGTTCGACAGCTAAAAAAAGTCCTTCGCCCCTTATATGGTCAATAGCTTTATGTTTAAGTTTTTGTTTAAAACGGTTTCCCCTTTCGGTTGATATTTTGCACAAGTTATCATCGATAATTATATTAAGGGCAGCCAAACCTGCAGCACACGACACCGGGTGTCCGCCAAATGTTGTAAGGTGCCCTAAAGCCGGGTTATAGGTAAGCATGTCCATATGTTTTTTTGACGATACAAATGCCCCTATTGGCATACCTCCGCCCATGCTTTTTGCCATGCATATAATATCGGGTAAAATTTGATAATGTTCAAAGCCAAACATTTTTCCGGTACGGCCAAAGCCTGTTTGTATTTCGTCAAAAACTAAAATTGTACCGGTTTCGGTACATTTTTGTTTAACAGCTTGTAAAAATTCATTAGTAGCCCAAATAATTCCTGCTTCGCTCTGGATAACCTCCATTACAACACATGCTGTTTTATTTGTAATTGCATCAAGTGTACTAATGTTGTTAAATTCCATAAAGCCAACCTCGGGCAATAAAGGTTGAACCGATTGGTTTAGCTGGTTACCCCCATAAATACTAAGAGCACCGTGGGTGCTACCATGATATGCATTTTTAAATGCCAGTATTTGCCTGCGGCCTGTAATTCGTTTTGCTAATTTCATGGCACCTTCAACAGCCTCGCTACCCGAGTTTACAAAGTATACACTTTCAAAAGGTTCTGGCAATTGTTCAATAATACGTTTGGCAAAATTAACCTGTGGTTCTTGTATAAACTCGCCATAAACCATTAAATGCAGGTATTTATCGGCCTGTTGTTTTATTGCATCAATAACTATTTTATTCGAGTGGCCAACATTGCTAACCGATACCCCCGACACTAAATCGATGTATTGTTTTCCGGTATTATCGTAAAAGTATATGCCCTGGGCTTTTACAATTTCAAGGCCAAGTGGGAATGGCGATGTTTGTCCCACGTGTTGTAGGAACAACATTCGTTGCGATATCATTTATTGTTTTATTTTGAAATGAGGTTTAAATCGTTCATTAAGTCGTCGCGGTACGATTTACCAATTGGTATAACTTTGGGGCCGCTCTCCGATTTTACTATTACATTATTGTCTTCAATTACATCGATACGGTGTATATTTACTATATATGAGCGATGAATACGTTTAAACATGCTTGATGGAAGCTTGTTTTCAATCGATTTCATTGTAAAATGTATGGTAAACTTTTCTTTAAAGGTGCTTAAAATAACG
>CAZJCR010000060.1:8260-9798 GCA_964544385.1 uncultured Bacteroidales bacterium
ATATAGTATCTCCTCGTATCGAATACGTACTAATGTTGAATTTTTCTTTTTAATAAAAATCTCGTTTGGATAACGCGATATGCTTTCACGGTCTTGCATACGCGTTTGTGCTTTGCTAACCGATTTGTAAAACCGTGGTAGTGTAATTGGTTTTAGCAGATAGTCAACAACATCGTACTCAAATGCCTCGAGCGCGTATTTTTCTTTACCCGATACTATAATTATCATTGGTGGCGAATCGAGAGTGTTTAAAAACTCCATGCCATTCATCTCTGGCATCTCAATGTCTAAAAATATAATATCAACCGGTATTTCGCCCTCGAAAATTTTAAAGGCCTTTAATGGGCTATCGTACGAACCAACTAACTCTAAAGCATCGGTTTTTTCAATAAAACCTTCAATTATTTTCCGGCTTAATGGATCATCGTCAATTATTATACAATTCATTTTTTACGTGTTAATCAATACGTTTGCAAATATAATCAATATTAAAACTGTTTTGGTCAATTATTTGTTTAAATGTAACTGTTTAACATATATAAAACAACATTTTTTTTTTGATTTTTTATAAAGGTTTTTCATCTAATTATTTGTATTTGTTTTGTGGTATTTAAACTATATTTATCTAAAATTGTCAATCAATTAAACTGACAATACACTTATTGAACAAAATAATTTAGTTTATGTTTAAACCCCTTTTTACTTTTGTATTAATAATACTGTTTTTTTATTGCTATCCTCAAAATTACATTCCTAATAAACTGGTTGTTAAATTTATAAACCATAATTATAAATCGAACTTTAACCAAATGTCAATAATTAACACCTTGCCTAATGTTAATGGTTTTGTTGCAAAACCTTTAGTTAACAGCTTAATTTCGACTAAAAATGGCTACAGCCAGGCTGGTTTAAATAATATTTATATTATTGATTTTAAAACGCCGGTTGATATTAATAAATATATTGATATTTTAAAGTGTAATTCGGATATTGAATATGCTGAGCCATATTATACCTTTGAATTGCACGAATTACCAAACGACCCATTAACTGTTAACCAGTACTACCTTAACAATATTAATGCTTACAAAGCTTATAACATTGCCCGGGGCGACACAAATGTTGTTATTGCAATTGTTGACACTGGCGTTGATTTAAACCATGATGATTTATTTGGTAACATTAAATTTAACTACAACGACCCAATAAACGGCATTGACGACGATATGGACGGTTATGTTGATAATTTTTATGGTTGGGATTTTGCCGATTATGATAACAACCCACATGCTACTGTTAGTATACATGGAACACGTGTAGCCGGGCTTGCCGCTGCTGTTACCAATAATAATATTGGTATATACGGCATAAGCAACAATTGCAGGTTTATGCCAATTAAAATTGCCAACGATAATGGTACTATTATTGGTGCCTACGAAGGTGTTTTATATGCCGCCGACCATGGCTGTAAAATAATTAATTGCTCGTGGGGCAGCAATTTTGAAAGCCTTATGGGGAAAGATATAATTGATTATGCA
>CAZJCR010000060.1:9808-17276 GCA_964544385.1 uncultured Bacteroidales bacterium
ATCGGAATTGTATAGTTGTTGCATCGGCGGGTAACAGTAAAACCGACCTTAAATTTTACCCGGCATCGTACAATGGTGTAATAAGTGTAGGCGCAACAAATATATACGACAATAAGTGGTCGGGGTCGTCGTATGGAACTTTAGTTGATATTTGTGCCCCTGGCGAGAATGTTTACTCAACAAGTTTAAACAATTCATACAGTTACGGTAATGGCACATCGTACTCGGCACCAATTGTTGCTGGTGCTGCTGCTTTATTAGTTGCTAATTTAAATATTACGAACCCTACTCAAGTTGCCGAAAAATTACGTATTACTGCCGATATTATTGACACTTTGCCCGAGAATTTGTTTTTTAAGTACCACATGGGATACGGGAGGTTAAATATTTTTAACGCTTTAACCGATACTACTTTACCATCGGTTCGAATAACCAGTTATAATGTTTTTAACCACAAAGGCCAAATTCCTATGGCCGGCGACTCATTATTTGTTGCTTGCAATTTTACAAATTATTTATCGCAAACATCGAACACCTTAATTCGGGTAAGTTCCGATAACGACCACATTGAAATAACTAATAATACTTTTAGCGCAGGCAAATTATTATCGATGCAACAAACCAATAATTATAGTAACCCTTTTATAATTAAGGTTAAAAACGATGCACCAAAAAATTTATTGATTAAATTATTTTGCTCAATTAAAGACCAGGGCTACAACGATTACCAGTTTATCGATTTTTTTGTAAACCCCGATTATATAAATTTTGATAATGGGACAATTAAAACATCGGTTTGCGGAAATGGGAAAATAGGTTTTTCGGATACCGAAAATAAATATGGTTTAGGAATAATTTATCAAAAACAAAACATATTAGCCGATGGTGGTATAATTATTGGGTACTCGCCACAAAATATGGCTTCGGCAGTGGTTGGCAATTATACTTTTAAAAATACTTCAGCTATCGATACGCAATTTGTTGACAATAAATACTATTTTTCAAACACCCAATTTGAACCGGCTGATACCATCGATTTTAAAAAGATTATAGTTACAAATAAAATTGTTTTACAAAAAAACACCATTAACCCTTCAACAATTTTTTATTATTATACAATAAAAAATATTGATAATATCGAGATTAGAAACTTGCGTATGGGGCTTTATGCCGACTTTGATTTAATATACCAAACATCAAACGAAACCGGATATATTGACAGCTTAAACCTGCTTTATACTTTTTCGAACTTGTCGAAACTGATGTATAGTGGCATTTGTTTGCTTAACAATATCAAAAGTGTACCTCATTCGTTCGATATTATTGCAGGTGGAAATGGTGGTTTAGATATTACAAACAGTTTTACCCGCGAGCAAAAATGGTATGCAATGCAAACCCAACGTATTTATGCCGGCAACAATGGCGATTCAATTAATGTATCGACATTGCTTAGTACCCCTGAATTTGCTTTAATGCCAAACGATACAATACAGTTTTGCTTTGCCATTATTGCTGCAAATAATTATTTTGAATTAACTAATGCTGCACAACAAGCTATTTACGAGTATCGCAACAGCTTACCACAAGCCATTAATAAAACCAAGTTAAATTTTAATGTTTGGCCAAACCCGGCAACAAACAACATTAATATAAATACTTGTTTTTATGGTAATAAGGTTATAAATATTATTGATTTAACAGGTAAGGTAATATTTACAGGTAATTATACCGGCAGTTTTATCAATATTAAAACATCGCAATTACCAAAAGGAGTTTTTATTATTGAAGTAATTGAAAATAAAACAAATTACCGAAAGAAAATAATTATTGAATAAAGCTTGAGTGTGTTAAAAAATAGAAATATTTAACACCCTCGTTTTATTATTATAACCTAAGTTAAGCGGTTAAAGCGTAGCAAATAAACGCTTTACTTAAGTATAACCCCGATGTAGAGTTTGTTGCGTTTCACCAACGAAGTGTAGTCAAATACTTACAAAATCTAAATCTATTGAGCGATTAGCTCAATTTGGGTCTAAATCGATTGAGCAAATCGCTCAATTTGGGTATAAAAGTTTTTAAAAAAATAAACATTTTACAAAAACCACTTTATCGTTTTGCCATTTTGTTTATTTTATACTGGCAATTTTACCAGCAATTTGGCTTGCTTTTTCAGAACCTAAAAACAATACCAAACCTTTTTTTATCTCCTCCGACAAAGGTAAAATGTTATTTTGGGTTACATTTTCGTCGGTAAAGCCAAGCTTTTGTGCCTGCGACCTTATAACTCCCTGTGCCATTAAATCGCCTATTAATGGCGTTAATATGGCATATATTTTTTGCGAATAAGGGTTATTATATGATTTCATTACCTTCTCCTCCATTTAACGAACCTATTAACTCAATTTGGTAAAAACCTGCTAAAGCAATTAACAGGTAACCTACATTCCACCCTATATCAATAACGCTACCACTCGAGTAAAGGCTATTAAAATCGAGATACGAATATAGTAAATCGGCTATAGTAAATATTACAAAACCAAAGGCTAAAAGTTTCCAAGGTTTTGATATTAAACCCTTACCATACAAGCTTGTAATTAAAACAAGTAACAATGCCGGTGTAACTATCAGCAAATCGGCAATTGGATAAAACAAATAAAAAAACTTTTCGATAACTGTTAAAGTGTTGTCGTTTAGTATTGGTACTAAAACAAACCATATTACTAACAAAAACAAAATTAAAATAGCCGACATTGTTAATGTTTGCCTTTTTATGCTGCCCATAGGGAAACCGCTTTTACGATAGCGGTTTGTTAAAAGTGCCAAACCCATAAAAATTGGTATATAACCTACTAACCAAAACCAGTCGGCAATTGTTGGAAACAACTCGTCGGCATCGAGCTTTAATACAAAATCGAAAATACCATAGATTGTTTCGGCTGCAAAATAAAAAACTATACCTATTAAAATAAGTAACCACGATAGTTTTGTTGTGTCGAAAACCTTTAGCTTTTTAACAGTGGCAAAAAGAAAAACTATGGCTATTACCGATGTTAATACAGGTAAAAGGTCAAACATAAACAGCAAAATCGGGCTTTCGTTATTAAAAACTGTCAGTATTATATTTATTATTATTAATACCGAGAAAAAATACCATAAAAGTTTAGTTTTTTTCATAAAACTTTGTTTTTATATTGTTTATTAATAGCTGATAAAATACTTTGCTTATTAAAAATTGTTAATTAACTGGTTTAATGTATATACAAATCAATGTAATAATTGGTTTATTTATTATAATTATTTTTTGTTAATATGTTTCTAAAATAATATAATTAAAAAATGGCAATGCTTGCATCAATAACTAAAATGCTAAACCGGCATTTTTGCGAAATAAAAATTCTATCTGATTATTGTTTTGGTGAAAACTATATTACTAATGAACAAATTGAGTTAGCTGTTAACGGTAAAAATTGCTCGGTTTCACTAATTAATAATAATAATGTTTGCGGTTTTTGTTTGGCTTATTATAATAATAACCAACTTATTAACACTTTACCTAAGCAAATTATTAAGCTTATCGACAACAAAAAATGGGGTATTATTAAAAGTATATGTATTAAAAGCGATTACAGGGGTAAAAGTTATGGTTCAAAAATGCTTGCTGAAACAGTTAACATGCTTAGGCAAAATGGTGCACAAATAATTATTTACCCGTCGTGGAACCAAAGTTGCCCCGAGTATTTTAACAAAAAACTCGAGAACAATAATTTTAAAAATGTATTAACCATACCTAATTATTGGTACACCGACAGCCTAAAAAAAGGCTATCGGTGTATAAAATGTGGGCAGCCCCCTTGTAAATGCTCGGTAAGCTGGTATGTATTGGTTTATTAAAAACCTATTTTAAATAAAACTATATCGTTTGTTTGCGAGTGGTGAGTTGCACTTATAATAAGCTGGTTACTACCTAATTTAGTAATCCCATTTATCGATATTCCACCAGGTAAATCGTAAACATTAGTTTTTAAAAATTCGCCCTTGTTGCTAAATGCTACACTTTGTATTGTGCTACCAACCTGGCACCAGGCAATTATTTGAGTATCGGAACCCGCCAATTCTTTAACATAAACATTTTCAGTATCGGCAATATCGAACGAGTTTTCCCAAAGTTGTTTGCCTTTATTATCGGCACTAAAAACATAACCTTTGTTATTAAAAGTGCCGGCAAAAACAGGGTTACCGTTAATATCGACATTTACCGATGTAATATTTTGCCCCTGCTCCATAATTTTGTCCCAAATAATATACCCCATTTTGTCGATAGCGGCAACCCAGCCGCCTGCAGCTATGTATGCTGTTTGGTCGGCATTAGTAATTAGCTGGTGTATAAATTTTGCCATCGAAAACGAGCGCGACCAAAGTTTACGCCCGTTATTGTTAACTTTAAGTAAAACGGGTATCGATGTTGTGTCGTTAACAATGGTATAACCTCCAACAATGTTTTCGCCATTTTGGTACGATGCCATTGTAACAATCTCGGTTCCGTCGAGCGTGCGGTTGTATACATTTTTACCATCGGGTTTTAATTTGTATAACCACGATTTTCCGCGTATACTATCGGTAATAAAATTAGTTTCGCCAGCCACCACAATATCGCCATTCGGCTGAACTAAAACTTTGTTAGCTTTATCGTCAAAGGTATTTCCTAAAAACTTGTTCCAAAGCATTTTACCATTTTCGTCGAGCATCAATAACCAGTTATCAATCATTTCCGATTCGTCTTTTTTTGAATTAACAACCAATAAAACCTGGTTTTGTGGAGTAACAGCAACCGAGCCGCCAAAATCGTCGAGCATGTTATTGTCGAACCCGGTTATAAACAGGTAATTGTCGAACGGGAATTGCATCAATAAATTTTGCCCCATTGCTTTTGCTTTAAGGTTAAAAATATCGACATATTGTTCACCCTCGGGATAAAGCATAACAAATTGATTATAAGCCTCGAGCGTGTTAACCGATTTTGCCCATTCAAAAACAAGTTGGCGTTTAAGAATTTTGGCCTCAGGCATTTTTGGCGAGTTTGGGTATTGTGCCATAAAGTTATCAATAGCATCAATTTTTCGGGTTTTGGCGGCATCGGTAAACGCCAAAATGCTTAGTATTTTTTTTGCCTCCTCAATTTGCGGTGCATTTGGGTAATTGGTAATAAAAAATTTAAGCGCTGTTACTGTATTTGATGCTTTTGCTTTTTCGAACGCAAGTTTGTCGCGCAACTCCGATGCCAATGAAAATTGAGCTGCATCGGGATATTTTTTTAGAAAATTGTTAAAAGCTTCTTCGGTGTTTGTATTTTCGGCTGTACGAAACTCGATGTAATTACGAATATGAGTTACGTTGTTTACGTAACGTGAGTTGGGAAACTCACTTAAAAATTTAAGGGCATATTCAAGTTTGTTCTCTTCGCGAACAAATTTTATAAGTTTTTCTTCAATTTGAGTACGCTCCCACTCCATGTTTTGTTTTATTGGTCGGCCGCGTCTTTTTTTATCTTGCCTAAAAAACAGGTCGTTTAAAACAAGTTTATCGTCATCGGAAAAACTGGCCATATTATGTTCGGCTTTTTGAAAATAGTACCAGCCTTTAAAATAGTCGTGCCCCGAATATGTGTCGTGCGAGTAAACAATAGCAAGCCCTAAATTAGCCATGGCATCGGCAGTATCTTTTAATAACACTTTATTAAACTGGTCGCGAGCCGAGTTCATTTCTTTATCGATATCGGCTTGTACCGTTGTGCCCATAGCTTTAAAAACTTCGTCGGTCATAATTTTTGATGCTTTTTGAGCCGAAACCGATAAACATGTTATCGATAAAAATAATATATATAAATATCTCATATCAAATACTTTAAGTTATTTTTTTAATACCATAAATTCAACCCTGCGGTTTTTCGATTTTCCTTCGGATGTAAGGTTTGTATCAATAGGTTTCGATTCGCCGTAACCTGCTGCTTGCAACCTGGCGGCGTCGATACCTTTTTGTACAAGGTAATTAACAACGCTTTGGGCACGGCTTTGGCTAAGGCGCTGGTTGCCGTCGTCGCTGCCGTCGCTATCGGTATGTCCGCTAATTTCGATTAAGCTTACAGTACCTTCGGCCAAAAAAGCTGCTACCTTGTCAAGTTCTTCGAACGATTGTGGTAAAAGGGTACTTTTACCTGTTTCGAAAAATATGTTGTTTAAAATAAGTGCAGCCCCTTGTTCAATGTTACGTAAACCGTCGGTAAAAGGGTCGTCGGGTATAATGGGGGCATTAAAAACTATTTGGCCACGTGAGTGGCAGTTATTTTGGTCCCACACGTGATATTTATAAACACCTGCTGGCAGGTTTGTAATTTTTTGCAAGTTTTTTGTACCGTTGGACCATTCAATGTTGTATGGTGGTGTTCCGCCCGAAATGCCAAGGCTAATAACCCCGTCGTTAATAATACGGTGCAATTGGCCGGTAACGGGGTCGAGCCCACCGGTATAAAAACTGTCAATTACAACGGTTTCCATTCCTTTAGTTACGCAAGCACATACATTGCAATCGAGCAAAGGGCGAATTTCAACATCGTCGAAATAATAGTATGCATAAGCTTTGCCTTTTTTGTTTTTTGTGTCTTTACCGGTTACAACGTAGTTAGTATTATCGTAATTTTTAAAATTGCCTATTGTAAAAAACTGCTCGTTACCTGTTGCTTTATATATTTGACAAAACTGTTTCCATTCGTCGGTATTATCCAGAAAAAAACCTTCGGTGTTATTTAACTGCGCGGGGTAGTCGAGATAGGTTTTATTGCTGTTTGCAATTTTTTCGGCAACAAAATAAACGCTAAGTTGGTCAACAGCAAACTTTGAGCCCGATGCCAACTTGTACCAAAACGACACGCAATAGTCTTGTCCGGCTTTCATAGGGTTTTTTAGGGTGCCTTGTATGTATTCCCTAAAGTCGCGGTCGGAGCCACTTAGTATTGCGCCCATGTACCCATTACCCGATTTTGGAATACTATAACCGGCAAAATTGTCGGGAACTTTAACCTCGCCTTTACTGCATGTGTTAAAATAGTCGGGCGTTGTAAACGACGGGTATGTCCAATGAGGAATAAGCCTGTGGGTTTGATCCATGTTGGTATAACCTTCGGGGCATTTCTCGTATTCCTCGAACCCGGGGTTAAGTACCATATTTTCAATTTGTTGCGATAATAATTTTGGTATTATTAATGTTATAATAACCCATACCAGTATAACAGATTTTTTTATCATGGTTATAATTTTTTTTGTATAAAGATAAAAATTTATAATAAACCCTAAAACATTAATTATGGTATCCTAAAATCCGCAAGTATATTTTTATAACCACAGAGAGCACAGAGTTCAAAGAGAAAAACATCACTGTTTTAAATGAGTCAAACCCAAATTGAGCGATTCGCTCA
>CAZJCR010000061.1:0-17007 GCA_964544385.1 uncultured Bacteroidales bacterium
AGTGTTGATGTATGTATTAATCCGGCATCGATAGCCGCTCCATATAAAAAAGGTTTTAAAATACTGCCCGAGCTGCGGGGAGCCTGCGCTATATCGACAAATAATGCATCGGAACCTGTATTAGTTGTATTGCCAATATATGCCTTAACCGATGGGTTATTTAGCGATACCACAACTGCACATGCATTGTTTATTTGGTTTTGCGACACAATTTCAATGTAGTTGTTTAGTTTTGTATATACCGACAATTGTATTTGTTTGTTAATTGATGTTTTTACACGTGTGCCTTTTTTACCGTTTTTTATTGCATAATCGAGCAGGTGTGTTGCATAATCGGGCAAAGGGCTTGGCTTTTCGGGAATTTTTTCCATTAATGCCAACGAGTAAGTAACCTTATCGATTTGTTTATTTATGTAAAGTTTATGCAATAACCTGTTACGTTTGTTTAAAAGCAAGTGTCGGTTTTTGCCGGGGTAAATTAAAGCCGGTGCATTTGGTAAAACTGCAAGTGTAGCATACTCGGCCCATGATAGTTGGTGTAGCGGGCGCGAAAAGTACCGCCATGCGGCGGCTTCGGCGCCTACTACGTTTCCGCCATAAGGAGCAAGCGATACATACATGTTAAGTATTTCGGATTTTGTATAATGCAATTCAATTTTTAAGGCTTTAAATATTTCGATAAGTTTAACAACATAGCCCCGGTATTTATGTTTGCTGTTAATGCGTACAAGCTGCATTGTTATTGTGCTGCCACCGCTTACTATTTTACCGGCTTTTATGTTTTGTACAAAAGCTCTTGATATCGACACCGGGTTAACGCCGCGGTGGTGATAAAAGTAGCTGTCTTCGAAACAAAGCAATGCTTTTTCGAAATTACAAGGCACCGAACTTACAGCCGGAAACCGCCATTGTCCATCGTCGGCAATGCGAGCTGCTAAAAGCTCGTTGTTGGTATCGGTAAGTATTGTCGAAAAGCTTTGTTTTGGCATTGAAACAGGGGTTACCATATAAATAGTAACCACTGTTATTATAAGTATGCTTATGTAAAGTAAGTTGTTGTTTTTTAATAACACACTACAAAAGTTATTTGGCCAAAACGTTAACCCATTGCCCTGGTTTAATTGCTTTAACGCTCTCGTCGTACATTGGTGCACAATAAATTGCAGGCATGTAATATTTACCGGCAAAGGTTGCATTAAGTAAAAAAACGTATGTTTTGGTTTCGTTTTTGTCAAGGTTAAAATATGTGTAAATACGGTCGTCGCGAATATCCTGATAAGTATACCCCGAGTTGTTTACACCAATAGCATCGTTACTTACCCTTGTATTAACAATTTGCCACCCCGACGGAAAAACCATGTTTAGAGCCATCTCTTTATAATCGTCGCGAGTACCATGGTGTTTTATGTTAACAGTAACTTTAAAATCGGTACCGCGGGCAATGTTTGTTACATCAATTGGGTTGCCATTAATATCGCTATAATAAATATCGAGCAATAAACCATTGTTAACAGGCTGGTTGTTGTACTCAACCGGGATACCAGTTTGTACAAAGTTAACAAACAACTTGTTTTCCGATTTGTTGGTAACCTGAATATTACCCTTATTTATAAATGCACTGTCGATTTGAAAAGTATATAATGGCGATTCGGATTCGACCATAATTTTTTTACCATTAACAATAATATCGGCATGTATTTTATGGTTGTCGATATTATTTCCAAAAAACTTAGCCATGGCTAAAAGTGCAAAAGCTCTGGTTTGTGTACTGTGCCATCCATTATCTAATTTTTTTGCAATATCGGCCGATAAGTTAAAAGCTTGTTGTTTATTGTTAATGTAGCACATAGTTTCGAGTACCATAGCCATATCGCGCAAATCGGAACCAAAACTGTAGCTAAAATCGTTGTAAGGTTCAACAATAAAATCGATTGCAGTTAGTTGCTCAGCCACGTCGGCTCGGCCTGCTAATGCATAAGCAGCAGCCAGGCGCCAGGCACCGGCAGCCGACAAATTGTTGTCGGCGCGCAGGCGGTTCATTGCGCCAATATCGGGGCTACCGGCCAAAGCCAGTGTATATAAGCGGTAGGCCTGCGACAAATCGTGTCCCCAACGTCCGTAATAAACATTCTGCGAGCGTTCCCAGCTTGCAGCTTTGCTTTTTTGATATTTTAACCAGTTGTCGAAAATATTTACCGGTATTTGGTACCCCTGGTTTTTAGCTTCGACCATAAAATGGCCTGCATAATTTGTACCCCAGTCCGACTCGTTAGTTAAGCCGGGCCAATAAGCAAAAGCTCCGTTGTTTAACTGAAACTTTTTATAATTATTGATAGCTGCAATAATATTTTGGCGAACCTGGTTTTTTTGGTAATCGGATAATTGAATAAACGAACCAAGGAACAATTGCGGAAAAACTGCCGATGTAGTTTGTTCAATACAGCCATGCGGGTATTGTATTAACCACTCTAACTGTTTATCGATATTAAGGTTGGGTATACCCGATAGTTCAATACTGGCAGTGTTTGAACCGTTAATGCCAAAAGCTGAATAATCGATATCCCACTTTTGGTTAAACTCTATTGATGCAAATTTTGTTTCAGTTATTTTTGGGTTAGGTGCGCGTACATCAAGTTCAACATCTTCAAAAGCTTTATGTTTATTATTGCTAACAGTAACATTAAAAGTAGCTTTGCCTAATGCCCTTGCAGTTTCGAACTCGAAAAACAAAGTTTGTTCGCCCGGTTTTTCAAAGTTTACAGTTTTTTGAGCCTTACCAATAGGTTTTAACATGTTATTGGTACTAACTTCAACCTTAACATTGTTAATATTACTGTCGAGCGCGATAACATTAACCGGAACCGTAAACGTTTCGGACGGTCCTAAAACCCTTGGCAATGTACTTAAAACCATTAGTGGTTGCTTAACCTCGACGTTTTTATTTGCTGAACCGTAAGCCCCATTGTAGCCTGCAACAACCATAACGCGTACCGCCCCAATATAATTAGGCACATAAACTTTATGTGTTTGTTTTTTATTTTTATCGATAAAAAATGGACCCAAATACGATACAACCGGTTTAAAGCGATTAGTCTCGGCATCTTCGGTATAAACAAGCCCCTCGTCGCCACCAATACCAAGTATGTTAACCATTTTTCCGGTAATTGCACCCATTACATATTGGTACATGTCCCAAGTGCGTACACGTAACGATTCTTTAGAGTAAAAAGCCGGCCAGGCTTCGGGAGTTTTGTATTGGGTAAGCGACAATAAACCTTCGTCAACAACAGCCAAAGTGTATGCCATTGGGTTGCCATTTGTTTCGCTAACAGTTATATTAAAATTGCTTTCGGGTTTAATTACATTGTTGCAATTTATTACCGGTAGTATTTTAGTCTGGGCATCAAAAACTTTAACCGGAACAATTCCATAAAGCCTTATTGGCAATGAGTTTTTAGTTTGCCCGTAAGGTTGAATTAAAACTGCACTAATATAAATATTTGGTGTCATTTGCGATGTTGCGGTAATGCTAAATGTAGTGCTTTTAGGCAGGGCTTTTACCCACATTTGGTCAATAATTTTGTCGCCTTTTTCAACAGTAACAAAAATATTTCCTACACCGCCCGATGGAATTGTAAGCTCAATTTGTTCGCCAACATTGTACTCGCTTTTACCGGTTTCGATAATAAGCGACGATGATGCAAAATTATCGGCCTGGCTGCTATTATTATACCAATCGTTATAACTGCCATAAATAATACGCGATGTGCTATGTTTTGATACTTCGTCGGTAATTTTTATTAAGTACCTGCCCCAGCCCGGCTCGGGAAACGATAACTGGTACATTGCTTTACCATCATTAATGGTGTAAGTATCGTCGAGTATTAAGTTGTCGTACCTTGTATTAAGGTATCGGCTAATTTCGTCGGTGTTTTGGGTTTCCCACCACCAGTTCCAGTCAATTTTATATAATTTAACTTTTACTTTACGAGTTAAAGGGTTACCATTATTGTCAACTGCAGCTAAGGCAATTGTATGTTTTTTTTCGGTATCAAATGCAGTTAACCAATTGTTGCCTTTGTCGGTTTTAATACCAACATAACTTTTGTATGGCGAGTACTTTACCGATGTAAAATCCTGGCTATAATCGCCACCGGGCTCAAAAACTTTAGTATTAAACGATAATTTTAACATACCCGGTGTATTTTTGGGTTTGTTAAAAGGTAAATTAATTTGTGCCTGTCCATTTTGATTTGTTTTTACCGACGCAACAACGGGGTCGGTTTTATAGAATGATTTTGAATAATCGTCGAAACAATAACCGTTAAAGTTTTCGAAAGTGGTTTTAACCGGTATATAATTCATTTCGACAGTAGCGTTTAAATTTGCTGCTGTTGCACCATAAAGCCATTTGCTATTAAGGTTGGCAACAATATTATTGTCGGAACTGGCTTGGGGGTTGTATTTTATGTCAATACTTAACCGGTTTGGTTTTATGGTTTCAATTTTAAGGTTTTTAGTAAATACCGAGTTACCAACAATTACTTTTACATACCAACTGCCGGTAATATCGGTTGTTAAGGTTTTAAATTTAAAAGAGTAAAGGCCTTTAACGCCCGAGTTTTTAACTTTTTTATCGTAAAGTTTTCCTAAAGGGTCGTAAAGTTCCATAATAACCGGGTGGGTTTCGGGCAACAGGTTTTGTTTGTCTTCGAGCATAAACGACATGTAAATTGAATCGCCCGGGCGCCAAACCCCTCGTTCGCCATAAATAAAACCTTTTATACCTTTATCAACAACCTGGCCCGACACATCGTACAAACTAACCGATAGTGCACTGCTGTTATCGACGCGTAAATAACCGCGTTGTGTACCGTTTTTGGCAATTATCAGGTATGGCTTGCCTTTGGTGCTAAACTGCACAAGCCCGTTATTGTTTGTTTTAGCTGCACCAATTAAAATATTTTGATAGTTGTATGCTTCAATTTCGATACCCGAAATTGGTTTTGTGGTATTAAGGTCGGTTGTAGTAACTGAGTACACATTATCGGCGCACTCTTTTGCAATTATTCCTATGTTGCTTACAAATAAATTTGCACTTTTTGACCTGTTGTAGTATTTGTAATACGAATCGGAACAAGGGTCATCAATATCGGAATAATTATACCAACCATCGAACCACATTTCGTCGTCAAAGTAGGCGTCTTCGTCAAAGTTAACAGGCCGGCGTTTTAATGGTTTAACCCCAACAGTAGTATCGCTGCAAGGATACAACGACTGGTACCGCTCAAACGAAAGCATTATCCTGTATATTGCCCCGGGTTCGGGGGTTATTAAGCTGCTTAAATCAATATTAAAATTGTTCCATGTACTATAATCTACAGCCTTATCGGGTATTAAATCGACAACCCCGTCGTAAACAAGCCTGCCAACACGCGACAACTCGTTATTGCCCGAAAACTGGTTTACCTGAAAAAATTGTACAATATTATGTTCATAAATTTTTAGAACTCGCAAGTTAACTGCTTTTAGGTTAATAGCCTTAAACGGGAACATAGCATTACCTTGGTCAGGCATTATAACACCTGTACCAACTAAATCGATAGCAGGTTTTTGAAGATTAAAATTAATTTTTTTTTGGTATCCCGATAATAATTTTGAATTGTTTATGTTAAGTATATTTTCGTCAATAATAATTGTTTCGGTGCTAGTAAGTTTTTGGAGCGGGTATACTTTTATTTCGTTTACATTTATATCGTACCTAAGTTTAGCCCCCGATTTAAGATAAATAAGACCGTTAATATCCTGATTAGCGTTAACAGGGTCCGAAAACTGAACCGAAAAGTATAAACCCGGCTGGGTAACAGTGTTAACCTGTATAACTTTAAAATCGGTTATAGCCGGAATTTCAACCTCAATTTTATCGTTAGCATCGGCACCAATTGAGGCTCCGTTGTAGTTAATTTTTACTATGGTTTGCAATTCGGCTCGTTTAATTCCAACAACCCTAAAATTATGGGTTTTTAACCCGGGTTTTTGTTCCCATATTATTTCGAGTTGGTTGTTTTTTTGGGTGGCAGTAAAACATTTTATCAAGTCGGGCGGGTTAACAAAATCGTTGGTACGCACTGTACCTAAAACCTCGATACGCGATAAATCGGTATTATCGGGTATCGAAAGCTTGTCGAACGAAACAAACATTGCTTGTTTAATTACAAAAAATCCAAATTCGAGTACCTTAAATTGCGTTGGTACATCAACAATTTGGTTTAGCTTAAATTTTGCAAAATATTGTTGCCCCGACGGCATATTATTGTCGGGTTTAAACTCAATTGTTTGACTGTCGGCCCAATAAGCTACACCTTTAATGGCCGGGGTAAACTCAAAAATACTGTTACTAATTTGTTGCCCTGGCTGCGCGTTTGGCTGAGGCTCCGACAACACGACTTTAATTACCGAATTTTGGGAAATAACGCCAGATGTAAAAGCATTTACATACGAGCTGTAGCCTGCATCGACAACAATTTTTTGAGGTTCGCTTTTTTGTTTACAACCTGTAAACAATAAAACAATAGTAAAAAAGGCTATTAACTTTGCCATGATAACAAATTTTTGAGTTATTAATTACACAAAATGTTAAACAATGATATGAAATAATATAATTATTGCGCTATAATTTATTGAGTTTTATGTAATAAATTATGGTTAGCTCTAAGCAAAGCAAAACTATTGATAACTTAGGTAATTATTTATTTTATGTTTAACTAATTTGGGGCTGGGTGTTACCCAAATTGAGCTAATCGCTCAATCGATTTAGATTTTGTAAGTATTTCAATACACTTGGTTAGTGAAATACAACTAACTCTACATCGGGGTTAACCTAAGTAAAGCGTTTGTTTTCTATGCTTTAACCACTTAACTTAGGAGTTATTCACAATTATTTTTAGTGTTGTTGGGTAAAATAATAGTAAATTTTGAGCCGTAACCTTTTTTCGATTCTAAATTAATATCGCCACCCAGCATAATGGCAAAACTTTTTGATATTGCAAGCCCCAGGCCTGTTCCGCCGATAGCTTTAGTTTCAGGATTGTCGGCGCGTATAAACCGCTCAAAAATTTTTTGTTGTATATTATCGTCCATACCAATACCGGTATCTTCGACAATAAAAACAGTTTTATTACTTGCTGGTTTATATGTAAATTTTATATATCCGCTATTGGTAAACTTAATAGCGTTATTAATAATGTTTGTAAGTATCTGCTTAATTTTTACAACGTCGGTTTTTAAAGTGCAACTATCAGCAATATTTAAGTTTTCGAAAATAAATTTAACCCCTTTGGCCTCGGCAATAGGTTTAAAAAACGACACTATACTTTGTACAACCGAACATATATTAACAGTTTCGATATTAAGGCTAATTTGTCCCGACTCAATTTTGGCAATATCAATAATATCGTTAATAATTGATAATAGCTGGTTACCGCTCTCGTTTATAATTTTAATGTACTCAAAACGTTCTTTTTCGGTTGTTAAAGGGTCGGCAAGTAATTCGGCAAAACCCAGTATACCGTTCATAGGAGTGCGTATTTCGTGGCTCATATTGCTTAAAAAAGCTGTTTTAAGGCGGTCGCTCTCTTCGGCTTTTGCCTTGGCTTTTTTAAGCTCATCTTCGTAGTTTAACCTAACTATGGCCTGTCCAACAATATTACCAACCGATTTTATCATGTATTCGCTGTCGCTGTCCCAGTTGGCGGTATTATTTATTGTATGTGCCATAATAAAGCCTGTAATAATGTTTTCGAAAAAAATTGGGGCTATAAGCATCGACTTTATAGCGTGTACAACATTATTGCCGTTAGCAGTATTTTCAACATTGTTAATACAAATTACTTTATTATTTAACATAAATTTATGTAACCATGTATAATTATCTAAATTTAGTTTTTGAAGTATTTTTTTTTGCGACCCAATACCAATTGCGCACCATTCATTAGTGTTCGAAATTTGAGAAAACCCATTTTTGTAAATAAAAACCCCTACCCTGTCGGCATTAAGTTTTTGACCAACCATTTTTAAAGTATTGTCAATTTGGTGGTTAATTTTATTGGCAGGTATCGATATTAATTTTGCACTAACATTGCTTAAAAGCAACTGAAAATAGTTAAGTTGTTTTATTTTTTGTTCGGCAACTTTTTTTGCTGTGATATCGCGGGCAATTACAATAACTAATTGTTGGTTATTTAGCATGGTATATTTTAACGATATCTCGGCCCAAAATACAGTACCATCTTTTTTAACTGCTTTCCACTCGGTTAATATGTACTCGTTTTTTTTTGCACGTTTTATAAGCGCAAGGCCTTTTTTTGCCGAGTAACCACCGTCAATGTAACTAATATTGTCGATAAATAAACCAACAATTTCATGCTTTTCAATTCCAAACATTTGCAAAGCTGCACTGTTAACGTCAATTATTTTACCTGTAACGGCATCGTGTATAAACATAGCCTCGCCAATGTTGTCCATTATATGATGGTACGATACCTGTGTTGTCATTGAAAATATATTATAAATAAATTTCTAAATATTAAATAGCTTTTATCTATTTAATATTATGTTTTTTAATGTTTTGTAATATGTCGTTGCTTTTATCGATAATACTATTTAAAATAAAATCTTTTTTTGCATTATCGGCATTGCTAATAATGTTTTTATATGCTACAAATTCGTCGAATGTTTTTACTAATGTATTTAAAAGCATTTTACAATATTCAACCTCGTTTTGTTTATTGATAACGGTATTTATTGGTTTTTTGTTTAGCTCTAAATCAACCCTGACACGTTCAAGTGCTTGTGCAATAACATTTGCCACGGTTTTAACCATGTAAACGCCATTTTTTCCCCAGTTTACGTTTTTTAAAACTGTTGTCAAACCTATAACGCCTAATATTTGGTTATTAAAAACAATTGGTTCTAAAAGCATCGATTTTACGCCGCGCTTGGCAAACATTTGTTGCTCGGGTTTTTGTACGGTTGCCATATCATCAATACAAACTGGTATTCCATCGACAATAGTTTGGTGAAACCAACTGTATTGCGTTACTGGCATATTTTGAAACGACGATTTAAATGATGGTGAACCCGGAGCGCACCACTCGTGGGTATTATTTATAAACTTACGGTCGGGCGAGTATAACATAACAAAGGCGCGCGAAACATCGAGCCGGCGGCCAAGCATTTCGAGTGTTATGTCAATTTGGTCGTTAACATAATTACAGGGTATTGTTATCAGGTTCGACGATGCTATGTTTATAAGCTCATTAAACTCGTTTATTTGCTGTAACTGGGCAAACTTTTGTTTTAGCTGGTTAATATCGCGAGCTATTACTATTATTAGTTCATGGCCGTTAACTATTATTTTGTTTGCCGACATTTGTAACCATATAAAACCCGAACTGTTACTTTTTATACACCATTCAAATAGTTGGTTATCCTGGTTAATCGCGTTGTCAATTTTTTCGATAATATTATCGTTAATATTAAAACTATGTGGGGCACTAAAGGCATTTAAACTTTTTCCGATAATTTGGTTAATGTCAAAACCAATAATGTTTAAAGCCGAACTATTGGCATATTGTATTACTGCCCCTTGGTGGTCGACAATAAAAACAGCATCGGTAATGTGTCCAACAATATTGTTTAATTGTAAGTATTCGGTCATTTGCTAATATATTTAACTTTATTATTTTCAGCGTTTAGCTTCGTAAATTTCAAGGTCGTTAATTTTTTTGTTATTAATATTAAACCTAACCATTGTGCGTACAGCATGAAAACCCGACACTCCTGCCGCGCCAGGGTTTATGTGCAAACAATCGAGTTTTTTATCGTACATAACTTTTAATATATGGCTGTGCCCGCATACAAAAAGTTTTATGCTATTGTTTTTAATTATTTGCCCTATATCTTTTTGATAATGCCCGGGATAACCGCCAATATGGGTCATGTAAACATTTATACCATCAACAGTAAAAAGTTCGTTTGGTTTACACTCGCTCCTAATATCGGTATTATCAATATTACCATAAACAGCAATTACGGGTTTATGTTGCTTTAATTTATCAAGTACACTTAACGAACCAATATCGCCGCAATGCCATATTTGGTCAACATTTTCAAAAAACTCAACCATTTTATTGTCAAAATACGAATGAGTATCAGACAGTAACCCAATTTTTACCATTTAATAATAATACTTTTAATAATTGTTACTACAAGGCTATTTATTTTATTAAAATGTAGCCAAATTAAACAAAGTTCTTGTGGCTTTTTATTAAAAAGTAGCAAACTATTATGTATTTCATTATTTTACATGATATATTACATTTTTTAATTGTATATACATAGCTGCAGCCAATTATTGTTATCTTTACCACGCTCAAAAAAAAAGTATTTTTTATGCATGTTTTTTATACACCCGAAATAAAAAAAATAACATTCGATTTATCGGAAGAAGAGTCGAAACATTGTGTTAAAGTTTTAAGGCTCGTGAACGGTGATTTTATAACCATGGTTGATGGCCGTGGCGGTTTTTATCGCGGTATAATTGACGATGCCAATGCAAAAAAATGTAAACTACGTGTTATCGAAAAAATTGAACAATATGGCAGGCGTAATTACTCGGTACATATTGCAATTGCCCCTACAAAAAATATTGAAAGACTCGAGTTTTTTCTCGAAAAATGTACCGAAATTGGTATCGACCAAATAACACCGCTACTTTGCCAACACAGCGAACGTAAAGTTATTAACAACGACAGGCTCGAAAAAATTATTATTGCTGCCATGAAGCAATCGGTTAAAGCCTACAAACCAGTACTAAACCCTTTAACTCCATTCAACAATTTTGTAAAAAACAATATTGAAGGAAAAAAATTTATAGCACATTGCGCAACGGTACCTAAACCGTCGCTAAAATCGCAACTTGCCAATAACCGCGATTTTACAATACTAATTGGCCCCGAAGGCGACTTTAGCCAAACCGAAGTTGAACTAGCAATTGCCAATAATTTTCAGGAGGTACATTTAGGACGTAGCCGGTTACGCACCGAAACTGCCGGAATAGTTGCCTGTAATACTATAAATTTAGTAAAAGACGACAGCGCAGTTAGTTTTTAAGTTTAATTACCTTATCGACAAAAAATGTACAAACTTTTTTTATCAGCTTTACTTGTTTTTTGTATAGGCAATTACACTTTTGCCCAGTATACTAAAATAGCTCTTTTAAAATACAGCGGTGGTGGCGACTGGTACGCAAACCCAACATCGTTGCCAAACTTAATAAAATTTTGCAACCAAAACATTAACACTAATATTAACCCCGAGCCGGCTACTGTTGAAGTTGGCAGCCGCGAAATTTTTAAATACCCGTTTGTACATGCTACCGGCCATGGCAATATTGTTTTATCGAACAGCGATGTTAATAATTTACGCCTTTACCTTGAGGCAGGCGGTTTTTTACACATCGACGATAATTATGGCCTTGATGGACCTATAAGGCGCGAAATGAAAAAAGTTTTTCCGGAATCGGATTTTGTCGAATTACCTTTTAATTTCCCGATATATAGCACGCATTATATTTTTAGCGACGGTTTGCCAAAAATTCACGAACACGACAATAAAGCCCCACAAGGGTTTGGCTTGTTTTATAAAAACCGCCTTGTTTGTTTTTATACCTACGAAACCGACCTTGGCGATGGCTGGGAAGACCCGTCGGTACACAACGACCCTGAAGAAATTAGGCTGCAAGCTTTACAAATGGGGGCTAACATTATAAGCTTTGTTTTTAATCAAAAATAATAATGACCCAAAATTTTAATACCAAAATACTAATTATACAAACTGCTTTTATTGGCGATGTTATTTTAGCAACACCTGTAATTGAGGCTATTAACAATAATTTAGAAAACGCGAAAATCGATTTTGCTTTGCGTGCCGGAAACGAAACACTTTTTAATAATCACCCGCATATTAACAATATTTTAGTTTGGGATAAAAAACAAAACAAATACAAAAACTTGCTTAAACTATTATTGTTAATACGCTCGAACAAATATAACATTGTTATAAACTTACAACGGTTTGCATCAACAGGGTTTTTAACTGCATTATCGGGGTCAAAATGTAAAATAGGTTTTAGCAAAAACCCGTTTTCGTTTACTTTTACACACAAAATAAAACACCAATGGGGCAATACAACCCACGAAACCCAACGCAACTTAATGTTACTAATGCCATTGTTAGGTAAAACTACCGCCCCGGTAAAACTTTACCCGGCTCAAATACACTTTTTAGATACCCAAAAATACAAATCGCAAAAATATATTTGTGCTGCTCCTACTTCGGTTTGGTTTACAAAACAATTACCGCTAAAAAAATGGGTCGATTTTTTTAACATAATTAACCCCAAACTAAACGTTTATTTACTTGGTGCAAAATCCGATTACAAAACATGCGAGCAAATTATCGATAAATCGATAAATAAAAATATAGTTAACTTAGCCGGTAAATTATCGTTTTTAGAGTCGGCAGCATTAATGCGCGACTCGGTAATGAATTATGTAAACGATTCGGCCCCGTTGCACATTTGCTCGGCTGTTAACGCGCCAACAACAGCAATTTTTTGTTCAACAATTCCGGCCTTTGGTTTTGGGCCTTTGGCAAATAACTCGACAGTAATTGAAATTACCGAAAAACTTGCCTGTCGCCCTTGTGGTATGCATGGAAAAAAGCAATGCCCGCTTGGGCACTTTAAATGTGGTTACAATATTAATATTGAACAAATGGCCAAACAAATTCCTGAGGTTTAAAAACCTAATTTTACCGATACCATCTCCTCTATTAAAATTCCAACACAACCACAACAGTGTTCAGGGAGTTCGGCAAATTCCATTTTTGGCGACATAATGTTAATATAAACATCAATTGTTTTTTGTACACTAAACTCGGTATGTAACTCATATTTTAAAGCCGAATTATCGTACAAAACTTTGCCATTGGTTGCTGTAATTGTAAGGTTAATTATATCCGAAAAAATATTGTCGGCACAAATAGTAAACCTATAATCTTTACCCTCCATTAATGTAAAAGGTATTGAGCGCAACTCGCCACTGCCAAATTTGTAACTAACCGAGCTGCTGTTTACCGAATAGGTAAACTTGCTTGGCAAGGGTTTACAATTTTGTTGGTGATAATTAAAGCACTCTTGCGAATAAAGTGAAGAAAAAAAAATTGCTAAATAAAATGTTATAACACATTTTAGCATACTAAAAACCTTTTGATGGTGTAATCATATGTTCCATTAAAACCCCAACACAACCCATCTCCTTATCTTTACGCACAATAATAATATCGTCATTGTTAGCAGCTTGCGATAATAAACTCTCGCCAAGTACCGATATCTCGATATAAATATCGCGGCTTTGTGTAACTGTAAATTCAAACTCCGACGCGTAATTGTCGGTTGAATTATCATACAAAACAGCATCTGTATCTTTATCAATAATTTTGTATTGAATATTGCTGCCCAAAACCGGGTCCCAACAAAGCGATATACGGTAATCGCGGCCATTATATATTGTAAACTGTGTACGCGATGTTTGCCCTTTTACAAATAGCGCACTTCGCGACTCCTCGTGTACTTTATAATATATGTTTTTGCTTTTGGGGCAACTGTCGCGGTGATAGCCAAAACACTTACGCACTTTATAATCGTTTGTTTGCGAAAAGCCCAATAATGGCAATAAAATAAGTACTAATAAACTTACTTGTATTTTAATTTTTTTTGTCATTATAACCTAATTGATAAAAACTATTTTAATATTATTAACCGATGGCGAAACTAACCTGCCATCGGTAGTCCGCAAAATTATATCTTTTATGTAAATAAACTTGTATTTTGTCGACTGATTTGTAACCAAATCTTTCATACTCTTTAAAATTTTATTCGAATTTGAGCTTAAAATAATATTTTGGCCTAATGCAATTGCCTGTATATTAAACTTATCAATTACTAAACCTTTTTGGTTTATAAGTAATGTATCGGCCTCGATAAATTTTTCACGTTCAATATATATTTTTTCACAATTTATTACCTGGTTGTTAAATACAATTAAAGTATCCCTGAATTTATCGTATTTGCAACCTTCGCCGTCTTGGCTGAAAAGGTTTGTTATAAAAAAAACAAATATACACAAAAACAAATTTCTTAAATTATTATTCATTATTATTAATTGTAAGTTACATTTTTTATTGTTAGTATCTTAATTTATAACGATGCTGTTTTTTAACTGAGTTAACGTATCAAAATTATAAAAATTAAAGCAAAAGTTACAACTATAGTCAAAAATGCCCATAAATATAGCATATTATTTTTTGGGGATAAATATTTATGTTTTGGTTATTTTTCAAATCAATCTGTTACTTTTGCAACCGTAATTTAAAACAAATAGTTATGGACGACGATCCTTATCCTGCGAAAAAAAAGTATTAACCTATCTGTAAAGGACGTTGTTGTTTCTTTACAGGTAATGTAAAGAAACTGTTATGATAAAAATTTTCAGAACTTTTGGCGGTTATGTTGAACTTAACCAAGCCGAACAGGGTTGTTGGGTTAATGTTATTAAACCAACACCAGCCGAAATTGACAGGTTAATAAACGAGTTTAACCTTCCACCCGATGTTATAAACGACATACTCGATACCGACGAGCGGCCGCGTGTTGAGTTCGAAGACCAGTGGACACTTATAATAATGCGTATACCTATCGAGGTATCGAACAATGGAGTGCCTTTTACCACTATACCATTAGGTATTTTTATTACCGACAATTTTTGCCTTACCCTTTGCCTGCAAAACAACGAGGTATTGGCTATTGAACAACCATCGCCGTTTAGGGAGCAGTACAAAGAGATTACCGACGGTATTAATTTTGTTTTAAGGCTTTTTATGCGCTCGGGCAATATGTACTTAAAATACCTTAAGCATATTAACCAAATGACTAATGTTATTGAACAGGATTTAGAAAAATCGATAAAGAACAAGGAACTTAACAAATTGCTTAAAATGGAAAAATGCCTTGTTTATTTTATTACATCAATAAAATCGAACGAAATTGTTTTGGCCAGGTTACGAAACTCTCGCAAAATTACTACCGAAATTAACGAAGACCTGCTCGAAGATGCTTTGATTGAAAACAAACAGGCATTAGAGATGGCACAAATATACTCCGACATTCAAAGTGGTATGATGGATGCTTTTGCATCGGTAATATCGAATAACCTAAATGTTGTAATGAAACAGCTTACACTTATATCGATAATTTTAATGATACCTACTTTAATTGTAAGCATTTTTGGTATGAATGTGCCTAATTATATCGAAAACTCGATGTGGGCAATGCCTTCAATTATTGGTGTATCGTTATTGTTCTCGGTTTTTGGCGTATTGCTGATACGAAAAAAGCAATGGTTATAATTAACCATTGCTTTAAATTTAGGTAAGTTCGTAGATATTTTACCTTATTTTTTGTTACCTAAGTTAAGTGGTTAAAGCCTAGCAAATAAACGCTTTACTTAGGTTAACCCCGATGTAGAGTTTGTTGTATTTCACTAACCAAGTGTATTGAAATACTTACAAAATCTAAATCGTTTGAGCGATTAGCTCAATTTGGGTGTTAATCAATAACGACAAGTTTTATAACTTTATTTTGCATGTTGGCTGTTTTTATTGATGCAAAATAGATACCTGGCTTAACTGCTGATGAACCGCTTTTTGTATTCCATTGTATTTGGTTAAAGCCTGGTTGTAAATTACCTTCATATACCGATGCAATAACAGTACCTTTAATATCAATAATATCAATTTTTACTTGTTGCATTTGGTTTACCTCAAAGGTAAATACTGTATTTTGCGAAACCGGGTTTGGATATGCATTAACCTGTATTTGGTTTGTAATTGCTAACTGCTCTATATTTGTACCATTAAAGTTGTCGTTTTGTCTACCAGGAGTACCGCCGGCTTTTGCCGATGCCTCCCACCTGTAATGGTTATTATTGTCGTTATAAGGGTCGATAAGCGATAATGTGTTACCATTTCCATTGGGCAATGCCGGCCATGGTTCGGAGCTCTCGTAGTAAACCGAATCGATAATTATACCGTTACGACTGTAAAGTTTTATAACTTCAAAATCGGATCCAAAACCAAAACTCAAACTACCTGTTGCATTTATATTGTCGGTAACAAGGCTTTTAAAATTGTTAATGTTTTGACATACAACTAAGTAGCCTTTTGGTTCAATTGTAACACCGTTAGCAATAATAAATTTATTATCAACATTGTTGTCGGTAACTATATAACCACTAACATCAATTGTTGTGTTTGTAGTGTTGTAAAGTTCAAGCCAGTCGCCGGTATCAAAACTTTTATCCGATTTGTAGTTAATCTCGTTAATAACAATTGCACCATGTTTGGTATCGTAAGGTTCAAAAACTGCAATTAACTGGGTAGTAGTTGTAAAAGCTATATTTATTTGGCTTTCGGTAATCGATGTATTTTGCCATTGTATAAACCTGTAACCTGGTTTTGCAACTGCTGTAACAGTTATGGGGTTGTTTTTAAAATATGTTCCTGTCCAAGGCAGGTTTGTAAGTTCGAGCGTGTTAACCTGTATGTAACCCATTTGGCTGTTGTTAACATCAACTGTAAGCTTGTATGTGCCGCCCAGCCCAAATTGGCTGCTAATATGCCCGCGTACTTTGTCGGGTCGGTTTTTGCCCCATTCTTTCATACCCGATATTTTATCTTCCCAACTCCACATATGCTCCCATCGCCCAATATGGTATGGTATTTCGTTACGTATAATATCTGCAAGGCTGTCGACAGTATAATTAACCCGGTTAGTTTCGAACTGGTAATTAATACGGTCGGCAAAACGGTTAATAAAATCGGCTTTAA
>CAZJCR010000062.1:0-16000 GCA_964544385.1 uncultured Bacteroidales bacterium
ACAACCTGGGCACCAGCGTACTTCTTGGTCGCTTTTAAAGTCTTTAACTGTTAATTTATATTCAATATTTTCCATTATTATTTCTCCTCAATTAATTGAATAAAATGTTCCGACAACTCACTTACAGTAAAAGGCTGCCCCTGCATTTTGTTATATTGGGCACAATTAAAGCCCTGAATATTTGCCCGTAAATGATGGGCTAATTGTCCAAAATTTAGTTCGCATGCAACATGTTTTTTAAACGATGTTAATAGCTTAGCAGTATTTTTTGGCAATGGCCAAATGTAGTTAAAATGTACATATGCAAGTTTTTTACCTTGTTTGCGTACATTTTGTACAGCCGAATAAATATGGCCGTATGTTCCACCCCAACCAATAACAACAAGCTCAGCATCGGCATCACCAATTAATTCGAGCTCGGGAATAAATTCGGCAACTTTACGAACTTTTTTATCACGTAAGTCCGACATTCGCTGATGGTTAGCTGGCACATACGAAACAGTACCTGTAATGTCCATTTTTTCGAGCCCCCCAATGCGATGTTCCATGCCTGGAGTACCTGGTAAAGCCCAAGTGCGTCTTAATCTTTTATCGTCGCGTTTATATGGTAAGTAAGGTAAATCGTTAATATTTGCTAAGGGTAAATCTATTTCGGGCAATTGTTTCATATCGGGTACAAGCCATGCCTCCGAACCATTAGCTAAAAAACCGTCGGTAAGTAAAATTACCGGTGTCATGTGCTCGAGTGCAATTTTTGCAGCCATAAAAGCATAATCGAAACAATTTGAAGGGGTGCTTGCGGCAATAACTACTAATGGCGACTCTCCGTTTCGGCTATGTAGAGCCTGCATTAAGTCGGCCTGTTCGGTTTTGGTTGGCAGGCCTGTTGAAGGTCCACCACGCTGAACATCGACAATAACAAGTGGCAGTTCGGTAATTACAGCTAACCCCGATGCCTCGGTTTTAAGCGCAAGCCCTGGCCCTGAGGTTGTTGTAACCGCCAAATGGCCTGCATAAGCTGCACCAATAGCAGTACAAATACCTGCTATTTCGTCTTCGGCCTGAAATGTTTTAACGCCTAAGTCTTTACGTGCTGCCAACTCTTGTAAAATATCGGTAGCGGGTGTAATTGGGTACGAGCCGCAAAAAAGCTGTAACCCCGATTTTTCGGCAGCTGCAATTAAGCCCCATGCGGTTGCTGTATTACCATTAATATTACGATAAATACCTGGTTTTAAGTTGGCAGCAACTACTTTATAATTTATTGGTAAAGCCTCAATAGTTTCGGCATAATTATATCCTGCTCTTAATACAGCTTTATTAGCTTCAACAATAACCGGGTTTTTTTTAAATTTTTTCTCAAAAAACGATTCGGTATAATCTAAAGGCCTGTCGAACAACCAATAAACCATACCCAATGCGAACATATTTTTTGTACGCAAAACGCTTTTGTTATCAAGCTCGTAAGTGCTTAAACACTCGCGTGTAAGGTTTGTGATTGGTGCAACAATAAAATTATACTCTTGGGCGTGAGCCTCTAAAGGGTTATAATTAAAACCGGCACGTTCTAAATTTTTGTCGGTAAAGGCGTCGAGATTAACAATTATTGTGGCGCCTTTTTTAACCCAGCCCATGTTAGCTTTAAGAGCTGCCGGGTTCATTGCAACCAATACATCGGCATAATCGCCAGGGGTTTTAATACCCGAGTTCCCAAAATGTAATTGGAAACCCGAAACTCCGCCAACAGTACCTTGTGGTGCCCTAATTTCAGCAGGATAATCGGGAAATGTTGAAACTTGGTTTCCCATATGGGCCGATGTTTCGGAAAATTGCATACCTACTAACTGCATCCCATCGCCCGAGTCGCCCGAGAAACGGATAACAATCTGCTCTTTTTCAATACTTTCAGTTTTTATACTCATCGATAATAATTTTAATGCTTTTCAGCAAATTGTTTGTTTTTAATAAGGAACTTTTTTATAAAACAAATAGCCAAAAATCTGTTATAAAACATCTGATTTGAACGGCACACAAAGTAAACTAAAAAAATATTATTTTCAAACCACAAACGGGCTTCCGATAATTTAATTTTTTTCGCTTTTATATTTGGTATAAAACCTTTTTTACACCTGTATTAATTAACTTTGCCAATAATTTCATCAAAATTACCATTAAATAATAAATAAATTATGTCATTTATCATTCCGGTACGTGGGTTTACACCAAAAATTGGCAATAATTGTTTTATAGCTCCCAATGCTACAATAGTTGGCGATGTTGAAATTGGCGATAATTGTAGCATATGGTTTAATGCTGTTTTACGTGGCGATGTTAATTCAATTAAGATTGGCAATAAAGTTAACATACAAGATGGTGCTGTTTTGCACACTTTGTATCAAAAATCGACAATTGAAATTGGCGATAACGTGTCGATTGGCCATAATGTTACTGTACATGGAGCAACAATAAAAAACAATGTTTTAATTGGAATGGGTGCAACAATACTTGACCACGCTGTTGTTAACCAAAATAGTATTATTGCAGCAAACGCGCTTGTTTTAAGTAATACCATTGTTGAACCTAACAGTGTTTATGCCGGGGTGCCTGCTAAAAAAGTTAAAGAAATTGAACCACAACAATCGGCCGAGATGGTTAACCGTATTGCCGAAAACTACTTAATGTATGCTAGCTGGTACAAAGAGTAACGGTTTTTGAAACGTAGTTTTTACCTGTAATGTTTTTAACCATTATATTAAGAACATCGGTGCGGCCGGTAGCATAAAATGAATACTTGTTACCTGTATTAGTATTATTTAGGTTTTGTTGCCCCAGTATATATTTTACCCTTGCTGCAACTGCTGGTGCAGGGTTAATTATTTCAATACCCTGGGGTAGTATTTTGTATATTGCGGGTATCAAAAACGGGTAATGGGTACAACCTAACACTATTTTATCGACACCTGAACTAACCATAGGGTCAATGTAAGTTTTCAATAGTTTAATTGCATTTTCGGTATCTAACTCATTGTTTTCAACAAGTTCAACTAAGCCGCTGCCTATTTGGTTAATTTTTTCGATATCGCAAGCGTATTTGTTGCTTGTTTCAATAAAAAGCCTTCCGTTAAAAGTACCGCGTGTTGCAAGCACGCCAACTTTACCTGTTTGGGTTTTAAGGGCAGCGGGTTTAATTGCCGGCTCAATACCTACAATTGGTATGCTGTATTTATCGCGTAAAATATCAACCGCAGCAGCTGTAGCTGTATTACAAGCTACTACAATTATTTTACAACCTTTGCTTATTAAAAAGTCGGCATTACAAATCGATAATTTTATTATCTGACTGGCAGGCTTGTCGCCATATGGGCAATTTTTGTTGTCGGCCAAATAAATGGTATGTTCGTTTGGTAAAAGTTTAATTATCTCGTGCCAAACCGACAAACCACCTACGCCTGAATCGAAAATACCAATTGGGTTTTGCATATTTATATAAACAACAAAGACCATCTCAAATTGAGATGGCCTTAAATATTAGATAATTATATTTATTGTATACCGAGTTTTGTTTTTACAAAAGGTAAAATATCTTCGCTGTCGGGCGAGTGGTACAAAATACCACCTGTACCAAGGTCGAAAACATATATATAACCGCGTTCGGCAGCCACATCTTCAATAGCTTTTTTTGCTTTATCAACAATGGGTTTTAAAAGTTCACCTTCTTTTGCCGATAAGTCTTGTTGTGCATTTTGCTGAAAAGTTTGAAAACGTTGTTGCATATCTCCAATTTCTTTTTCTTTTGCCTGGCGTATTAGTTGTGGTAAACTATCGGCTGTACGTAGGTATTCGTCGTATTTAAGCTCAATCTCGCTTTGCATGCTCATTAATGTTGTTTCAAGTTGTTTTGCATGTTTTTCTAAATCGGTTTTAGCTTTTTCGCGCTCAGGCATTATCGATAACAGTTGGTTCGAATCGATATGGCCAAACTTGTATGTTTTTTGGGCAAAAATATTGTTACTGAATAATATAGCAACAAACAGCAACGTAACGGTAAGTAATTGTTTCATCTTTTTTATTTTATTATTGATTTGTTTTTTTGTACAACACGACAAATATATAAATTAATTCTTAAATCCTAATTTTTCAAGCACTTCGTCGCTTTTATCGTATTTAGGGTCCGAAAATAACATGTTTGTACCACCGGCAGCATCGAAAATAATTGCATAATTACCTTCGGTTGCTATCTCTTTTATTGCATTAAAAATATCGTTTTGTAAAGGTTCAATAAGTTCTTTGCGTTTTTGGAACAAATCGCCTTCGGGGCCAAAATATTTTTTTTGCAATTGTTTAACCTCGCGTTCAAAGTTAATAATTTCGGCTTCGCGTTTTTTGCGCATGTCGTCGGTCAATAAAATTTTTTCGGCCTGATACTCTTTGTACATTTTTTCAATGTCGGCATATTTAGCTTCAACTTCGCTTTGCCACTCTTTTGCCATAATATCGAGCTGCTCCTGCAGCGACTCATATGTAGGGATACCATTTAAAATATAATCGGTATCGACATAAGCAATTTTTTGCGCGTTCGAATAAAACGCTATAAAAAGTATCGATAATATTAAAATAGATTTTTTCATATCTTAAATTTTACTTATTAAAAACAGAGTTACAATATTACAATTTCAAATTCGACATACCAAAAGTATTAAAACTGTTGCCCAATAGTAAACCCAAACTGGCTTTTGTGCGAATCTGTCTGTCCATAAATAGGGTCGAAACCATAACCCCAGTCAATACCAAGTAAACCAAACATTGGCAACCAAAACCGTAGACCAACACCGGCAGCGCGGTGAACTTTAAAAGGGTTAAAATCGCTTAAATTATACCATGTGTTACCAGCTTCGAAAAAAGCCAGGGCGTATATTGTTGCCGATGGGTTTAATGTAAGCGGGTAGCGTAATTCGAGTGTATATTTGTTAAACACGTTTGCCTGTGGCTGTACAGTAAGTGAACCTTCGGATTCGTCGCCTGCATCGTAACCCCTTAATGGTATAACATCGGTACCATAATAATAATTTGAACCCGACATACCATCGCCGCCAACCTGGAAAGTTTCGAAAGGTGAGTAACCCAATTTTTTTGTATAGTAACCTAAATAACCAAATTCAACATTTGTACGTAACACAAGTTTATCGACTATTTGGGTGTACCACTCCGATTTAAATTTCCATTTATGGTACTCAATCCAGGCAAATTTATTAGCTGTTTCGCGTTCGGTAATTTCAGCTTCGGCTGCATCGGTATCATCTTCAAAATCGTTATAAATACTTTGTTTTTCAGCGGCTGACAACTCCCAAAAACTATCTTTTTTAAACCTCGAGAACGGTGGTGTAATTTGTAAAGTAAGCGAGTTGTTCGAACCACGGCGCGGGTACAAAGGCGAGTCGACCGAGTTGCGTCCAAAAACAGTTGTAAAGCTCAGGTTGCTCGATTTTCCGTTCGAGAAGTTAAAAACATTATACTCTTTAAGTATATACCGCTGAAAACTAAGTTCGTTGTAAAGTGTAAAATAGTTGTCGGGCCAGTTTAACCTACGCCCTAAACCCAACGACACCCCGCTAACTTTCATGTAGCTTGCATCGTAATTGCCCGAGTAATAGCTGTAGCCCGAACGCCGTGAGTAGTACATTGAATACGTTAACGAGTTTGGTTTACGGCCACCTAACCAGGGTTCGGTAAACGACATGCTGAATGATTGATAATACTCACCATTTGTTTGCCCGCGTATCGACAGTTTTTGGCCATCGCCACTTGGTAATGGGCGATAAGCTTTGCCATTAAAAATATTCCGGGCCGAAAAATTACTAAATGTTAAGCCAATGGTACCAATAACCATTCCACCACCCCATCCGCCCGAGAGCTCAATTTGATCCGATGCGCGCTCTTCAACTACATATTCAATATCAACAGTACCGTCGGCCGGGTTTGGTGTGGGGCGCACATCGAGTTTTTCGGGGTCGAAATATCCTAAGTTTGCAAGCTCGCGGTTTGTACGTATAATATCGGATCGGCTAAACAGCTCACCGGGTTTTGTATATATCTCGCGCCTTATAACATGGTCGTTAGTACGTGTATTCCCGGTAATTGTAACTTTATTTATACGTGCTTGTTTACCCTCGTAAATTCGCACTTCAAGGTCAATCGAGTCGTTCTCTACCATCACCTCAACCGGTGTAGCCTGAAAAAACAGGTAACCTTTGTCGAGGTACAATGCCGACACTGCATTTTCTTCGCCAAACAAACGTTTATCGAGTACCGACTGGTCAAAAACATCACCTTTCTCAATTCCAAGTTGATGTCCTAAAACCTCTGAAGGATATTTTGTATTGCCAACCCACTCAATGCTACGGAAATAGTATTTACGTCCCTCGTTAACTTTTAAAATTAAGCCAAGGCGTTTATCGTTAATTTTATATACTGAATCAAATTCAATTTTAGCATCGCGATAACCTGCTTCGTTATATTTGGCAATAATTTTCTTTTTGTCATCTTCAAATTTATCTTCAATATATTTCGACGATTTAAAAAAGTTATACCATGTTTTTTTCTTTGTATCTTTCATAGCCCATTCGAGCTTAAAATCCGATATCACTTCATTACCTTCAATAACAATATTTTCAATTTTTATCCGGTTGTTTTTACTTATATTAAAGGTTAGTATAACAGTATTTGGCATTAAAGTATCATCCACCTGCGACACATCGACAGTTGTATTTAAAAACCCTTTGTCGCGATAAAACTTTTTTATACGGTTAACCGACAGGTTAATCATATCATCGGTAACCTGGCTGCCCCTAACAAGTTTAATTTCGTCGTTTAAATCATCGGCTTCGGTTTTTTTAACTCCTTCAAACCCAAATTTGCTTAACCGGGGACGTTCCTGAAGGTAAATGTCGAGAAAAATTTTATCGCCAATAATTTTTGTAGCCGAAATTTGAACATCGCCAAACAAACCGTGGTTCCATAATTTTTTCATGGCATTTGTAACTTTATCGCCTGGCACTGTAATTTTATCGCCAACTTTTAAACCCGACAAATGGGTAAGTATGTTATGGTCTAAATACTTAATTCCCGAAATAGTGATGCCACCAATTTCGTATTCGGTTGGTTTTGAATAGTCGATTTTTGAAAGTTTTTGGTCATGTTCCTGAGCAAATATTTTTGTTATCGATAAAACAAGAACAAGTATTAACGAAATTTTATTGATCATTATAAAATATTGAGTGATTGGAGATTAATTAATTTATCTGTTCGCTTGTGAGCCCAAACCTACGTTCGCGCTGTTGGTAATCGTAAATTGCCTGGTAAAGGTTTTCACGGTTAAAATCGGGCCATAGTACGTTTGTAAAATATAGCTCTGAGTAGGCAATTTGCCATAATAAAAAATTACTGATACGTTGTTCACCGCTTGTACGTATCAACAAATCGGGGTTTGGCATACCAGCGGTATAAAGGCAATTTTCAAATAAAGTTTCGTCAATATCATTTACCGATATTTGGCCTAATTGTACTTTATCAATAATTGTTTTAACAGCCTGTATTATTTCACTTTTCGAACTGTAACTTAACGCCAGGTTAAGTACAAGCCCTGTATTATTTGATGTTTTTTCGATTGCATCGATTAGTTTATCACGTGTTTTCAATGGTAAATCGTTTATGTTCCCAATTGTAGATAAACGGATATTATTCTTTAAAAGTGTGGGGGTTTCAGAATTTATTGTAGTAACAAGTAATTCCATTAAAGCATTAACCTCAATCTGCGGACGATTCCAATTTTCGGTTGAGAAAGCATAAAGGGTAAGATATCCAATACCAAGTTCGGCGCAAGCCTCCGAAGCCTCGCGTACGCCATTAACCCCGCTTTTATGCCCAAAAATGCGCATATTGCCTTTTTGTTTTGCCCAACGCCCATTGCCATCCATTATTATTGCAATATGTTTAGGCAGTTTCTTTAAATCAAGTTTTTCTTTAAACGACATTCTTAAAAATTTGGCACAAATTTAGTCAAATGTGGGACATTTTTGTCGATATTTTATTTTATATGAAATATTGATACTGTAAACAGTGTACCAATCGGTATTACTGGCATACGACATTTGTTTATGATGGCTCAAAGTTTTTGACTGCAAAACATTAAAATCGACAAAATCGCAAAATGTTTTGTTTAATATACAGTCGGCACCTATAATAAAATTGTTTATAAGGGTGTATTTTAAACCCATTCCAAAAGGTATTGAAAAAACAAAACGTTGACGGTCGGCATTAAAATACATAACACCAATACCTGCTGTTACATATGGCGATATTTTATATTTTTTGTTTGCCGGTAAATATCTTAAAAAATTATACTCGGTTAAAAAGTTAAAATCGGCAAATTTTGTCGAAAACTGCATTGGTACTGTATCATAACCAATACCTTTTGCATTTATAATACCGGCATTAATTTTAGTTTTTACCGAATACCTGCAATCGAAATTATGACGGTAAAAAATATTTGCCGAAATATTTGGGTAATTAAAAGGAATTTTGTTTAGCTCGCCTAAATACGACGACCCGCCAATACCCGCGCCTATCTCGCCCGACGGCCTAAATTGAGCAAATATACTTGATTGAAAATTTAACCCGGAAAATGTTGCAATAATTACGATAAGTTTCCTGAATGTCATTTCTTTTTAACTTTTCAGCAAACATAACGCATTTTTTTTTTACAAATTGCTATAATACGCATCTTCTTTTAAAACAAGGTGTACCATTCCGGTTTGAGCGTAATTTATGTATTACGTTAAAAGTTACAAACTGGTATTGGTCAATCCACTTACCATATTGCGGGCTTTCGGAGCCTTTTGCATAGTCAATACCATCGCTAACAGGCAGGCGCACACCTACCTCAAGGTTAACCATTGTAACTTTATTTACCCTGTGTTTAAAACCAATACCAACAGGTAATACTGGTGCAAAATTGTTAAATTTTGTAACAGTTGCCTCTTCGGCACCACTGGGCAACGACGAAAAAACACCTATATTAAACATTGCGCCTACACCTATAAATAAATAGGTGGGTATATTTATATTTTTTAATACTGTTTCGCCAAGTTGCCTGTAAACATTGCGTTTGCTGCGTTCGTTAACAATTAAAAATTCGTAGCGGGCGGTAAACTCAACCATAAAAGTGTTAAACTTAAGCCCACGTGCGCCCCAATAATTATCGTTGTTTTTTGTGTCTTCGGCATAAAGTTGGCCAAGGGCTAAACAACCATTAACAAAATGTCGTTTGTTAATATTGTATCGCAAACCTGAATTTATTACCGGCCCAATTGTATTAAAGGGGTATATCCAAACATTACCGGTTTTACGCGCACCCACGTCGCCCATAAAATTAGTTGCCCCGGCACCATAATAAAATTCGTATTTTCGCATACCCCAGCCCTGGGCTGTTAATGATAATGGAAAAACAATTACGGTTATAAGAAACAATAATATATATTTATAGGTTTTCATGGCAATATTGTTTTCAGGCAATTTATGTAAAAGTATAAAAATATTAAAACTTTGGTAACCCGTTGCGGCCTGTTGTAAGTTTATAAGCAATGGTAATCTGGTTAAAAATATAAAAATCGTTATATTTCGACTCGCCACGCTGATCGCCTGCGCCATAAGGTATTCCTGGTTTAGTGTCCGAGGGGTTTGGCGACCAAAGGCTAGGATCGGCCATTCGGGCAGCTTGCGGGTTTACCTTTGCCAACCATGAATTATCAATGTACGAAGTGCTAACGTCGTCGATATAGTCGGTTAATGTATATCGTGCTCCAATTTCGATACCTACTCCAATGCGACGTGATAAATTGTATTTTACACCAACACCTAACGGGAAGCTCACTTGCACACGGCTGTATTTTTCGCGCCCTTCAACTAAACCCTGACCTTCGGTGCCTAAAGGCTGTAATGCAACAAATTTACCTGTACCGTCAGGGCCTTGATCTTTAGCTTTGGGGTTAAAATAAAAACCACCAATACCAGCAAAAATGTATGTATTCATTTTAAGCATCCGCCACGAGAATTTTGATCCTCTTCGTAAATTGTACCTGTGTGTAGTGGGTTCTTGAATAATACTATACTCGAGTTGCGCTGCTAGTTCAATTATGGGTGAATAAAACGACAGGTTACGGTCGAGCCTGTATTTATCTTTCGATTTTGAATCGGCACCCGACACCCAACCATATGATATTGTTGGTTTAACAGCTAAAGGTTCTAAAATTTTGTAGCGGATACCAGCACTTAACAAGGGCCGTTGCGATGTGAAATCGAAATCGCCAATAAAATGCGACGCCCCGGCTCCCCCGCCCAAATCGCCCATAAAACCGGTAACACCTACGCCGCCAACAATTTCGTAACGGGTACGTTTCCATCGCTGAGCCTGTGCATTTAATAAAACCGGTAATAATAAAGCTGCTGTAAACAACAACAGAATAGTTCTCTTCATATTTTATAGTTTTCCAAGGATTGCCATAATAATTTTTGGCACGTGGTCAAAAATAAGAATTATTTTTTTATAACTACAACATGTAATATTTCTTTTTAACTAAACCCCTAAATTATTATGATTAAGCCACTAATTTCGTTTATCAATACCCCACAATAGTTTTTTGCGTATTGTATCGTAATAACAATAATCTTTAAGCTTTATTAACCTGGCTGGTGTATTACCTGGTTTAATACGTATCTCGACAGGTTGTGCCAACGGCATTGAGTGTGAGTCGACCGAAAAAAGATAATTACGGTCGCGGCTCTCAACCTTTAAAGTAATAAGGTGCGAGTTTGTAATTACCAATGGCCTTACAGTTAAATTGTGTGATGCTATTGGCGTTAAAACAAAAACATTAGCATCGGGAGCTATTATTGGCCCTCCCGAACTCATTGAGTAAGCGGTTGAACCGGTAGGGGTAGCTATTATTAAACCATCGGCCCAATATGTGTTTAAAAAGTTATCATCAATATAAACGTTTATAACTATCATACTCGACGTATCGCGCTTATGAACAGTAATTTCATTAAGAGCAAATAGTTTGTCGGCTTTTTGATTTGGAATAATTTCAGGCTCAATAATGCTCCTTTGTTCAATAATGTATTCATTGTTAATTAAACATTTTATAGCATATTCAATATCATTTGGCAAAATATCGGCCAAAAAACCCAAACGCCCGGTATTTATACCAAGTACCGGAATGTTATGTTCAAAATATAGTTTTAAACCTTCTAAAAATGTACCATCGCCGCCAAGGGTGAATACAAAATTACAATCGGTAAAATTGCCATCGCAAAAAACTATATTATTTACGTAACCGGGCAACCGTTCAATAAATTCGGCTTTACAACATAAGGGTATTATAACAGTAACATTATAGTTTTGTGTTAACCCTAAAAGTTTTAGTAAAACAGCTAATATACTATCGTTTAAATGTTTATAATAAACAATTATTTTCACTTTATAATAATGTTAAATAAATGCCTGCAATTAATTTATCAAATATACTTTAATTTTAGTGGCTATATTATTAAAGCCAAATATTATTAAAAAATATAACAGCTACAAGCTCCAAAAGGATTAAAGTTGTGAGATATTTCAATTGTACAGTCGAAAATTGTTATTATACTTGCATTGTTTAAAATAGAATACCAGGTGCAGGAATATTTTTATCAATTAAATATTATTGAGCAAATTAGTTTAATAGTATTATCGTTATCGCTATTAACTACGCTATACTTTTATTTATTTATATATTTAAAAGTACGATTATGGAAACCTAAAACCATAAACAGCAACCAACCGCCTGTTAGCGTGATAATTTGCGCAAAAAACGAATCGGAAAACCTTGAAAACTTTTTACCGATAATTTGCTCGCAAAACTATCCGTTATACGAAGTTATTGTTGTTAACGACAGTTCGGTTGATGATACCGAAACGGTTTTGGGTATATTATGTACTAAGTACAAAAATTTGCGTTACACTAACCTTGTTGCCGACAGGAAATTTATACATGGAAAAAAATTAGCGGTTACTATAGGTTTAAAATCGGCAAAAAACGATATTGTTTTATTAACCGATGCCGACTGCTGCCCGGTATCGGATAATTGGATACAACAATTTGTAAACCAATACAATAACAATACAAGCTTTGTTTTAGGTTACGGGGGGTATAATAATCAAAAAGGGCTGCTGAATAAATTTATAAGGTTCGATACTGTATTTATAGCCATGCAATATTTAGGTTTTGCAATAGGCAAACAACCATACATGGGGGTTGGTCGCAATTTGTCGTACAAAAAACAAGTTTATTTTAACGGAACTGGTTTTCGTAACCATTACAATATAAACTCGGGCGACGATGATTTGTTTATTAACGAGCACGCCAACAAAAAAAACACCAGCGTGGTAATAACTCCCGACAGTTTTACAAGGTCGATACCATGCCAAACATTTGCACAATGGAGCAAACAAAAACAACGACATTTATCAACTGCTGTTTACTATAAGTTTTGGCATCGTGTTAAACTAATGCTTGAACCATTGTCGAGGCTGTTTTTTTATTTGTCGCTAATTAGCCTTTTTGTAATAAGCAGCCAACCAATAATACCCTTGGCAGCATATTTGTTTAGATTAATAGTTATAATTATAATAACAAAATTATGCATGAACAAATTATCGGAAAAAGGGTTTTTAGCATTAATTCCGATATTCGATGTTTTAATGCCAATATTAAATTTGTTTTTTATAATTTCGAATAAGTTTAATACCAGGAATACAAAATGGAAATAAACCCAGGTTTTTCGGATAAAGCGAAGAAGGATTTTGAACTTGTACAACAGGCACAAATGGGCAGCCAACATGCCTATGCCCAGCTAATGCAAAGGTATCGCGATGCTATTTATTTTATGATTTTGAAAATGATAAATAATAAAAGCGACGCCGAAGACCTTACCATTGAAGCATTTGGCAAAGCATTCAGGAACCTTGACCAATACTCGCCCAGCTATGCCTTTAGCACATGGTTGTTCAGAATAGCATCAAACAACTGTATTGATTATTTGCGTCGAAAAAAAACGCGTCAAATTAGCATTGTGAGCAACTCAAACGACAGTAATTCGCCTAACGACAGCATTGGCGAAGACTCGTCGATGGCAGTACAATCGGACTTACCCGACCCCGAAGAGGCTATGATTAAAGACCAAAAGAGAATTTTGATGCGCGAAATTGTTGATACATTAAAACCCAGGTACCGAAGACTTGTTGAACTTAGATATTTTATGGAATACTCGTACGAAGAAATTGCCGAAGAACTTGATATTCCGATTGGCACAGTAAAAGCTCAACTATTTAGAGCTCGCGAATTACTTGTTGGCATAGTATCGAAACGACATGGGTCAATTTAACTTTAATTATTCTATTTTATTTATAGTTTAATGCAACGCATAAAACACTACTTTCCGTTATTAAACGCCACACAAATAAACCGCTTTGAACAACTTGCAGAGTTATACTACAATTGGAACAATAAAGTTAATGTGATATCGCGCAAAGATATTGGCAATTTTTACGAACACCATGTTTTACACTCGCTTGCTATTGCTAAAATTATCAACTTTACTGATGGTACAAAACTTATTGATGTTGGCACAGGCGGCGGGTTTCCGGGAATACCATTGGCCATAATGTTCGGAAACTGCAACTTTACTTTAATTGACAGTATTGGCAAAAAAATTATGGTTGTTAACGAAATATGTAAAGCTTTAGAGCTAAACAACGTTGAAGCTTTACAATGCAGGGTTGAACATGAAAAACGCCAGTTCGACTTTGTTTTAAGCCGCGCGGTAACACGTTTTGATGTTTTTAGAAAAATTACACGAAAAAACATCAGTAAAACAAATAACAATATACTAAGCAACGGTATTTTATACCTTAAAGGTGGTGAGTTTAGTGACGAAATTGCCGGTATTGAAAAACAAACCGACATTTACAATATTGCGGATTATTACAACGAACCGTTTTTTGAGACAAAAAAAATTATTCACTATAAAGTATATTAATAGCCGGTTTAATGTTTTTTATTTTGTCGAAAATTACCGGGCTTTTACTTAGCCCAATTGTTTGGATTGTGGTATTACTATTTTTATCGATATTTACTAAAAAACAAACCCGCCGCAAAAAATTCAAGATTATAGCATTGGTATTATTACTTTTTTTTAGCAACTCGTTTATTTTTAACGAAATAATTGGGCTATACGAAAAAAGATATGAAAACACATTTAAACTAAACAAAAAATACGATTACGGAATTGTGTTAAGCGGAATGGTTACCTATAATTTTGCAACAAAACAAATAAACTTTCAAAACTCGAGCGACCGTATTTGGCAAGCTGTTAAGCTGTACAAAAAAAATAATATCGATAAAATACTAATAACCGGCGGTGCTGCCAATATTTTTGCGCGCGATACTGCCGAATCGGTTTTACTTCGCGATTTTTTAATTAATATTGGTATACCAGCCGAGTCGGTTGTTATTGAAACGCAGTCGCGAAATACTTATCAAAATGCAATATACACTGCAAAAATTACAGGCACCAACAAAACTCTTTTATTAATTACATCGGCAATACATATGGGCCGCAGCCAATTATGCTTTAAAAAAGCCGGTTTAAATTGCCATATTTATTCAACCGATTTTTACTCAACCCCCCGGCGTTATAATATCGATAATTTAATTGTACCATCGAGCTCGACACTTTTTAACTGGACAGCTTTAATACACGAAATATTTGGGTTATTTACCTATAAAATAATGGGATACATTTAGTTATAAAAGTGGAATAAAAATTTAAAACAATAATCAGGTTTTAAGTTTTTTCTTTTTTGCCGACGGGAAAAGCACGTTATTTAATATAAGCCTGTAACCAGGCGAATTTGGGAACATGCTAAGTTCGGTAGGTTTGTCGCCCACGTAATGGCGGTAATCTTCGGGGTCGTGGCCACCATAAAATGTCCAGGTACCTTTACCAAACTCAGAATGAATGTAGCGAGCCTCGCCGGCAGCTTTAAACTCGCCCATTATTAACACATTAGGTTTAATAAGTTCTTTTTTAAATGCAGTACTTTGCCCCATAAAACCTTTAATAACCGACTCGTGGTTTTGACAAAGCATTGTTGGCACCGGGTCCCATTTAGCCGAAAAATCGAAAAGTGTAAAATAATCTTCAGTTTCGGCAATTTTACGGCTATTTGTTACATCAATATCCGAATACTCGTACTCGTAAGGGTTTTGAACAAGTTTAAAATTATGAAAAGCAAAACAACTATTGTAATCTAATTTATCTTGCATTTTTGGGTCGGCAGGGTCGCCATCGAACATACTTTCGCAAATATCGACACCCTCGGCAGCAAGAGCAATATCGTAACTATCGGTAGCCGAACACATTGCGAATAAAAAGCCGCCATTAAGTACAAAGTTTTTAATACTTTTTGCAACAAAAAGTTTTAGTTGCGATACTTTATCAAAGCCCAGTTGTTTAGCACTAATTTCGGAATTATGTACCTGGTTACGATACCATGCCATGTTGTTGTAAGCAGCGTAAAACTTACCATATTGCCCGGTAAAGTCTTCGTGGTGAAGGTGCAACCAGTCGTATTTCGACAGGTTTCCATTAACAATTTCGGCATCATAAATTACATCGTAAGGTATTTCGGCATAGGTAAGCACCATAGTAACGGCATCGTCCCAGGGCAGTTTGTCTTTAGGGCTGTAAACAGCAATTTTGGGGGCTTTTTGAAGCTTCATAACCTCCATGTTAACCTCGGGCTGTTCAATTTCGGAAATAATGTTTTGTGCCTGCACGTCGGCAATAACCTCGTAAGTAACCCCTCGTACAATACACTCGGTTTCGATAACTTTATTATGTT
>CAZJCR010000062.1:16010-16931 GCA_964544385.1 uncultured Bacteroidales bacterium
GCCGCGGTAATTAAGCAGCCAGTTTGCATCTAACCCATTTTGTAAAACCCAAAAAGTTATACCATAAGCTTTTAAATGGTTTTTTTGAACATTGTCCATTGGTATAAGCAAATGGGCACTTTTTGCATTAAATAACAATAAGCAGGCAATTATTAGTAAAACGTTTTTAGGCACAAATTTCATTCGTAAATAATTTTAAAGTTAATGTTACTTGTCCCTGTTTATGGGGGGAGTACCCGAACTAATTTCAGCTGCCTTAAGCTTGCAAGCTCGGTTCATACGAGTTTGCATAAGCATTTTACATGGTTGTTTCATAATTTTAAATATGTAAGTTTAATTGCTGCTGTTATTTTGGGTTTTACTAATTATGTTTAAAAAGGGGCATCGTTAACTTCGTTAAAACCTGCATTAATGTCGAGCCCTGCTGTATCGGAAACAACCTGGCTTTTTTCGAGGCTGGTGGCATTAAGGTTATCGGTGTTCATTTTCGATGCAAATGTCATTCCATTAGCAGCGTCGCCAACAGGTAATGACTCTTCGAGGTCGCAAAAGCGGGTAAATTCTTTTTTAAACCTAAGCCTGACATCGCCAACCGAGCCCGAGCGGTGTTTAGCCACAATAATCTCGGCCAGCCCAATAAGCGAGCGTCCTTCTTCGTCGGCTGTAATACCGTAATAGTCGGGGCGGTGTATAAACATAACCATGTCGGCATCTTGTTCAATAGCACCCGACTCGCGTAAATCGGACAGTTGCGGTCGTTTGTCGCCAGCGCGCATCTCAACCGACCGGTTAAGCTGCGACAGTGCAATAATAGGTACGCTAAGTTCTTTAGCAATTGCTTTTAGCGACCTTGAAATTGTGCTAACCTCTTGCTCGCGACTAGCCATTCCGCTTGCTGTCATTAGTTGCAGGTAATCTATA
>CAZJCR010000063.1:0-16746 GCA_964544385.1 uncultured Bacteroidales bacterium
AGGTTTTAAACAGCGAAACCGGCCAACAGTATTGCCAAAACCTGAAAAACGAATACAAAAGCCTGCGCGACAACTACGGAAAAAATACAAAACAAATATTATCATTCGACGAGGCCGAAAATAAGAAACCAGAGTTCGACTTTAATATTGCCAATATTGTTAAACCAGCAAACTTAAACATTATTAATTTTGACGATTACGATTTGGCCGAAATAAGAAAATATATTGACTGGACTTTCTTTTTTATGGGCTGGGGCTTTAAAGGTAAATATCCCGAAATACTAAACGACCCCGAAAAAGGCCACGAGGCTAAAAAATTGTTTGCCGATGCAAACCAAATGATTGACCGTATTATTGACGAAAAATGGCTCACAGCAAAAGGTGTAGTTGGTTTTTTTAAGGCTAATAGTTTAGGTAACGATATAGTTATTTACAATAATCAAAACCCGGCCGGCGAACTGGCACGATTACATACTTTACGCCAGCAAAACCCGTCGCCAGGCAGCCAAAAATGCTACGCTTTGGCCGATTTTTTTGCCCCGGCACAATCGCAAATTAGCGACTATATTGGAGCCTTTGCCGTAACAGCAGGTATTGGTATCGACAAAAAAATTGCCGAATTTGAAAAACACAACGACGACTACTCGTCAATAATGCTAAAATACATTGCCGACCGCTTAGCCGAGGCATTTACCGAACTTATACACCTTAAAACCCGCACACAATGGTGGGGTTTTGAACCAAACGAACAACTCAGCCTTGAGCAGCTTTTATCGGTAAAATACCGTGGTATAAGGCCGGCTATTGGTTACCCGGCCTGCCCCGAGCACTCCGAAAAACAAACAATTTTTGATTTGCTCGATGCAACAAAAATGGGTATTACCTTAACTGAAAATTACGCAATGTTGCCAACAGCATCGGTGTCGGGAATAATAATGGCACACCCCCAGGCTCATTATTTTGGCGTAGGCAAAATTACAAAACAACAGGTTGAAGACTATGCCCGCCGCAAAAAATGGAGCGTTGAACTTGCCGAAAAATGGCTCAAACCACAACTTAATTATTAACTTTACCGCAAAATTGTTAAATATAACATAATGGAAAAAGTAATCAACAAAATTAACAACCGAAAAAAAACACTTTTCTCAATCGAAATTGTACCACCACTACGTGGCAATAACACGCAAAGTATCGATAAACGTATTAACCAGTTGCTCGAATTTGAGCCTGCATTTATTAATATTACTTATCATAAAGACGAAGTAGTTTACCAAAACAAGCGTAACGGCGACGTTGTAAAACGTACAATATCAAAACGCCCGGGCACAGTAGCATTAACTGCCGCCATAATGAACAAATACGACGTGGTTGTGGTACCACACCTTACCTGTGGAGGTTTTACACGCGACCAAACCGAAAACGCCCTTATCGATTTTAATTTTTTAGGTATTAAAAACATTTTAGCACTACAGGGCGATGCCGGACATGGAAATACACACTTTGTAGCCGAACCTAACGGCCACACCTATGCTGTTGACCTTGTTAAACAAATTATACAAATGAACCAAGGCAAATATCTTGAAGATTCACTTGAACAAGGTTACCCGTCGGACTTTTGCGTTGGCGTTGCCGGTTACCCCGAAAAACATTACACTGCAACCAGCCTCGACGAAGACATTAAAAACCTTAAAGCCAAAGTTTTAGCCGGAGCCGATTACATAGTAACCCAAATGTTTTTCGACAATAAAGTATACTACCAATTTGTTAATAAATGCCGCGAGGCCGGTATTACTGTGCCCATTATACCGGGGCTTAAACCTATAGCACTTTTAAACCAGGTTGATGTTTTGCCAAAAATTTTCCATTTAAAAATACCTGCCGAACTCGATAAAGAAATACGCGCATGCAAAACAAACGAAGACGCCGCTTTAGTAGGTACCCGTTGGGGCATTGAACAAGCCCGCGATTTAATGGAAAAGGGTGCTCCGGTTTTACACTTTTACACTTTAGGAGCAGGTAACAGCATTAAGCGGATTGCAGAACAGATTTTTTAAACTCGCGGGGCGACATTCCTGTAAATTGGTGTACCGCCCTGTTAAAACTTGCCAATGAACCAAAACCCGACTGTAACGCTATTGAATCGAGCGTTTCGTTCGGGTTTTTAATTATTAGCTGTTCGGCCATTTTAAACCTGTACTGGTTTATAAAACCCGCAAAATTAACACCAAACTCGCTATTTATTACCGACGACAAATAACTACGGTTAGTACCTAACACATTAACCAAATCGTTAATAGTTAAACCAGGGTTTATATATGGCTTAAAACTTTCGATATAATTTAAAAGATCGGTTTTTAACTTTTTTTTATCACTATTTAATTTCTCATCTGATATGTTACTACAATCGTCAATAGATGTGTCGCTTATAACATTCAGGTTTAAATATTTGCGGTTAAGCTCAGCAGCTCCAATTAAAACAAATACCAATGCTAAAAAATAAAAAGGGTACAATAACGAATTGTTTGTTCCAAATAGTTTTGCAGGGTTAACCGAGTAAAACAAAATTGTTAATAAACCCATAATGACAAACAAAATATTAAAAACCCTGGCCCGGTTGATTTTTGCTATCCATGGGTTCGAAATTGTGTCGTTCAAATATTCCTGGTATCGTTTTAAGTTTATGCGCGAGTTGTAAAAACACCAAAACATTTGAACAAATAATACAACAAGGTTAATTATCCTGAACACTTGTGCCAATTGCAGACCAAACGAGTCGGTAGTTTTGTTTAAACGGTACTGTCCAAAAAAGTACAACCGCTCGTTATAATCTAAAAACACATAATATATTATTGCCGATAATATGCCAATAATAACCCCGGGTAAAAACATTTTATATTTAAACCTTTTATCGGGAGTAATGTATTGCAAATATTGGTTAAACGACGGGTATAAAAACAAAACAGCCGCAACATTATATGGGTGTAAATGCAAATAAAGCTCGTAATTACATTTTATATAACTGTACACAGCTATAAAAACATATGCAGCATTAAACATTGCAAAACTCAAAAGCAAATTTGCTTTGTTATTTAAACCACTTGTTAATAACAAAAGTATACCTGTTATTATTAAAGTAATTATGTTAATATAAAAGGGGTCGAAACCTAAAACCATGATTATTTATACAAATTGCAAACTAATTTTTACGTATTGCAAATATAATGTTATACCAACAAATTACCTTTGGTACAACGCAAATAAGCAAACAAATAATATTTTTAGGTTATAATAATAACCAATTAACCGTGAAACTGAGAGTGCAAACTAAAGCGGCAATGCTGCAAAAAAGGACAAAAACACACCCCAAAAAGGTGTGTTTTTTTGCTTTATAACAATTAACTTAGTTTTTACAGCCCTATTTTGTATTTTTGCAACCGGTAATTTAACTATCGCAAACAAATTATAAATAAAAACTATGGAACCTGGAAAAATATCGAACGGTATAAGGTGGTTACTCGAACTTACAGGATTGCCCGATAATTATATAAACAACCTTTGGATACTTGCTGCAATATTAATTATTGCCATAATTAGCTTATTTGCCTATTATATTACAAAAAACATACTTATTAAATTATTAACTGTATATGTAAACCATACAAAAAACGAAATTGACGATATACTGCTCGAAAAAAAGGTTTTTAACCGGTTGGCGCACCTTGCACCAATAATAATAATTTACTTTGGTGCAAAATATGCATTTGCCGGGTATCCAAAAATTGTAATATTTATACACGAGTCGCTGTTTGTAATAACAATTATTATTGTATCGCGTGTAGTAATATCGTTTTTTAACTCGATAAACGAGATTTTTAGCAAAAGCACTTTGGCCAACGGCCGGCCAATTAAAGGTTACATACAGTTAGCCAACATTATTGTAGTAATAATATCAATACTATTAATATACTCGAGCATATCGGGCAAAAGCATTAACGGTGTACTTACCGGGCTTGGCGCAATGGCGGCTGTATTAATGTTAATATTTAAAGATACAATTTTAGGTTTAACAGCAAGTATACAACTATCGGCAAACAATATGGTAAAAATTGGCGACTGGATAACAATGCCATCGCATAATGCCGAGGGAACAGTAACCGAAATAACACTTAATACGGTAAAAATACAAAACGGCGACAAAACCATATCAACCATACCAACATATTTACTTGTATCCGAATCGTTCAACAATTTTAGCGGTGTTGTTGAAACCGGTGGCCGGCGCATTAAGCGTTCAATAAATATTGATATGTACACAATTATGTTTTGTAATGCCAAAATGCTCGAAGAGTTTTATAAAATTGAATTACTAAAACCTTTTTTCGACGAAATTAAAACAAACCATAACCCCGAAACAATTAATCAGCTTACCAATATAACTGTTTTTCGAAAATATGTTGAATTGTACCTATTGTCGCACCCAAAAATACGAAAAGACCTTACCCTTGTTGTACGGCACTTACAACCAACCGATAAAGGCATTCCGGTTGAAATTTACGCTTTTGCAAACGAAACCTCGTTAGCCAAGTTTGAAAGCATACAATCGGAGATTTTTGACCACCTTTTAGCAAAAATACCACTGTTTAGCCTTCGAGTTTTTCAATCGGCTTTAAGCCTGTAATTAACAACAAATTAATTAACAGCAATTTACCATTATACACGCTCAATAAAAATTGGGTTTGTTATCTGTAATAAAAAATATATTTTTGCACGTTTGACAAAACTTATACAAAATCTTTATTTAGGGGTATGACAGATTATCAAAAAACTATAAACCAAGAGGTTACATTAAAAGGCGTTGGTTTACATACCGGCGTATCGGTTAATATGACCTTTAAACCAGCACCAGTTGACCACGGGTACAAATTTCAACGTATCGATTTAGAAAATAAACCGGTTATTGCTGCATTAGCCGAAAACGTTGTTGACACAGCCCGCGGTACAACAATAGCAAAAGGCGATGCACGAGTATCGACAATTGAACACGTACTGGCCGCAGCCTACAGCCTCGATATTGATAACCTGCTTATCGAAATTGACGGCCCCGAAACACCTATACTCGACGGTAGCTCAATACATTTTTACAATATTTTAAAACAAGCTGGTATTAAAGACCAAGAGGCCGAACGCGAATACTTTGTTGTTCGCGAAAACGTAAGGTACAAAAACGAAGAAAAGGGAATTGAAATAATTGCATACCCCGACAATAAATTTAGTGTCGATGTTTTAATCGACTTTAACTCGAAAGTACTTGGGCATCAATACGCCAGCCTTACCGACTTAGAGGAATTTGGCACACAAATAGCACCATGCCGCACTTTCGCGTTTTTCCACGAACTTGAACCTTTATTTAAAAATAACTTAATTAAAGGCGGTGCTTTAGAAAACGCTATAGTTATTGTTGAACATAATTACCCCCAAGAAGAGTTCGACCGCATTGCCGACCTTTTTAACAAACCCCGGCTCGAGGCCAAACAAGGCATATTAAACAATATAAACCTGCAATTTAACAACGAACCGGCACGACATAAACTGCTCGATGTTATTGGCGACGTTGCACTTGCCGGCAGACGCATTAAAGGCAAAATTATTGCTAAACGCCCAGGGCACTTTGCAAACACCGAGTTTGCCAACCTTATTCGCCAAATTGTTAAATTTGAACAAAAAAACGGAGTTGCTCCACGCTATAACCCCGACGAAAAACCAGTACGCGACATTAACGAAATTATGAAAGTGTTGCCACACCGCCCGCCATTTTTATTAGTCGATAAAATAATACACATGGACGAAACCAGCGTTGTTGGCGTAAAAAGCGTAACCATGAACGAAGGCTATTTTGTAGGCCATTTTCCCGAAGAACCAGTTATGCCCGGAGTATTACAAGTTGAAGCAATGGCACAAGTTGGTGGCATTTTAGCACTCAAAGATATTGAAGACCCAAAACAATGGTCAACCTATTTTTTAAAAATTGACAATGTACGTTTTAAACAAAAAGTTGTGCCCGGCGACACAATTATATTTAAAATGGAACTTATAACCCCTATCCGCCGCGGAATTGCTCACATGCGTGGCCAGGCATTTGTTGGTACAACACTTGTTATGGATGCCGAACTTATGGCACAGCTTGTACGCAACAAAGTAGAAACTACAACTATTTAAAAACTAATTAGTTTAAATATGTACCATCATTTAACAAATATACACCCCGAAGCAAAAATTGGTAACAACGTGGTTATTGAACCTTTTGTTACAATTGAAAAAGATGTTATAATAGGCGATAATTGCTGGATTGGAGCCAATGCCGTTATTAAAAACTATACACGCATTGGTAATAATTGCCGCGTGTTTCATGGAGCTGTTTTAGGAGAAATACCACAGGATTTAAAATTTGTTGGCGAAATTACCTACTGCGAAATTGGCGACAATACAACCATTCGCGAATATGTTACTGTTAACCGCGGAACAGCCGCAAAAGGCAAAACTATTGTTGGGCAAAACTGCCTGCTTATGGCATACATGCACATTGGCCACGACTGTAGTATTGGAAACTATGTAATTTTAGGAAACGCAACCCAAATTGCCGGCGAGGTTATTATCGACGATTTTGCCATTTTAAGTGGCGGCACCCTTGTTCATCAATTTGTACACATTGGCTCACATGTTATGATACAAGGCGGTTCAAAAATTAGCAAAGACGTACCACCATTTATTAAAGCCGGCCGCGAACCCTTAGCCTTTGCCGGAATAAACTCAATAGGCTTACGCCGACGTAATTACACTAACGAAAAAATACGCGAAATACAAGATATATACCGTATTCTTTACCTTAAAGGCTACAACAACTCCCAAGCTATCGAGTTTATTGAAGCCGAACTGCCAGCCTCAAAAGAACGCGACGAAATTATACTATTTGTAAAAGACTCAAAAAGGGGCATTATACCCGGCTATTTTCCCGATTGACATTTAACTTTGATAAACAAAATACACAGCCCCAAAATCATAGGAGCTTTTTTTTTGACCTTTGCTGTTTATTGTATTTTTTTTTCTAACTTTGATTTCGTTCATAACAAATTTTTAACAATTAACCAAATATAATAAAATGGAAGCCGGGAAAAGAATCATTGTTCCGTGGGATTTTACAAGCATTGCCGAAAACGCTTTAGCACATGCCATAAAAATTGCCAAAAACCTTGAAAACACAATTACCCTTTTACACATAGTTAAAAAAGATAAAGACTTTGAAGAGGCTCAGGCAAGTTTAAGCGAGCTTGCCCAAAAAAACCAAGATACAACCGGAATACCAACCGACGCTGTTGTACTTGAAGGTACCATTTTTACAACTATTGGCGACTATACCAAAGACCACGAGGACATTAATTTAGTTGTTATGGGCACTCACGGAATGACTGGTTTACAAAAACTTACCGGCAGTTGGGCACTTAAAGTTATTGTTAGCTCGTATGCACCATTTATTGTTGTTCAGGATCCGCCAACCGAAAGGGCAAATTTTGAGAAAATTGTTTTCCCGGTTGACTTTAAAAGCGAAAATCGTGAAAAACTAATTTGGGCTATTTACTTTGGTAAAATTTTTAAAGCTAAAATATACTTTTTTAAACAAGAGGTGTCGGACCGTAACCTGTTAAAAAAAGTAAACCATAACTTAACATTTTCAAAAAAATACCTTGCCAAATATAATGTCGAATTTGATATTGCAACTACCGAAAAATCGGGCAATTTTGCCCAATCGACAATAAACTACGCAAAAGAAATTGACGCCGACCTTATGCTTATTATGACAACTAAAAACATAGGTACACTCGATTATGTTATGGGTGCCAGCGAACAATATATTATTGCAAATACTGCACGTTTGCCTGTTATGTGCATAAACCCGCGCAGGGCTCAAAATTTTTCGTTTGGTACGTTTTAAATACTGAATAAATAAAAAAGCTACCAGTTGGTAGCTTTTTTTTTATCTGTTTATTTTTATTTTTCTATTATCGCTAAGTTGAGCAGTTGGAGCTAAACAAACAAGCACTTTACTTAGGTTAACCCCGATATAAAGTTTGTTGTGTTTCACTAACCAAGTGTAGTTAAATACTTACAAAAACTAAATCGATTGAGCCATTAGCTCAATTTGGGTTATAGTCAAGATTGCTTGCCCCGGTTTATAGCGGTTTGTTTGTGATAAATTTTCTTATCATTGATGTTTCAATTTATTTTAAACCTCGTATTTGCTCCTCAATAGCTGCTATTTTTGCCTCGGTATCGGCCTGTTTTTTACGTTCAACAGCAACAACCTGTTCGGGTGCGCTGCTTACAAATTTCTGGTTACTTAACTTGCCCATAACCGATTTTAAAAATCCTCGGTTGTAACTTAGTTCGGCTTCAAGTTTTTTTAATTCGGCCTCAACATCAATATTGTCGCCAAGTTCAATAAAAAATTCGCTTGTTTTTACCATAAAACCAACAGCATTGTCAACCTTGTTATCGGTAACAGTAATTGAGCTTAATGCACCAAGTTTTTCAACTACAGGGTTAAACTGCTCGCAGTAGCCTTCGTTACCCGGTTTTACAAGTAACTGTAGTTGGTCTTTAAACGATATATTGCGGTCTTTACGTATTGTCCGTATTTCTGAAATTGATGATTTTACATTCTCGAAATCTATCAGTAATTTATTGTTATATTCCTCAACAGATGGCCAATTAGCAAGCATAATACAATCGTCAGGTTCTCGTTGGTTTATTAAATGCCAAATTTCTTCCGATATAAAAGGCATAAATGGGTGTAAAAGCTTAAGCATAGTTTCGAAAATGGCTATAGTAATGTCGTAAGTAGCTTTATCACATGGGGTTTGATACGCCGGTTTAACCATTTCGAGATACCACGACGAAAATTCGTCCCAAAATAAACGGTAAACAGTCATAAGTGCATCTGATAACCGGAACTTGTCAAAATGGTCGTTAAGCTGTACAATTGTTTCGTTAAGTTTATTATTAAACCAAATTATTGCCTGTTGTGCACTTTGTGGTTGTTGTATTTTACTGTCAACCTCCCAGCTTTGTACAAGCCTAAAGGCGTTCCAAATTTTATTAGCAAAATTTCGTCCTTGTTCGGGCAACGACTCATCAAAGAGCAAATCGCCGCCGGCAGGCGAGCAAAGTAACATACCCACCCTAACGCCATCGGCACCATACTTTTTCATAAGTTCAATAGGGTCGGGCGAGTTGCCTAACGATTTGCTCATTTTACGGCCAAGTTTGTCGCGCACAATTCCGGTATAATATACATTACTGAAAGGTAATTGTCCACGGTATTCGTACCCTGCAATTATCATACGTGCTACCCAAAAAAACATTATTTCGGGGGCAGTAACAAGGTCGTTAGTTGGATAATAGTAATTAATATCGGAGTTTTGTGGCTTTAAAATGCCGTCGAAAACAGCTATAGGCCATAACCAACTGCTAAACCAAGTATCCATAACATCGTTGTCCTGGGTAAGGTCGTTAACTGTAAGGTTAATATTACCGGTTTTTTGTTTTGCCAAAATTAAAGCCTGGTCAACTGTTTTAGCCACCACATAATCGTTGCTTTGGCCAATATAGTAGGCCGGTATACGATGCCCCCACCAAAGCTGGCGGCTAATGCACCAGTCTTGTATATTTTCCATCCAATGTTTATAAGTGTTTTTAAACTTTGCCGGATGGAATTGTATATTGTCGTTTATCACGTTTTCGAGGGCAGGTTTCGATATTTCGGTCATTTTCATAAACCACTGCATCGACAATTTAGGTTCGATAACAGCATCGGTACGTTCAGAATATCCTACTTTATTTGTATAATCTTCGAGTTTGTCAAGGTTACCGGCTTTTTTCAAATCGTCGATAATAATGTCGCGCACTTTAAACCTGTCGATACCAACGTATAACTGTGCACGTTGGTTTAAGGTGCCATTATCGTTAAAAATGTCGATACTTTCGAGGTTGTGCCTAATACCAATTTCGTAGTCGTTAATGTCGTGAGCAGGTGTAATTTTAAGGCAACCGGTACCAAATTCCATGTCAACATAGTTGTCGGCAATAATTGGTATTGGCCTGTTAATAAGTGGTACTAAAACTTTTTTACCAACCAAATGGGTAAACCGGGGGTCGTTAGGGTTAACGCATACGGCGGTGTCGCCAAGTATTGTTTCGGGCCGTGTTGTTGCAATTGTAACAAATTTATTGTCGTCAACTATTTGGTATTTAAGATAATAAAGTTTCGATTTTACTTCTTTATAAAACACCTCTTCGTCCGACACGGCGGTTTTTGCCTGCGAGTCCCAGTTAACCATTCGTACCCCGCGGTAAATAAGGCCTTTATTGTATAAATCGATAAAAACATCGATAACACTGTCGTAGTAATTTTGGTCCATTGTAAAGCGAGTCCGTTCCCAGTCGCACGATGCACCAAGTTTTTTAAGCTGTTCAAGAATAATACCGCCGTGTTTTTCTTTCCATTCCCATGCGTGTTCCATAAATTGGTCGCGTGTAATATCGGCTTTATCAATGCCCTCGGCTTTAAGTTTGGCTACAACTTTTGCCTCGGTTGCAATACTTGCATGGTCGGTACCGGGTACCCAGCAAGCGTTTTTGCCTTGCATACGTGCGCGCCGTACTAAAATATCCTGAATAGTATTATTAAGCATATGCCCCATGTGCAAAACCCCTGTAACATTTGGCGGTGGAATAACAACAGTATAAGGTTCGCGGTTGTCGGGCACCGATTTAAATAAGTTGTTTTTAAGCCAGTAACTGTACCATTTGTCCTCGGTTTCGGCCGGGTTATACTTTGTTGCTATTTGGGTATTGCTCATTTTATATTTTTTTATTGTTGATGTTTGTTTTGTGGTTACTTTACAATTGGTTACTACCAAACAAGTTGCAAAAATAACATTTGCAGCTTACAATAAAACATTAAGTTGGTGATATTTTTTGTCAAAATAGTGGCAAAAAAATAACGGCCTTGTTAACAAGACCGTTAATTAAAGTGCTTTTGTGTTCCGTACTGGATTCGAACCAGTGACCCCTACCCTGTCAAGGTAATGCTCTAAACCAGCTGAGCTAACGAAACGTGCGCGCAAAGTTAGTATTTTTTGTGTATTACAAAATAATAGTACCCAATTATGTTTTATTAACTGTTTATAACTTAATAATAAATAAATGTAGTATTTGTAAATATTTAATGCTTTTTTTACGCTTTACGATGTAACAATAATATTTTTTTATAAACAAATGAGAATTAAGCATTTATTTATTTTAGTACTAATAATAGTAGTTCAAAACAGTAATAGTACATGTTTTGCTATCAATAAAAATAACGCCGACGGCATAATTATAAAAGCCGACGAAATTGTTTATGTTAATAAAGTTGAAGCCAACCAACAATTAAAAAAATTACCAAAAGGAGTTTATAAAACAAAACATAATAATGTTTTGTATTATTTTGCCGATGGTAAATTTTACACATGGGCCGACACTGTATATTTAAGTGTTTTGCCCCCCGTTGGTATTTTTGTAAAAAAGTTGCCTGTAAATTACCAACGCATAATTAAGGGCCGTAACATATATTATTATGCCAGCGGAATATACTATTCGCCTTTAAAAAAGGGTTTCGAGGTAACTTATGCCCAAGCCGGTGTCGAAATAAACAATTTAAACCACGAAGCATCGCAAATAAAAATTAACAATACCAATTACTATTTGGTATACAACACTATTTATAAAAAAGAATCGACACGCAGCCGCGATTATTATGTTGTAGTTGGTTGTGTAACCAATTAAAAAAAGGTTCTATTCGAACCTTTTTAATATCTCTTTAATTTTATTGGTTTTTTGAGCCAGCAACTCGTCTGAGCCTGCCTCGGCAAGCAGTCTCAAATAAGGTTCGGTGTTTGATGGCCTTATGTTAAACCACCAGTTTTCAAACTCAACTCGGTAACCGTCGAAATCGTAAGTAGCGGTTGGTTTTTCGGTTGTTACAAAATAATTATAAACGGCGTCCATAGCTCCTTTTTTGTCTTCAATTCTAAAATTAAGCTCGCCCGAGTTAGCATACTTTGAAATTTGTTTAATAAGCTGGCTTAGTGTTTTGCCTTGTTGTTTCATATTATTTACAATACCTAAAACAATAAGTGCTGCCATAATACCCGAATCGGAATAGTAAAAATCGCGGAAATAGTAATGCCCTGCTAACTCGCCGCCAAAAATGCCATCAATTTCGCGTAGTTTAATTGCTGCAAAAGCCCGTCCTACGCGCCACATGTGCATTTTAGACCCAAATTTTTCGATATACTCGGCCACGGCTTTCGACGTACGTATGTCTTGCAAAACGTTACCTTTAAGGCCTTTTTCTTCTAAAAAGTAATGTGCCATAAGGCCAATAATAAGGTCGGGCGGAATAAATTTGCCGTTTTCGTCAACAAACATAACACGGTCGGCATCGCCATCAAAAATAACGCCTATGTCGCATTTCTCGTTTTTAACAAGTTTTTTAAGGTCTTCAACATTTTTTTCGATTAACGGGTTTGGCTCGTGGTTTGGAAAAGTGCCGTCCAAATTGTCGTAAATGTAATGAACATTATTGCCGAGTATATTTTTTATAAGTAAAGCTGCCATACCGTTTGAGCAATCGACAGCAATATTTAACCCCGAAAGGTTTGTTAAATAACTGAGTTGAAAACTAATATAATCGGACATTATGCTAATTTCGCTAACCGAACCTTTATTATTAACAGGTTTTACTGTTTGCGTTTCAACCATATCTTTTAACTGCCCAAGCCCTTTGTCGAAACCAATTGGCACTGCATTAGGCCCCGACACTTTAAGCCCGTTGTACTCTTTTGAGTTGTGCGACGCGGTAATTTGTACCGATGCTTTATACCCCATTTTTGCTGTTGCATAATAAACCATTGGTGTAGTTGCAAGGCCAATGCTGTGAACATCGGCGCCGGCATCGGTAATACCTTTGCACAACTGTTCAAATATTTCGGGCGACGATGTACGTACGTCGCGGCCAACAAGTATTGTTTGTGCATTAAGCAGCCCGGGCAAAAAAAAGCCCATTTTATAAACATCGGTTTTATTAAAATCTTTATTATAAATACCGCGGATATCGTAAGCATGAAAAGCTCCCATAAGTAGTAGTTTTAAATTATTGTGCCGAAAATAATATTTTATTATAAAATAACATCTCCTTTTTAAATCATTATTATCGAAATTGAACAATATGTTAAACTGCTTTATAAAACAGAGTGTTTGGTTTTTTTAAATTATATAAACATTTAATAAATAAATTTAAGCCTAATAAAAATATATTTGGCGGTAAACCTATGTTAAGTGTTTTTTTTTGATAAACTAATTTAGCTATACTTAGGTTTTATTTAAATTTAGCCAAAAACAAATGTATATCATAGGCTATTAAACCGGCTAATTGTATATTTGGGCTTTATTATTAACATGGTACGCTATTTATGAAAAAAATAAACATCACCATTTTTAAAAACATATGTGGGGCATTTTTGTTTTTGTTTGCCTTAATAAGCTGTAATAACAACAAACCCGAAAATATTAACCTTAACAGCCTTTCGGCCGATTCGCTTACAGTGCTTATTAATAAATGGCCAAACAATGCTATGCTTTACTATAAAAGAGGGTTACAATATGCCCAATCAAATAATTATAATAGTGCTTTAACCGATTTTAATAAATCGATACAGCTTGACAGCCTTACAGTTGATTACTACATTGCCCCTGCCGACATATTTTTAAACATCGGTAAATCGGAAATTACCCGTCAGCTTTTGCTAAAAGCAAACCGCCTAATACCAAATAATGCACAGGTTTTGTATCGCCTTGGTTCGCTCTATTTTTATGTTAACGATTATAAAAAAGCTCATCAATACCTTAACAGTGCAATTGAAGCCGACAAATTTTTTGCACCAGCGTATTTTTCGCGCGCGCTTGTTTACCGCGAAACCGGCGACACAGCCCTGGCAATTACAAACCTTCAGGTTGCTGTTGAACGCGACCCCCAATATTACAGTGCTTACATGGTTTTAGCATCGATATATGCAAACCAAAACAACCCTGCGGCAATTGATTACTATAACAATGCCCTTAATATTGAACCACTAAGTTACGAGGCTTTATACGGTAAAGCTTTTTTTTATCAACAAAACAACCAGGTTAATTTAGCCAACAACTGGTACGATACAATTTTGATTAAACTTGGAAACGATAAACCTTACGTACACTATAACAAGGGTTATATCGATATGATATATAATGAAAACTATACAGCGGCAATTAACTGTTTTAACAAAGCTATTGAACTAAAACCCGATTATGCCGAGGCTTTTTGCAACCTTGCTTTTAGTTACGAACAACAGTTAAATTTTACCGATGCAAAAAAAATGTACCGTAAAGCTTTAGAAATTAACCCGCAACTACAACCTGCTATAATTGGCCTTAAACGTGTTGAACAAAAAAAATAAACAAATGAAACCAATTACATTACTAATTATTGCAGCATTTGTTATTACAGCATGTAATAACAAACAACCCGAACCGCTGCCCGATTTTTATGAACCGCTTACAAAAGCCGAAATTAATGGCAAACGCCTTACTCCCGAAATACTATGGAAAATGGGACGTTTGGGCAGTTTTGCAATATCGGCCGATGAAAAAACTGTAGCATATGCCGAGACACGTTACCATGCAGCCACACAAAAAAGTACCTGCAATATTTTTGTAATGCCCGCCAGCGGAGGCAAACCGGTTAAAATTACCGAAGACCGCTTTATTGACGATGCCCCGGTTTTTATTGAGAATGGCAAAAAAATTGCCTTTTTATCGAACCGTTATGGAACATTCCAGGTTTGGGTTATGGCTCCCGACGGTTCGCAACGCAGGCAAATTACCAATATTGAAGGCGGCATTAACAGCTTTAAATTTTCGCCCGACCAAAAAAAACTACTATACATTAAAGATGTTAAACTTGAACAATCGGTAGTTGAAAAACACCCCGACCTGCCACTTGCAAATGCCATTGCCGCTAACAACCTTATGTACCGCCATTGGAACAGTTGGACTGATTACCATTTTAGCCATATTTTTGTTGCTCCGGTTACCAACAAACTTATTACATCGGGTACCGATATAATGGAAGGCGAACTATGGGACTCGCCACTATCGCCATATTTCGACGACAGCGAGGTAGCATGGTCAACCGACAATAAAACAATTGCATACACCTGTAAAAAACTTTATGGCCGCGATGCTGCTGTTAGCACAAACTCTGATATTTATTTATACAACACCGAAACAAATATTACTACAAATATTACACAAAACAACAAGGGTTACGACAAATACCCGGCGTTCTCGCCCGACGGCACCCGTATTGCATACATGAGCATGCAAACCCCAGGTAACGAGGCCGATAAAGAACGACTTATGGTTTACGACCTTGTAAGCGGCAATGTTGAATATATTAATAATAACTGGGACCAAAATGCAGGTAATTTTATTTGGTCAAACTCAGGAAACGAAATATTTTTTATTAGCGGCCTTAACGCCAAAATGCAAATTTACAAAGTAAACATTGTTACAAAACAGTTTACAGCTGTTACCACCGGGCAACACGACTATACCGGCTTTGCCCTTGCCAACAACACACTAATTGGCAAAAAAACAAACCACCAAATGGCTGCCGAACTTTTTACTGTTGACATAAATACCGGAACCGAAAAACAATTATCGTTTATAAACAAAAATATTTACGATAATATAGAAATGGGGCACTCCGAAGAACGGTGGGTTACTACAACCGACGGCAAACAAATGTTAGTTTGGGTTATTTATCCCCCCAACTTCGACGCTCAAAAAAAGTATCCCGCTTTGTTATACTGCCAGGGCGGCCCGCAATCGGCAGTAAGCCAGTTTTTTTCGTTCAGATGGAATTTTGCTATAATGGCTGCCAATAACTACATAATAGTAGCACCAAACCGCCGCGGGGTACCAACCTTTGGCAGCCAATGGAACGCTCAAATATCGGGCGACTACTCGGGACAAAACATACGCGATTACCTTAGCGCGATTGACGCTATAAGTGCCGAACCATTTATTGATAAAAACCGTTTAGGGTGTGTTGGAGCAAGCTATGGCGGATACTCGGCATTTTATCTTGCCGGCAACCATAACAAAAGGTTTAAAGCATTTATTTCGCATTGCGGAATGTTCAATTTCGAAAGTTTTTATGGCGCTACCGAAGAAACTTTTTTTCCGAACAACGACCTTGGTGGCCCATATTGGGACAAAAACAACGCCGTTGCGCAAAACTCGTACGCAAACTCGCCACATAAATTTGTACAAAACTGGGACACTCCAATTTTAATAATTCATGGCGGTAACGACTTTAGGATACCTTACACCGAATCGTTACAAGCATTTAACGCAGCCCAACTGCGCGGAATACCCAGCCGATTGTTATATTTCCCTAACGAAACACACTTTGTAACAAAACCACAAAATGCCATTTTATGGCAACGTGAGTTTTTTGCATGGCTCGATAAATACCTTAAATAATAAATATTTAACAAAATAATATACCACAAAATCTGGGCTATTTGCTTATTGCAATTAGCTCCG
>CAZJCR010000064.1:0-16709 GCA_964544385.1 uncultured Bacteroidales bacterium
AGCAGCGACGTTTTACCATGGTCAACGTGACCCATTACGGTAACAATTGGCGGGCGTTGTACTTTGTTTTCTTCGTCGTCTTCGTCGTCTTCGTTAATAGCCTCAAGTACTCCGGCACTAACAAATTCCATTTTGTAACCAAATTCGTCGGCAACTAATGCCATAGTTTCGGCGTCGAGCCTTTGGTTTATCGATACAAAAAGGCCAAGGTTCATGCAAGTTGATATAACTTCGGTAACCGATACCTGCATCATGTTTGCCAGTTCGTTAACCGATACAAACTCGGTAACTTTTAATATGTTTTTTTCGGCTTCAATTTTCTCGTTTTCTTCAAGGGCTCTTTGGCTGTAAAGGTCGCGCTTTTCGCGACGGTATTTTGCCCCTTTGTTTTTAGGTTTGCCTTGTGTTAACCTGGCTAATGTGTCTTTAATTTGTTTTTGTACATCTTCTTCGTTAACCTCTTTTTTAACAAATTTCTTTTTGTTGTCGACTTTTTTTACGGGTTTATTTTTGTTGTTTGCCTGGTTTTGGTTTTGATTTTGGTTTTGCTGTTGATTGTTATTTCCGGCAACTTCAACTTTATCTTTGCGTATTCGTTTACGTTTTTTCTTTTTCTTAGTATCGTCGTCGCTGCTCGATGCTACTTTGTTTTTACGGTCGTCGGGCAGGTTTATTTTGCCTACAACTGTTGGACCCGAAAGTTTGTTTACTTTACGTTCAATAAAATTGTTGTCCTTAGTTGTGGTTTCTTTATTTTCGGTTGCTGGTGTTTCTTTTGCTTTTTCTTCGGCACGCCGTACTTTGTTACGTTCTTTACGTTCTTTTTCTTTTTCTTCGCGTGTTTTACGGCTAGGCCTTGTTTTTTGGTTTAAAAGGTCGAGGTCAATTTTACCAACTACTTTAACGTCTTCAAGCTGTTCAACTTTAGTTTTTATCATTTCGGGTTCGAGCCTAACAGCTTTTATAACGGCCTCGATAGTTTCAGTTTTAGGCTCAACAGGTTTATTTTTAGCGATATTTTGAGTCTCGCTGTTTTGTTGTTTATGTATAGTTGTTGTTGGCAAATCTTGTTTTGGTTTTTCGATATATTGTTTTTTTGGTTCCTCTTTAGGCTTGTGAACGGTTTTGTGTTCTTGTTTTATTGCTGGTTCGTGGTGTTTTTCTTTTTGTTCTTTTTGTTCTTTTTGTTCGTTTTTTGGTTCAACAGCTGGTTGGCTTTTTTTGTGGTTTAAGTCAATTTTACCAACTACTTTAACTTTAACAGCATCTTTATCGGGCATAGGGTTAATTTCTTCAACCTTATTAGGTTTACTTTTTAAAGGTGCTGTATTATGACTGCTAAGGTCTTTAATAATAACTTCGCGCGGGGCTTCTTCTTCTTCGTCTTCAACAGTATTAATTTTGTTTTCGGCGGTAAGTAGTTCGTTTTTACCACGGTGTGTGCCAAGTTCGAGTTTTTCCGACTCTTTTTTTAGCCTAATATCGGTACTATACTCTTTAAGCAACATGTTGTATACATGGGACTCAATTTTGCTGTTGGGGTTAGCATCAAGTTCAATTCCTTTTTTGTGCAAAAATTCAATTATAGTACTAATCCCGACATTAAATTCTCTGGCAATTTTACTGAGCCTTTTTGTTGTGTTACCTTCTGTCATTTTTTGACCTTTACTTTTTATATTTAACCTTAACCTTTGAAAAAAACTAAGCACAGTTTATATGTGTTACTCGAATTCTGATTTTAATACTTTCATAACCTCTCTAATCGTTTCTTCCTCTAAGTCGGTACGTTTTACTAAATCGTCGATGCTTAAATCGAGAACACTTTTGGCAGTGTCGCAGCCAACAGCTTTAAGTTCGTCAAGAATCCAGCTTTCAATTTCGTCGGCAAATTCTTCAAGGTCAACGTCCTCGTCGTCCTCGTTCGATTCGCGGTAAACGTCAATTTCGTAACCGGTAATCTGGCTTGCAAGTTTTATGTTCGAGCCACCTTTGCCAATAGCCAGCGACACTTGGTCGGGTTGTAGATAAACGTCGGCGCGTTTGTTTTCTTCGTTTAATTTTATCGACGATACTTTAGCAGGGCTTAGTGCTCTTGTTATGTATAGTTGTATGTTGTTTGTAAAGTTTATAACGTCGATATTTTCGTTTCGTAATTCGCGAACTATGCCGTGTATGCGCGAGCCTTTCATACCAACGCATGCTCCAACCGGGTCAACACGTTCGTCGTACGATTCAACGGCAACTTTTGCGCGTTCGCCGGGTATACGTTTTATGTTTTTAATTGTAATTAAACCGTCAAAAATTTCGGGAACTTCGAGCTCGAATAACCGTTCGAGGAATATTGGGCTGGTGCGCGATAAAATAATGAGTGGTGTACTGTTGCGCATTTCAACCCTTACAACTGCGGCACGTACAGTGTCGCCTTTTTTAAAGTAGTCGCTGGGTATTTGTTCAGGTTTAGGTAAAATAAGTTCGTTGCCTTCGTCGTCAACAACCATAATTTCTTTTTTCCATACCTGATAAACTTCGCCGGTAATAATTTCACCAATACGGTCTTTGTATTTTCCGTAAATATTGTCTTTTTCGAGCTCCAAAATTCGGGCGGTAAGGTTTTGCCTAAGCGACAAAATTGCACGTCGGCCAAAATCGGCAAGTTTTACTTCGTCGGTAACGTCTTCGCCAATTTCGTAATCGTTGTCAATTTGTTTGGCAGCGGTAATCGATATTTGGGTATTTGGGTCAACCAAATCTTTGTCGGCAACTACTTCGCGGTTTCGCCAAATTTCGAAATCGCCTTTGTCAATGTTAATAATTATGTCGTAGTTTTCGTCGGTGCCAAAACGTTTAACAAGGGTGCTCCTGAAAACATCTTCCAATATGCGCATCATAGTTGCGCGGTCAATGTTTTTGCCTTCCTTAAATTCCGAAAACGTATTGATAAGGTTTAAGTTTTCCATGTTTTATTATCAGCTAATCTTTAAAATTTCTTTTGTTGTTTTAATATCTTCGAGTTTAAAAACCTCGGTTTTTATAACTTTTTTTGGTCTTTTGGCTCCCTCGGGTTTCTCTTTGGTTTCGTATTCAATTGTTATGTCAATTTGTGTGGCTGCTTTTAAAGTGCCTTTTATTTTTGTGCCCGAGTTAAATAGTAGTTCAACCGGTTTATTTATTGTTTTTATGTATTGTTGATATACTTTAAAAGGTTGCCCAATGCCTGGCGATGAAACTTCGAGTGAATAATCTTCAGTTTCGCGGTCAATATTTTCTTCAATATATCTGTTTATTTCAACGCACTGGTCAATGCTTAAGCCTTGCGGCGTATCAATTGTTACCGATATATTGTTGGTGTTGTCAACTTTTACTTCAACCAAAAACATGTCGCTGTTGGCTGTTTTGTTTTGTATTAGCTCCTCTATTTTTTTTTGCTCAATCATTATTTTGTTAAGCTGTTTTTGTTGTTTTTAAAGGTATTCAACAAAACAGGGGACATTAGGTCCCCTGTTTGTTCAAACCCCACATATTTGGTGGCAAAAATACAAAAAAAATGTATTATACAAAATATTGATTTGAAAATTAATTGAATACTGATAATAAAATATTTAATGTTTATAACCTGGGTTTAATTTATTAAAAAAGGGTTGTTGGTTTTTTCGTTCCCAATTGTGGTTTTTGGTCCATGACCTGGATAAACATCGGTTTTGTTTGGCAGGGTTAAAATATGGTTTTTAATTCCGTTTATTAGCTGGTTGTGGTTGCCGCCGGGCAAATCGCTTCGGCCAATGCTATTGTTAAAAAGTATATCGCCGCTAAATAGTATGTTATGTTGCTCGTTGTATAAGGCTATGCAGCCAGGCGAATGGCCAGGTACATGTAAAACTTTTATTGTTGTATTGCCAAAAGTTACAGTATTGTTATGGTTAAGCATTTTTTGAGGCTCGGGGGCATTGTTTGCTACGTTTAGCCCGTACATTTGTGCAGTTTGTTTGTACTGGGGTATTAAAAAAATACCGTCGGGGTGGCAGGCTATTTCAATATGGTATTTTTTTGTTAAATAATAACTTCCAAAAATGTGGTCGAGGTGGTTGTGGGTGTTTATTAATAAAACAGGTTTTAAGTTGTGGTTATCAATAAAATTCGAAAGTTCAGTATCTTCGTTGGGCAAATAATTGCCTGCATCAATTATTATGCACTCATTGGTTTCGTCCCAAAGTATGTAAGTGTTCTCCTGAAAAGGGTTGAAAATAAATGTTTTAAACTCCATGTTGTTTTATTATTAACTATACAAAAATAAAAACCGCAATTAAATAATAATTGCGGTATATTGCTTTAACAATAGTAAAACAAATTAATTAATAATTGGAAACCTAAAAATTACTCCGGTTTACCTTTTGTTTAGCTTTTTTTGTGTATCATAAACTATACCAAAGTTTACTAAATTTTATTTTATTAAGCAATTTGTTCAATTTATATATATTGGCTATTGTTGTATAACTATGCACGTTTTTATATAATTGCAAAGCTTTTAACCAAATTGAGCTAATCGCTCAATCGATTTAGATTTTGTAAGTATTTAACTACACTTGGTTAGTGAAATAAAACAAACTCTACATCGGGATTACACCTACAGTAAAGCGTTTGTTAGCATAGCTCCAACCGCTCAATTTAGGTTTTAGTTTATAAAAATTAGTATGGTTAGTATTTGAGTTTTACATTTGCAGAAAAAAATTGTGATATATCCTGAAAACTTTGAATTAAAAACCGATTTTGTTAAGGTAAGACAAAAAATTAAAGAGTTTTGTCTTGGCAATATTGGCAAGGGCTTGGTTGACGATATGCTGTTTATTAGTAATTATAAAACAGTTATAGCCAGGCTTAACGAAACAAGCGAGCTAAAAACAATATTAGATGGCGATGAGGAATTTCCGATAGCTCATTATTTTGATTTGCGAAAAACTTTTGCAAAAATACGTGTTGATGGTACATATTTCGAGACTGATGAACTTGTTGGTTTGCGAAATTCGTTACAAATAGTTAAAGCCATTGTAAGGTTTTTTAGCCAACAACATAATGCCGATAAATACATTTCGCTTAAAGCTATTGCCGACAATGTTACTTTATACCCGTATGTTTTTGATGGTATCGATCGTATTTTAAATAAACAGGGCAAAATTAAAGATAATGCATCGCCAGAGCTTGCCAAAATACGAGCCGAACTTGCCGAAAAACAAGGTTCGGTATCGAAACTACTACGCAGTATAATTATAGCGGCCCAAAAAGAGGGCTGGGTTGATACCGATGCATCGCTGGTTGTGCGCGACGGACGGACGGTGATTCCAATTCAGGCATCGTTTAAACGAAAAATACAAGGTATTGTTTACGACGAGTCGGCTACTGGTAAAACATGTTACATTGAGCCTGCACCTGTGGTTGAACTAAATAATTTAATTAGCGAACTTGAAGCCGACGAGCGTCGCGAAATAATTAAAATATTAAAAGAATTTACCGACAACGTGCGCCCTTATGCCGACGATTTAGAAGACAGTATTATTTTTTTAGGAATTATTGATTTTATTCAGGCAAAAGCAAAGTTTGCTAAAACTATAAATGCGTTGTTACCAAATGTAATAAACCAGCCTGTTATTGATTGGCAAGATGCCCTACACCCTGTTTTGTATATGGCTTTTAAACCCGACGGGCGAACTGTTGTACCTCTTACTTTAAAGTTAACCCAGGAACAACGCATTTTGGTAATTTCGGGGCCAAATGCCGGTGGTAAATCGGTGTGCCTTAAAACTGTTGGCCTTATACAGTACATGCTGCAATGTGGTTTGTTAATACCAGTTAATAATAAGAGTACTGCCGGGGTGTTTAAAAATATTTTTATCGATATTGGCGACGAACAAAGTATCGAAAACGATTTAAGTACGTACAGCTCGCATTTGCTTAACATGAAACACTTTGTTAAAAATGCCGATAACAATACTTTGGTTCTTATCGACGAGTTTGGTACAGGTACCGAACCTATGTTGGGCGGGGCAATTGCCGAGGCTGTGCTGAATAAAATTAATAATAACAAAGTTTTTGGGGTTATAACAACGCATTACACAAACCTTAAACATTTTGCAGGTTCGCAAAGTGGTATTATTAACGGGGCAATGTTGTACGATACCGACAAACTTGAACCTATGTTTGTTTTAGAAACTGGTAAGCCCGGAAGTAGTTTCGCTTTCGAAATTGCTTACAAAACAGGTTTGCCCCAAGATGTTATTGATGATGCAAAATCGAAAGTTGGCGAAGAACATTTATTGTTTGATAAAAACTTAAAGGAGATTATCCGCGATAAGCGTTACTGGGAGCGTAAAAGGCTAAATATCCGTAAAATTGAGCGCAGGCTCGAGGAGATGATGGAAAAAGAAAAAGCCGAATTGGAGAAAGCCCTTAATATACGTAAAGAGATAAAGCAAGAGGCTCAGGCCGAGGCAAAAAAAATACTTGCCGATACTAATAAAATTATTGAAAACACAGTACGCGTTATTAAAGAATCGCAGGCCGACAAAGAAAAAACAAAAATAGTTAGGCAAGAGCTCGAGGTTTTTAAAGATACTGTTAATAAAGACGAAGCCGAAAACGATGATAAAATTTTACGTAAAATGCAAAAACTCCGCGAACGTGAAACCAAATCGAAAAAAAGCAAAACCGATATGCAGCCCGAGATTGATAAACCTGCAAAAAAACCTGCTATTGAAGTTGGAAGCCCGGTGCGTATTATTGGACAAACAAGTATAGGCGAAGTTATGGAGCTTAACGATAAAAATGCCGTTGTTGCTTTTGGCAACCTGCTTACGTCGGTAGCAATAAACAGGTTAGAGCAGCCTGGCGCGAGTGAGGTTAAACAGGCCGAAAAAAAATCGGGAACAGCTGCTTTTAAACAGTCGTACGAGCTTAGTGTCAGGCGTATGAATTTTAAAACCGGTATCGATGTGCGGGGTAAACGTGCCGAAGATGCATTGCGTATTATACGCGATTATATTGACGAAGCTGCAATGTTGGGAATACCTGAGGTTAAAATTTTACACGGCAAAGGAAATGGTATTTTACGTCAGCTTTTGCGCGAGTACCTTAACACTGTTGATGTGGTTGAAAAAGCAACCGACGAGAATATTGATTTTGGTGGTGCTGGTATTACAGTTGTTACCTTGTTTTAATAGCTTGCCACGTTTTATAACGTAAGGTTTATTGTTTATTTGGGTTGTTGTTTTAAAATTTTAACTATACCAAATATAAAAATAGCTTTATAGCGAATGGTAATTTGCTATAAAGCTATTTTTATTGTTTATTTAACCGCTTAACTTAGGTTATATTTTGTAAGTATTTAACTACACTTGGTTAGTGAAATACAACAAACTCAAAATGGAGTTTATTACTTAAGCAAAGCACTTGTTTACTTTACTTTAACCGCTTAACTTTTAAAGTTGAATAATAAACGCCGAGTTAAATTCGCGCCCTAATTTGTTGAGTGCTTTTTCGGCATCGGCGCGGTTGTTAAAAGGCCCTGCCAAAACCCGGTAAAGTTTATTTCCATTACTTTCGGCCACCTGTATAAATACTTGCTGACGATTTTTTTCGCTAATGTCGTTGCAAAGTTTTAATAGGTTTGCCGCCTCGTGGTAACTTGCTATTTGTATTGCAAAGCCCTGTGGAATAAAGCTTGTCGATTCAATTTTGTAATACTCGCCATTGTTTGTAGCACTACTTATAGTTGTAGTGTTGTTTGATTGTGGCACTGGCTGGTTTTTACCTGCGGTTTGTGGTAGTGCCTGGCTCGTGGTTGACTTTGGTATATCGGTTACTTCAATTTTTACCTGTGCAACACCATGGTTTACAAAATCTAAAATTTGTGCTGCTTTTTTCGACAGGTCTATTACACGGTCGTTAACAAATGGGCCACGGTCGTTAATGGTAACAGTAACAGTTTTGTTGTTAGCGGTATTTGTAATTTTAATAGTTGTTCCAAAGGGCAACGTTCGGTGAGCTGCAGTTAATTTATCTTGGTCAAATATTTCGCCGCTGGCGGTAACACGGCCATTAAATTTGTCGGCGTAAAACGATGCCAGGCCAAATTCGGTTATTTGCGATGATAATTGTATTGATAATGTTGTAAGTAAAAGTAATAAAAAGTGTCGTGCAGTCATTTTTCTATATTTTTTGGTTACTCTTTAAAAATATCGTCTTTTTTTGGGTAGTATTTTTCGTAAACCATGCTATTTTCCGATAGGAGCAGGTTGTTTTGGTGGTTGAGCTTAGCATTTTGAATACTAATATTTAGTTCGAACCCAATAAGCAGGACAAAAGCATTAATGTTTATCCAAATTAAAAGTGCTATTAAAGTGCCTATCGATCCGTAAAGGTAATTATACCTGCCAAAATGGTTAATGTAAAACGAAAAGGCCATTGATGTAATTATCATTAAAACAGTTGCCATTATACTGCCCGGCGATATAAACCTGTATTGGCTTCGTTTACTTGGGGCAAAGTAATATAAGAACGACAGAGCCAAAAAAGTTGATAACAGTATTATTAACCATTGGCCGGCAATAAAAATAATTTGCGATAATTGCGACCGTATAATTTGGTGCTCAACTAAAATTTTTAAAATATTTTGGCCAAAAACAATAAGCCCGGTGGCTAAGGTAGTAAGCGATACCAAAATAAATATCAGTACAATTGCAATTAGCCTCATGCTAATCCACGAACGGTTTTCGAACGAGTTTGCCGATGCGTTAAAAGCAGCTATCATTGCCGATATACCGTTTGTGCTAAAAATTAAAGCTGCAAAAAATCCTATCGATAAAAGTGAGCCGCGTTTGTTTGTTGTAATATCGACAATTGTTGACTCGATAGCTTTAAATGTGTTTGATGGTAATACCTGTGATAAAAGGTTAATTAGTTCGTTTTGGAAATTGGGTATTGGTATAAAAGGTATAAGAGTAAAAATAAAAATTATTGATGGGAACACGGCCATAAAAAAGCTAAACGATATTGCCGATGCCCTAATGTCGATTACGCCATTGAGCAAACCGTTTTTAAAAAAAACGCCAACATCGTAAAGTGGTATACCGTCGAACCCGGGTACAATAATTTTTCGGGCTTTTTGTTTAATAAAAGCCAGTATCGTATATAATTTTTTTTTAGTGTTTTTTATAAACATGCATTTATTTAACAGCTTTCAGGCTTAAGTCTAAACTTGTAATTTGGTGGGTAAGTGCCCCAACCGATATAAAATCGACACCGCACTCGGCGTATTGCCTTAAAGTTTGTTTGGTAATACCGCCCGACGATTCGGTTTCGTATTTACCTGCAATAAGTTCAACGGCTTTTTTAGTGTCGTCAATGTTAAAATTGTCAATCATTATACGGTCAATACCGCCAATTGTCATAATTTGGTTTATTTCGTCGAACGAGCGAGCCTCGACCTCAATTTTAAGGTTTTTGCCTTTTTGGGCAAGGTAATCTTTTGCGCGCCTAATAGCTTGGGCAATTCCACCGGCATAATCAATATGGTTGTCTTTAATAAGTATCATATCGTAAAGGCCCATGCGGTGGTTGCCGCCACCGCCAATTTTAACTGCCATTTTTTCGAACACGCGCATACCGGGGGTTGTTTTACGGGTATCAATAATTTGTGTTTTAAGGCCATCAACTAATTTAACGTATTCGGCGGTTTGTGTTGCAATGCCGCTCATGCGTTGCATAAAATTAAGAACAAGCCGCTCGGTTTGTACTATCGATACTTCGGGACCTTCAACCTCGAACGCAATGTCGCCGGGTTGAATTTTAGCACCGTCGTTTATAAGTACAGTAATTTTAAGGTGCGGGTCAAAAATGTTGAAAATTGTTTTAGCTATTTGTACGCCGGCTAAAATGCCTTGTTGTTTAACTAAAAGTTTTGCCTTGCCCACCTGGCCTGCCGGAATGCAACTTAGCGATGTGTGGTCGCCATCGCCAATGTCTTCGGCAAGGGCAGCTTTAATAAAATTGTTAATGTACTGTTGGTTGTCCATATTATTTCTCGATACGTATTTGATAAATAAATAATTTTTGTTCGAATTTTTTTGCTTCAAAACATATTCGGTATTCGTTTGTGCCCGATATAAATTTGCCTAAAAATAAAGGGTTTTGGTCAATGCTCTCGCGTTCGCGCAAATGGAACGATGTTGTTGGGTTGTTGCTAAAAAAGTTTGATAATATAAATTGCGCCTGCCGTTTACTGTAAATGCCGCTATGGTCGGGCAACGATATGTCAACTTGTTGGTTACACATGTTGGCAAGCATTTTTATGTCCGAGTTTTTTATCGATTCAATAATTGCCTCGATAGTTAACCCGTTGTCGGGTTCTAATAATGTGCTGTCGGAGGCTTGTTGTGCCTTTAAAATAAATGTTATATTTAGTAGTATTATAATAAGTATGGTAGTAAACTTGTTCACATTTAAAGTACTTTTGTTTTGCCGGTTTAATTTTTAACGTTGCAAAGATATACTATCTTTTAAATATTATTATAATTATAGATAAGCTGTACTGTTTTAAATGTTATTTTACAGCAATAAAAATAAAGCAAAATAATGAAAGCTGTTTTGATAGCTATTGGCAAAACCGATGATAAATACATTGAACAGGGTTTTAAAATGTTCGAAAAACGTATTGAAAAATACATGCCTTTTGAGTTTGTTGTTATACCCGATATAAAAAACTCGAAAAACTTAACATTTGTTCAACAAAAAGAACGCGAGGGTGAGCTTATTTTAAAAAAAATTCAGCCTGCCGATTATGTTGTTTTGTTAGACGAGTTGGGTAAAACTTACACGTCGGTAAAATGGGCTAACTGGTTAAATAGTGTTTTTACAGGTAGTTATAAGCGTATAGTATTTGTAATTGGTGGCCCTTATGGTTTTTCCGAAAAAGTTTATTTGCAGGCGTCATCAAAAATTTCGTTGTCGTTAATGACATTCTCGCACCAAATGGTAAGGCTTATTTTTATTGAGCAGTTTTACCGTGCTCATACAATTTTAAATGGCGAGCCATATCATCATCAATAAAATAATTATGAAACACTTATGTAGAATGTTTACACAAATACCTTTGAGAATTATTTTGGGTGTTCTATCGTACCTCGACTTTAAATTTATTTGCTGATGAAAAAACTCTATAAATATATTTATTTATTATTGGCAGCCGGTTGTTTGTTGTTGGTGTTTATGTTCGACAAAACAAATTTAACTGTTGAATATTATTATCCCGATACGCAAACATTTACTGTTAATTTGCACGAAAAAGAACACATGGCCGAGCGTTGGCTCGATACTTTATTAAATGGTTCGGTTAATGCTGATTACGAAGAAATTTTTAAGCGTAATGCCGATAAGTTTGATGTTTTATACGAAAATTACGGGCTTGTATTATATGTTTATAAAGGCAAAAACCTTGCTTACTGGACAAACAACGTGCTTAACCTGCCTGCTGATACAGCCTGGGCAAAACCCGGGTTTGCACAGGTTGGTAATGCTTATGTTGAGGTAGTAAAAAAATATGCTACCGCAAAAAATACCTTGGTGGCATGTATTGTAATAAAAACAAATTACGATTACGAAAACGAGTTTATAAAAAACAGGTTTCACCATTCGTTTTCCGAGTTACGAAATTTTGAGCTTACAAATACACCAAATAACCAAACCGATATATACTCGCGCTCGGGCAGTTACATGTTTACAATAGTTCCATTTACTAACAGCCAAAACCCCAACATAGCATTATTAGGTGTGTTTTTAATTGTATTAGGGCTGTTCTTTTTTCTTATATTTTTACAACACCTGTTCCCTAATAAAAGGCTTAACTGGTGGCAATACATAGTTTTTTCGGTGCTTGCAGCGGGCGTGTGGTTTGGTTTTCAAACAATAGGCTGGCCATTAGGCATATCGCAATTATCGCTTTTTATGCCACAATTATTTGCGGCATCGGTACTGTTCCCGTCGTTGGGTCATTTGCTTATAGTAACAATGTTGGCATTTTATCTTGTATATGTTTTTCACGAAAAAGTAAAAATAAACCTTCCGCACCGCAAATTTACAAAATACCTTGGCCTGATAATTTGGTATTTGTTAGTCTCGGGTTTCGCATACATATCGTTTTGGATATTTGCACGCTTAGTAACCGACTCGACGTTCCAGTTTGAGGCATACGACTTTTTAAACCTTACAGTTTTTAGTTTTGTAGGCTACTTTATACTTATACTTTGGTTCTCGGGGTTAATAATATTAATCGACAAATCGGCATTATGGTTTAAGCATGTTTTTAAAAGCAGGTTTATTATCAGTTTATTTGTTTTATTATGCACGGCTTTTACTGTTATTCTGTATTTGTTTGATTACCATGTCGATATAGTATCGATAATATTTTTAATAATAATATTTTGGTGGTGGCAGGTATTACGGTACAAGTCGGTACCTGGTTTAACGTCGTTAGTAGTTTTTGTTGCACTTTTTTCGGCCTATGCTACTTATTTTATAAGAGTAAAAAGTTTTGATAAGCGCGTTGAACAAAGCAAAATTATAGCCATAAACCTTGCACGCGAGCAAGACCCCGTTGCCGAAGTTTTGCTTAGCGATTTTATTGCCGATGTTAAACACGATACCGTTGTACTCGACATTTTAACCCGCGATTGGCTCGATTACGAAACACTTTTTGGGTATATCGAAAAACAATACTTCTCGGGTTATCTGCAACGTTACCAGTTTCAATTAACACTTTGTAACCGTTACGATAGCGTGTGGGTTAACGAAGACAACAGGGCATACCAATGTTACAGCTTTTTTCGCAGGCTTATTAACTCAAAAGGGGTTGAAACAAATGTAAAAGGTTTGTATTTAATGCGCAACAACATGGGGCGGGTTAACTACTTTTTAAGGCTGCCTTTTGTTTTTAAACAACGGTTTTACAATATTACATTGTTTTTTGAACTTGTAGCACGCCCAAATGTCGAGGTTTTGGGATACCCCGAACTTTTACTCGAAAAACCAATAACACCATACGGTGTCCCCGAGGCACAAAACTATGCCAAGTATAACCAAAATCGTTTAGTTTCATACTCGGGCGATTTCCCTTACTCATTTAACCGCGAAACATACAACCTTACACAAAACGAGTTTAGCTTTTTTAGAGCCGACGGTTACGACCATATTGTTTTTAACGCTCCAAGCTCCGATACTGTTATTATTAGCCACCCAACTGTCGATGGCTTTAATATACTTATTTCGTTCACATATATTTACCTGTTCTTTTTAATAATGTTAAGCCTGTTGCTCGCTTTTGGGAACCGCTACTTCCGAATGATAAACGTGCAGCTTACAATTAAAAACAAAATTGTAACATTAATGATAACAATACTATTTGTGTCGTTAATACTTGTTGGCGGCGGAACAGTTATTTATACATATCTGCAATTCGATAAAAACCAAATGAACAGCCTGGCCGACAAAACCCGTAGCGTACAAATTGAACTTGAACAAAATCTTGGCACAATATCATCAATCGACCAAATTAGCGAAAACTATATCGATAACCTGTTAATAAGGTTCTCGAACATTTATTTTACCGATATAAACATTTACGACCTTAACGGTAAAATGAAAGGCACATCGCGCAAAGAAATTTTTGACCGTAAACTTACAGGTAACCAAATTAATGCCACAGCTTTCCGCGAACTACTTATTAACAAACGCTCACGCATAGTACACAAAGAGAATATAGGTAAACTCGAGTATTACTCGGCATACATACCTTTGGTAAACCAAAAAAACCAGCTATTGGCTTACCTTAACCTTCCATATTTTTCGAAAGAGAACCTGCTACGTAAAGAACTTTTACAAGTTTTAGTGGCTGTAATAAATATATATGCAGTACTTGTAATACTGTCGGTAATGGTAGCCGTTTATATAAGCAACCGTTTTACAAGGCCTTTACGGCAAATACAACAGCGTATTAAAAACATCGATTTAAATAAAACCATCGAACGTATTGATTATACAGGCCACGACGAGGTTGCCGAACTTGTACTTGAATATAACCGAATGTCGGACGCCTTAGCCGAAAGCGCACGGTTGCTTGCCAAAAGCGAACGCGAAAGTGCCTGGCGCGAAATGGCCAAGCAAGTGGCTCACGAAATTAAAAACCCGCTTACACCAATGAAACTAAGCGTGCAGCTTTTAGAGCGTTCATGGGTTAACAACGATACCAATTTTGAACAAAGACTTAAAAATGTTACACAAACACTTATCGAACAAATCGACAGCCTGTCGAATATAGCTTCAGCTTTTTCGAAATTTGCACAAATGCCCGCTTCGCGAACCGAAAAAGTTAACCTTAACCAGCGTATTATTAATAGTATCGAACTTTTTAAAGAGTGTGCCAATGCTAAAATTACTTTTGCAAACAGTAACCAGGTTGTTTTTGTAAAAGGCGACAACGAGAGGCTTTTACAGGTTTTTAACAATTTGATAAAAAATGCTATTCAGGCAATACCTCCAAAACGTAATGGCCAAATTAATATCGAAATTAAAACAATAAACAAAAGAGCCATAGTTTCGGTTTGCGATAATGGTATCGGTGTGCCAAACCATCTGCACGAAAAACTTTTCCAACCTAACTTTACAACAAAAAATAGTGGTACAGGTTTGGGGCTTGCCATTGTTAAAAATATTGTCGAAGAACTTGAAGGCAAGGTGTGGTTTACATCGAACAAAAAAATAGGCTCAACTTTTTTTATTGAGCTACCTGTTTTTTAAGGTTAAAATATTAATGATTAAATATATAACGGTTAATTAATTGTTCATAAAATTAACATAAAACAACATAATATGTTTGGAGATAAAAACTTTAGCATATATATTTGTGCCTTTCATGGGTTAATGGTTGAATGGGGTGGAGCCTTTTGGCGAAACCCCTTTTTTGCATTTATTTTTTAATGTTTTGTGCATTATTATTACCTTAACCCAGTTTTTTAAACCCATTTGTAAAATTATATGAGAAATAAACGTAGCCTGAGTTTGTTTTTAACATTTGTAATGTTAACAGTATTGTCATTTGCTCAAAATGCCCGCGAAAGCTACCTGCTGGCCGAAGATATGCTCGAAGACGAAAATTACCACAAAGCACTGAACATTTATCAACAGCTTTTAACTCAATGGCCAAATAATGCAAACCTTAATTTTAAAATAGGATATTGCTACCTTAATACAGCTACCGAAAAAATTAAAGCTATACCTTACCTTGAATTTGCTGTTAGCCAAATTAGCGAAACCTACAAATATCGCGACGCCGACGAACAAAATGCCCCCCTCGAAGCCTACTTTTTTTTAGGTAAAGCATATCACGTTAATTACCGGTTCGACGATGCCGAACGTACATTTTTACTGCTAAAATCGAAACTCACTACAAACGATAAAAATTTTATTGACGAAATAACCAAAGAGCTACAGGCATGCCAGGTGGCAAGGCAGCTTATTAAAAGCCCTGTCGAAATGACTGTTACAAACCTTGGGGCACAAATAAATTCATCTTTGTCGGAACATAGCCCTGTAATATCGGGCGACGAAAGTATACTAATTTTTACATCGAAACGAAACGAAAATACCGGTGGAAAAATAATGGACGACGGTCAATACTTTGAAGATATTTATTACTCAACATACTCGGGAAATAAATTTTCGGCGGCAAAAAAAATAAGTACCAACATTAATACCGACGGGCACGAAGCATCAATAGGGCTGTCGTTCGACGGTACAAAACTTTTTATTTACCGCGACGACAATGGCGACGGAAACATATATGTTTCGGAAAAACAGGGCTCCGACTGGGCAATGCCGGTAAAATTGCCCGAAGTTATAAATAGTAAATACCGCGAAACCCATGCATCAATATCGGTCGACCAAAACGAAATTTATTTTACATCGGACCGAAAAGGTGGTTTAGGCGGGCTCGATATTTACAGGGTACGTAAATTACCAAATGGTAAATGGAGCAAAGCTCAAAACCTTGGACCAACAATTAATACCCCATACGACGAGGAAGGCCCTTACCTTCACCCCGACGGTACATCGCTGTTTTTTGCATCAAAAGGCCACAACACTATGGGTGGTTTCGATATTTTTGTAAGCTATATCGACGAAAACGATAATTGGTCGGTACCACAAAATATTGGATACCCAATTAATACCCCCGACGACAACGTTTACTACATACCATCGGTTGACGGGCGCAGGGCATATTATGCATCATACGCCAATAACAGCATTGGTAATTACGACATTTTTCGTATCGACCTTAGCGACGCGCACATACGTAACCAAACAGTTATTGCTGGTGCAGCTGTAACAACCGACGGGGTTAAACTCGAAAATGCAATTATTACCGTTACTAACCTCGACGATGATATTGTTGGTATTTACACTCCCGAACCCGAATTTGGCAAGTTCCTGCTAATTTTGCCCCGTGGAAAAACCTTTTGGGCTATTATCGAATCGTCGAACTACAAAACTTTACGATTTAAAATTACAGTTCCCGAGTTTGCTTACGACCAAACTAAACGCGTTTTTATGTTTAACGATATTTTAGACAAACCTTTAATTGCGCAAAATAACGAACCTGTAGCATTTAACTC
>CAZJCR010000065.1:0-11402 GCA_964544385.1 uncultured Bacteroidales bacterium
TATTGTTTACCTTATTAAAAAAACAGGACTTAACCCAATTGAACAAGAAAAAGCCAACATAAAAAGTCGCATATCAAAAGACATTAGAGCTCAACGCGGGCACCAAATGGTAATTAAACGGCTTAAAGACGAATACAAATTTGTTGAATATCGCGACAGCCTTAAATACCTGTACAACGAAATTGACTCGACAATTTTAGACGGAAAATGGACTATTGGCAAACTACGCAGCGGCAGCAAAGTACTTTTTACAATTGCCGATACTATTGTATTTAAAGCCGGTAATTTTGCAGGTTTACTTAATAACGACGGGTTAAAACGAACCCCAAAACCAATACAACTTATTGTTGACGAAGAGTATCAAAGGTTTGTCGAAAAATCGATAATGGATTTTGAAAAAACTAAACTCGAACAAAAATACCCCGAGTTTAAAAACCTGCTTAAAGAGTACCACGACGGAATACTGCTTTTTAACCTTACCGACAAAATGGTTTGGACTAAAGCAATTGAAGACACCGCCGGACTTGAACAATTCTATAACCAAAACAAAAATAACTACATGTGGCCCGAGCGGGTTGAAGCTACCATTTACAGCTTTAATAACAAAAAATACGAAAAACAAATAGCAAAACTTGCAAAAGCATCGCTAAATAAAAAAACCGACTACCAGGCTAATGCTAACAAGTTTATCGAAAAAACAGCCAAAACCGATACAACTTTTACGCTGCAGGTTATGCGCTCGAAATTTACCAAAAGCGAGAACGAAAATATTGACAAATTCTGGGGACAAATAGGCGTAAAACCAATTATCGAGGCCGACAGTACTATTAAAATAATTGCTATTAACCGCATAAATGAACCCGAACCCAAACTTTTGTCCGAAGCTAAAGGCCTTATTACTGCCGATTATCAAAACTTTCTGGAAAAAGAATGGATACTACAATTACGCAGCAAATATTCCGTTAAAATAAACAACGAAACATTAAATAGTATAATTCAATAATTATCAATTTATCGATAAACATACATTTAAGTATGTTTATCGATAAAATACTTTGAAACAAAAGCATGGCAAAATTCAAATTAGTTTTTTTTAGTTTATTGTTTTTATTAACATTTTACCAATGCCAGTTAAATAACGACAACAAAACAAAAGTACTGGCAACAGCCGCCGGTAACAAACTTACCCAAACGCAAATGGAACTTAGTATACCCGAAAACCTTACTGGTATCGATAGTATATCGTTTGCCCAAAACTTTATCGAAACATGGGTTAAGAACCAATTATTGCTCGAAAAAGCTAAAGAAAACCTTGACAAAAAAACTATCGAGAAAATTGATGTTATGATAAACAACTATCAAACATCGCTGTTGGTTTATAACTACCAACAATTGCTTATGCAACAAAACCTCGACACAATTATTACCAACGACCAGGTTGACGAATATTACAATAAAAACGCCGGAAACTTTAAACTCGACAGTAACGCCGTTAAAGCAATTTTTATACAATTGCCAAAATCATCGCCCGACTTTAACAAAGTGCGCCAATGGATAAAATCGAAAAACGAAGAAGATATAATTAGCCTCGAAGACTTTTGTTACCAAAATGCCCGCAACTTTTACATGGCCGAAAACTGGTTATACCTTAACCAGTTACTTAGGTTATTACCCAACAAAATAAACAACCAGGAGCATTTTATTAAAACCGGCGGCTATGTCGAATCAACCGACTCGCTTTACACATATTTTGCACAAATAACCGATTATAAGCTTATTAACGACACCTGCCCTTTACCATTAGTTTACAATAAAATATCGGACATAATACTTAACCGCCGTAAAACATCGTTTATTAACGACCTTAAAAACAACGTGTACCGCGACGCGGTTAACCAAAAAAAGTTTAAAATTTACACCAACTAAAATCATCAATAATAATGCAATCAAAAATAAAAATACTTGTTGTCGTGTTTTTTTGCGCAATAATATCAGCTAACGCGCAAGAAAAAAAAGTTATCGATAAAATTGTAGGCATTGTGGGCAAACAAACAATTTTGCTAAGCGATATCGAGAACCAAGCCCTTCAGTACCGCGCGCAAGGGTACTACTCGTCAAATATTGGCTGCGAAGTTTTTGAAGACATGCTTTACTCAAAATTACTTGTTAACCAATCGGTTCTCGACAGTGTTGAAGTTAGCGATGGCGAAATTGACTCGGAATTAGAGCGCCGTATAAACTATTTTATTAACCAAATTGGCTCCGAAGAAAAACTCGAAGAATACTATAAAAAACCAATACGCGAAATTAAAGACGAGTTCCGCGAGATAATTAAAGAACAACTAATTTCGCAACGAATGATGGGAACCATAACCGCCGACATTAAAGTTACCCCGCAAGAGGTTCGCTCGTTTTACAAAAACATACCAGCCGACAGCCTGCCTGTTGTTAATACCGAGTTTGAACTTGGACAAATATCGGTTAAACCAAAAATTGAAGAAACCGAAATTTTACGCGTTACCGACCGCTTACGCGAATTTAAAGACCGTATTACTAAAGGCGAGAATTTTGCAACTTTAGCTGTACTTTATTCCGAAGACCCCGGCTCGGCAACTAAAGGCGGCGACCTTGGGTTTGTTAGCCGTGGCGAACTGGTTCCCGAGTTCTCGGCCGTGGCTTTTAACCTTAAAGAAGGCGAAATATCGAAAGTAGTAAAAACCGATTACGGTTACCACATTATTCAACTGGTCGAAAAAAAAGGCGAACGCATTAACTGCCGTCATATTTTATTAAAACCCGCTATCAGCATTAACGAAAAAATTAAGGCGCAGCAAAGGCTCGACTCAATCCGTACTTTTATTCAAGACAGCGTTCTTACTTTTAAAGAGGCTTGCTGGAAATACTCCGACGACGAACAAACACGTATGAATGGCGGTATAATGATAAACCCCGTTACCGGAAACTCACGGTTCGAGGCATCGCAACTCGAACCTAAAGTTGCTAAAGCTATTAATGGCCTTAATGTTGGCGACGTGTCGAAACCTTTTGAAGCACAAGACGATAACGGCCAAACTGTTTACAAAATTATATTACTTAAAACAAAAACCCAACCACATAAAGCTAACCTTAACGACGACTACCAAAGGATACAAGACCTTGCTATCGAAAAAAAGAAAGCATCGCATATGGAACTGTGGATTGAACAAAAAGTAAAAAGCACTTACATTAAAATTGACGACGATTTTAAAAAATGTAACTTTAACAATAAAGCCTGGAAAAAATAACAAAATGGACAACTTTAACAACAATATTGAGGCTGTTAATGCCTTGCACAACTCGTACAACAACATGCTTGCCGAAATTGGTAAAGTAATTATTGGCCAGGATAAAATTATAAAAGAAACCTTAATATCAATATTTAGCGGCGGGCATTGCCTTTTAGTTGGCGTACCTGGTTTGGCCAAAACACTTTTAGTTAACACTATTGCCGATGCCCTTGGGCTCGAATATAAACGCATACAGTTTACCCCCGACCTTATGCCATCCGACATTATTGGCTCCGAAATTTTAAACGATAAACGCGAGTTTAAATTTGTTAAAGGGCCATTGTTTGCAAATATTGTTTTAGCCGACGAAATTAACCGTACTCCACCCAAAACACAATCGGCACTGCTTGAGGCTATGCAAGAAAAAGCCATTACAGCAGCCGGAAACCAGTACAAACTATCGGAACCTTTTTTTGTTTTAGCCACTCAAAACCCCATTGAACAAGAGGGCACTTACCCCCTGCCCGAGGCTCAGCTCGACAGGTTCATGTTCAACATTCACCTTGGTTACCCCAGCATCGAAGACGAAATAAACATTGTAGCTCAAACAACAGGAGTTAAAACACAAACCGTTAACAAAATACTTACCGGCCAACAAATTGTCTTTTATCAAAACCTTATAAGGCAAATACCTGTTAACGACAACGTTTTACGATATGCTGTAAATTTAGCCGCCAAAACAAGGCCAAACACGCAACACAGTATCGACATTACAAACAAATTTTTAAACTGGGGAGCTGGCCCGCGTGCATCGCAATTCTTAATTTTAGGCGCAAAAACACACGCGGCTGTTAACGGTAAATACTCGCCCGATATTGAAGATGTAATTGCTGTGGCCGAACCAATTTTACGCCACCGTATTGTGCGTAACTACAAAGCCGAAGCCGAAGGTATTACTGTTGAAGATATTATTGCCGAAATTATTAAAAGCCAAAACTAAGTTTTTTATAGTTGTTACTTTTACCTGTTAATTAATGATATTATTTAAACAATTTATAAAAACTCAGTTTTTAACAGTTATTTTTTTAATAACCTGCTCAAGCTTATTGGCACAACAAAATAAATCGAAGGTTGAACTACTAAACGCGCAATCGATAAAATTCGACAAAAATTTTATGAACGGTGCCCGAAGGCTTATTGGCAAAGTAAAATTTAAACAAGACAGCACTATTATGGAGTGCGACAGTGCATGGTTTTACAGCGACCGCAACATGTTCGACGCCTTTAGTAACGTGCACCTGTACAAACTTGGCAACAATAATATTAGTATTAAAAGTAACTGGCTAAGGCACAATGGCGACACTAAACTCGCTCATTTTAGGCATAATGTTGTTTTACGCGATACTCAGGTTATTTTAACAACCGACTCGCTCGACTATAATATTTCAAAAGACATTGGTTATTATTTATACGGGGCTACTATTGTCGACAGCGCATCAACATTAGTTAGCCAAATTGGCCAATATTATCATAACCTGAATAAAGTTTTTTTTAAAAAAAACGTGGTGGTTACCCATAACCTCGACGAGTACCAAATGTACACCGACACGCTTATTTACAACACCCAAAATAAAATTATTTACTTTAACGGCCCTACCGAAATTTATAACGACACAAATTACATGTTTGCAAAATATGGCTGGTACAATACTAATATCGACCATACTTTTATGAAAATTGATGCCTTTTACTCGAACCCAAAACAAACTGTAACTGCCGATAGTATTTTTTTCGACCGTAATACTGATAGTGGCAAAGGTTACTCGAATGTTGTTATGACCGATACATCGCAAAACATAATTGCCAAAGGTAACTACATTGAGGTTTACAACAACCCGCAAAAAATGATTATTACCGACAGCGCGCTGGTAATTCACATTATCGACGGCGACTCGCTTTACATGCATGCCGATACAATTTTAACCAAATACGACACATCGGGCGTTTACCGCGAGTTTTTTGCTTACAAAAAGGTTAAAATTTTTAAAAGCAATTTTCAGGTTAAAACCGATTCGCTTTTTTTTAGCGAAACCGATAGTATAATTGAGTTTCATGGCTCGCCAGTTATGTGGACTGACAAAAACCAAATTACAGCTCAATACATTGAAGGGTTTATTATTAACAGCCTACTCGACAATTTTAAACTTTACGAAACAGGCTTGATTATATCGATGGAAGACACCTTACATTATAACCAAATTAAGGGCAAACAAATAATTGGATACATTAAAAACAATAAACTTTGGCGAATCGATGTTTTTAAAAAATCGGAAACTATATATTTCCCTACCGACGAACAAGGTATTATTGGCATTAATAAATCGAACAGTAACAACGTGTCGATAACTTTTAAAGATGGAAAAATGCACCGCCTAATATACCGCGAAACCCCGACATCGACAATGTACCCGTTAAACGAGCTGCAACTAAAAGAAACACGTGTTAAAGAGTTTATATGGTTAGACAACTTGCGCCCTAAAAAACCAACCGATATATTTATTTGGGAATAAAAACGGCCAACTATAAAATTATAGTTGGCCGGTCAATAATCTTCACACATGGCTTCTAATATTCATCTTCGTTAAAGAAAAAATCATCTTTACTTGGATAATCGGGCCATATATCCTCAATGCCTTCATAAATATCGCCTTCGTCCTCCATTTCCTGAAGGTTTTCAATTACCTCTAAAGGAGCCCCCGAACGAATAGCGAAGTCAATCAACTCCTCTTTAGTTGCCGGCCAGGGTGCATCTTCCAGTTTTGAGGCTAATTCTAATGTCCAATACATAGTTCAAGATATTATAGGTTATTTTTCGAATTTTTGCAAGTATATAAATTTTTTATATTATTTACGTGCAATCCACAATAATTCTTCAATATTTAAATCTTTTGCAATTTTACGCGAAAATACAAAATAAAAATCACTTAACCTGTTTAAATATTTAACAACAATATTTATTTTTTCATCTATCTGGCTTACTGTTATTGCAAGCCGCTCGCAACGCCTGCAAACCGTACGCGCAATATGGCATACCGACACTGTTGTATGCCCGCCCGGCAAAACAAACGAACGCAAGGGTGTTAGCTGCTCTTCAATTTTATCGATAGCTTTTTCTATCATTTCAATATCGGCATTTGTTAACACGGGCATTTTAACAGCAATATCATCGGTATCGGTGGCAAGCATTGCCGATGCTGTCATAAGCCGGTCTTGTATCTCGATAAAAAAGGCTTTATCGGCCGGGCTGGTTAGTTGGTCGTGTAATAATCCGGTATAAGCCATTAGCTCGTCAACGGTACCGTAAGCCTCAATACGTATGTTATTTTTGAGCACCCTTTTTCCACCAATTAACGATGTTGTTCCATTATCGCCGGTTTTTGTATATACTCTCATAGTTTTGTTAAATGTTTATTATTCAAAGTTTCAATAATTTATTCATCATTAATAAATAATTATTTTTACAAGTAATTTATTTATAAAAGCCCATTTGGTCGATATAATTCCATGTATTTTGGGGCACAAAAAACTGCAAATTATGGCCTTGGGCAATTGCCTGCCGTATAAAACTCGACGATATTTCGATATTTGGTGCGTTCAATACTGTTATATTAGGGTATTTTACAATATTTTTGGTATCGAAACCTGGTCGTGGGTATACAATAATTTTGTATTGCTCAATAATTTGTTCGTAATTTTTCCATTTGTGCAACGATACTAAATTATCGGCTCCCATAATAAGTGTAAATAACCGTTTAGGGTATTTATCGCTTAAATAAGTCAGAGTATCAATTGTATAATTTGGTTTAGGCATACGGAATTCAATGTCGCAGGCTTTAAATTTATGATAATTACCAATAGCAAGGTTTAATAAATGTAACCTTTGATAGTCGGGCAACATTGATATTTTTTGTTTATGAGGGCTTTGAGGGCTTACAACAAACCAAAGTTCGGTTAAGCCCCCGAACTCAACCATGTAATTTGCTATAGCCAAATGGCCAATATGTATGGGGTTAAACGAACCAAAATATAAGCCTGTTAACATTCTACTTAGTTAAAAATTCGATAATTGCCTGGCTGGTTTCATTAATTGCTTTATCTAAATTATCGTTTAAAATAATTATGTCGAACTGGTTAGCAAAAGTAAGCTCATAACCTGCCTTTGCTACACGTTTTTCAATTTCGTCAACTGTATCGGTTGCCCTGTTAATAAGCCTGCTGCGCAACATATCAATATTTGGTGGTTTAATAAAAATACTAAGGGCGTTATTGCCGAACTGTTTTTTTAAATTTACGCCGCCTAACACGTCAACATCAAAAAGCACATGGTTACCTTTAGCCCAAATACGTTCAAGTTCACTTTTAAGTGTACCATAAAACCTACCGGTGTAAACCTCCTCCCACTCAACAAAAGCGTTATTATCAATATTTTGTTTAAACTCGGTATCGGTTAAAAAATAATAATCAACAGCATGTTGCTCGTTATTGCGTGGTGCACGATTACAAGCCGATATGCTAAACTCGAGCCCGGGTATTTGTTTAACAATTTGTTTAACAATAGTTGTTTTACCCGCACCCGATGGTGCCGAAAAAATTATAAGCTTACCCGCCATTTTTTATAATATGTTAAGCAGTTGTTCTTTTACTTTTTCAAGTTCATCTTTCATTTGTATAACAATTTTTTGAATATCGCTATCGTTGGCTTTTGAGCCTAAGGTGTTAATTTCGCGGCCAATTTCCTGGGTTATAAACCCAAGTTTTTTTCCTTCCGATTCGCTTGTTTCAATGGTGTTAATAAAGTAATCGCAATGATGTGCCAGCCTTACTTTCTCTTCGGTTATGTCTAATTTTTCAAGATAAAAAATCATTTCCTGTTCAAACCTGTTTTCGTCAATGTTATCGTTTTCGGCAAGTTCTTTAAGGTTTTGGCGCAGGCGTTCTTTAATACGTTCAATACGTTGTAACTCAAACGAGTCGACTTGTAACAAAAGGTTTTTAATTAATTTAATGCGGTCAGCAATTTCGGTTTGTAAAGCAGCCCCTTCTTGTTTTCTGAATGCAATAATAGACTCAACAGCGTTGTTAATGCCTTGTAAAACAACCTGCCATTCGTCGTCGTTAAGCTCTTCGCGTTCGTTTTTTAGCACCTCGGGCAACCGCATAACTATCGATAAAAGCTCAGCGGGGTTGTCAACATCGAGTTCGGCAGCTATTCCCTGCAACTGTTTATAATAAGCTTTAACAAGGTCGGTATTTACTACCGATACGTTTTCGGTTCCGCTAATCTCGGCATACATGCTAAAATCAATTTTACCGCGTAATAACACTTTACCTAAAAGTGCGCGTATTTCCATCTCTTTTTCTTTGTAAAAGCCTGGTAAACGCGAGTTAATGTCGAGTTGTTTGCTGTTAAGACTTTTTATTTCGACAGTTATTTTTTTGTTGTTAATGGTAAATGTTGATTTACCATAGCCGGTCATTGATGTTAACATAATTTATTTGTTCAAGTTTTTACGATAATTATATATTATCATTAACAATAGTAAGTTCGTTTAATAAATGCTGTGCCCCAGCATATTTATCGATAATAAATAAAACATATCTAATATCTAAGGCTATGTTTCGGCATTGGTTGGGGTCGTACATAATATCGCTCATAGTACCTTCCCAGTTACGGTCGAAATTAATGCCAATAAGGTTGCCATTAGCATTAAGTACCGGGCTGCCCGAGTTTCCGCCTGTAGTATGGTTCGATGCAATAAAGCACACTGGCAGGTTACCTGTTGAATCGGCATAAGTTCCAAAATCATTATTTATGTAAAGTTGTTTTAATTTTTCGGGAACATTGTAGTCGTAAATATCGGGGTTGTTTTTTTCCATTATCCCGTTTAAATAGGTTTGGTGCAAGTATGTTACAGCATCGCGTGGGTTATAGTTGTCAACCTGGCCGTATGCTATACGGAAAGTTGAATTTGCATCGGGATAATGAGGTTTATTGTTAAAGCACAATAACAAAGCTTTTACATAATTACGATTTATAACATTAAGCTCCGAGTTCATGGTTACAATTGATGGCCGAACATGGTTATTGTATATTTGCGAGCTTTGAACAAGTAACTGCATCACGGGATCCGTCTGCAATTTTTTTATCGAGCTTTTTTTTAAGTTGGCAATAAATTGTTTGCTTTTAAGGCTGTCAACAAATATTGAATTTGAGTAAACCCAATCGATAAATTTGTTAATGTTGCCTTTAAACTTTGTGTCAATATGTTTAAGTATTTGTGGTTGTAAATTTTCGGGTATACTATCGTAAAATATTTTAACCATCGAGGTTGTTATTTTTTTATCGGTATCAAAATCGTAATCTTTATAAAATATATTTATAAACTCACTAAGTTTTTCAATTTCGGCAATTACCTTATCGCTTGACAATTCAATATTATTAGTTGTTAAAAAGTAAAAATTGCTGGCAAGTTCAATAGGTTCGACAGAAAAAACGGTTTCGTTAAAATAGTTTAAAGCGTTCTGATAGTATTCAATTTGTTTGTAAAGTTGTTTGTACCGGGGCAAAATATTACTGTACTTATTTTGTGTATCGGGGTTTTGGTTAACCCATTCGGTGAATATTTTTTCGTTTTCGAGTTTTTTATTAACGGCATCGAGCCGTTTAAGCCCCCGGTTTTCGCCAATCCATTTTTTATAGCTGTTTGCCATCGACGCGGCTTTAGCAGTATATTGTATTCGTACTTTGGGGTTGTTTTCCATTGCCTGGTGCATAATTTGCAAAGTGTTTTGCCTTACAAATATTCGAGCCGGGTTAATAACATTTGTTGTTAGTTGAACAGCATACGATGGCAGGTATTGGTTTGTTGTACCCGGGTAGCCCATAACCATAGTAAAATTGCCTTTTTTAACTCCCGAGTTCGATATTTTTAGGTATTTAACCGGGTTATAAGGTTTGTTATTTGTATTAAAATTTGTTGGGTTATTGTTAGTATCGGCGTAAACGCGCAAAAGGGTAAAATCGCCTGTATGGCGTGGCCACATCCAATTGTCGGTATCGCCGCCAAACTTGCCAATTGCCGATGGTGGTGCCCCAACTAACCGTATATCGCTAAATAGCTCAATTATTGTTAAAAAGTATTGGTTACCACTAAAATATGGGCTAACTTTTGCCAAATAATTATTGCCTTTAACTGCAGTGGCTTCAATTTTCGATATTCGCAGGTTAATAATTGAGTCGCGTTTAATATTATCGGTAAGTTCATCAATACTGTCGAGCACTTGATTTGTAACATCTTCAATACGTTTTAGTATTGTAACACCAATATCTTTGGCGGGCAATTCGTCGTCAAATGTTTGAGCCCAAAAACCATCGGTAATATAATTGTTGCTTAGCGAGCTATGTTGTTGAATAGTATTTAGAGCGCAATGGTGGTTTGTAAGAATAAGGCCTTGCGGCGATATTAGCTCGCCTGTGCAAAAGTTGCGGAAAGGAGCATCGGTATAAACCAAACCAACAACAGCGTCTTTAAGGCATGCCTGGTTAACGTTGTAAATGTCGTTGGCAGTAAGTTTAAAGCCCATTTGCTGCATTTGAGCAATGTTATATTTTTGGAGCAAAACAGGCAGCCACATACCTTCAACAGCTTTAACGGCTGTTGATATAAACAATAAAAAGGCAATAAAAAATATTTTTAATAAATGCATTATAAAAAAATTAAAAGTTAAATAACTCGGTATATAAACGTTGTATTGGCAAGCCCATAACATTAAAGTACGAACCGTTTATTTTTTCGACGCCAATATAACCAATCCACTCTTGAATACCATAAGCACCGGCTTTATCGAAAGGCTTAAAATTAGTTACGTAATAATCAATTTCACTATCCAACAAGTTTTTAAAATACACCTCGGTAGATGCATAAAAACTAACTTGTTTGTTTTTTGATTTTAGGCAAACGCCTGTATAAACAATATGCCGGTTTCCCGACAAAGTATTAAGCATTTTAACAGCATCGTTATGGTTTTTTGGTTTACCTAAAACTTTTTCGTCGGCCCAAACAATTGTATCGGCGG
>CAZJCR010000065.1:11412-16383 GCA_964544385.1 uncultured Bacteroidales bacterium
ATAATAAGTTTATTGTCGTATAAATGCGGCGCAAATGCATTTGCTTTAAGCTCGGCCAAATAAATTGGTATTTGTTCGTGTACTAAGTATTGCGGGTACTGCTCGTCAACCATTGGTACATCAATTGTAAAATCAATATTTAATTCGTTTAAAAGTTGCTGCCGGCGGGGCGATTGCGATGCTAAAACTATTTTATATTGTTGTAAGTGTTTTTGTAATTGCATATAAGTTTTAAATATAAAAATGATATACCATTAAGTAACGTGCAAGTAATGTATAACAAATACCTGTAAACATTACAATTTTTATTATGGTACTTATATTGTGATAGTTTTTAACGGTTTTAGCTTTGCAAAGTAATACAATAACTATTAGCAACGGCAAAACAACTGTAACCGATAAGTACGACATTGAAATAATATCGCCCAAATATTTAAGGTAAACCATTATTAACAAACCAACAGTAATAACCGACAAAAATATTGCCGCAAGCTTTGCCCCTGTTATACCAATAACAACTGGCAAAGTTTGGCAACCAAAGTTACTGTCGCCCTCAAAGTCTTCAATATCTTTAACTATTTCGCGTATTAAGTTTGTTAAAAATGCAAATGTTGCAAATGCCATTATCCAAATAAGTATGGCTTTAAAATTTATTCTGTTAACAATAAGTAGTTCGGCATAATGGTTATTAAGCATAATAATTTCGAAATAAGCTACTTGTAATGGTATCATTGCTGTACCTAAAGCTACAATTATGTTACCAACTAAAAATTGTCGCTTGTAAGTAGTTGAGTATAACCAAAAAACGCCAGCTATCATAATGTAAACAATTAGTACTAATGGCTTACGAATTTTGTACGATAAATATGCTGCTAAAAAAATAGCAATTATATTAAGTACCCAGTGAATTATAATTGCATTACGCCTTGGTATCGATTTACCAACTAAAACAGTGTTGGGGCGGTTTACTACATCAATTTTGCGGTCGTAATAATCGTTAATAACATAACCAGCCGCCCCTAATAAAACATTTACTATTGCTAACATAAAAAACCAGCTTGCAGGCATTTGCAACTCAAGGTTTTGGCTTAAAGCTGGCGAATATGCGTATTGTAATGCGGGTTCAATTATTCCGTAGCGTAAAAGGTACATTGTAAAAAGTACCATTAACAAATTAAGAGGTCTTACTAATTTTATGTATTTTAACATTTTACATTTTTTATAAAATATCGGGATTGTCAACAGTTAAATCAACCCAATTACCTTGTGCCCTTAACACCTGCTCAATAACGTCGCGCACGCAACCTTTGCCCCCATCGTAAGCCGATATGTATTTCGAAACCGTTTTAACCTCGACAGCAGCATCGGCCGGACAGGTAGGCATACCTACAATTTTAAGTACCGGGTAATCGGGCAAATCGTCGCCCATGTATAAAATATTATCTAAACTAATGTTATATTTTTGGCTAAACTTGTGCATCGATTCAACTTTACTGAACGAGCCCATAAAAATATCCTGAATATCGAGAAACTGGAGGCGTTTTACAGCTCCAACGTTATTTTTGCCAGCACTTATTATACCAATATTGTAACCGCGTTTTTGGGCGTAACGTATGGCAAACCCGTCGCGCGCGTTCATGGCTCTTACCTGCTCACCATCGGCCATGCAATACAATTTATTGTCGGTAAATACACCATCAATATCAAAAACAAAAGCTTTTACGTTGTTTAACGATTCTTTAAAATTGCTCATTTATTATTATGTTTTTTACTTTCGGCAAATATGTTTTCGCTTACAAAGCTATACATTTTTTCTAATTGCTGGTTGTTTAAAAGCTGTTTGTGGGCTAACATTACATTATTGTCGCCACGGGCTGCGGGGCCGGTTTGCGAGTTTTCGGGGCCTATTAAAGCTGCCTTTTGTGCTGTTTCGATAATTAATGGCCCCAGTAATTTAAATGGCACCTGTTTTTGTTGTAATATATTTTGGGCAAGGCTATAAAAATGGTTAACAAAGTTATTGGCAAAAACCGCAGCTAAATGGCAATACTGGCGGGTTTCGGAGTTCATTGTTTGTACATTGCCCGATAGTTTTAATGCTAAATTAAATAACTTGTTGTTAACAAAAGTATTATTACCCTCGATACAAAATGGTACGTTTTGTAAACTAATTTGGTGGTTCTTGCTAAAGGTTTGTAATGGATAAAAAACGCCATAGTTTTTAAACTTTGATAGCTCGCATATATTTATGCTGCCCGATGTGTGGGCTATTATCGATGGTTCAAAATTTATTTGTTCAACTAAATTCGATATTTCTTTGTCGCTAATACATATTAAATACAGATTGGCATTTTTATTAATTTTATTAAAAGTATTAATTGGCTGGGCATTAACTTGTTGTGCTAATTTTTGTGCATTTGCAATATTGGGGCTAAATACTTGTAAAACATTTATGTTTATATTGTAAAAGGCTTTAGCTAAATGTGTTGCCACATTGCCCGAACCAAAAATCACTATATTGTTTATCATAGTTATAAGTTTTGGCAAAGTTAATAGTGGCAATAAATAAAAAAAAATATTTATGTAAATATGTAAGCCTGCTTTTACTTTCGATTAAAACCCAAATTGAGCTAATCGCTCAATCAACTTATTTTAACATAAGTTTATATTCAGCAATTGCTATTATACTATTAATTTGCGTGTCATTAAAAATATCGATAACCAAAGGTATTAATTTGCCTATTGGCTTGGCATTAACAAAAGAATCTTTTATTTCATCGCTTATATCGATATTTAAAACTCCGGCTTTGGTTTTTTCGGTAAAATAAAAACTTGTTTTTAAAAAGCCTTGCCATACCGACAGCCACTGAACAGTTTTTTTATTATAGCTAAACTTGCATAACCATGCTTTACCGTCGTTATAATAGTGCCATTGATAATTAATCGTTAACTCGGTATTCAACCTGCTAATTAGCTGGTTATATATTTTATAGATATTAGGTTCCATAGCGTTTTCAAGCACAATGGGTGTTGGCTGGCAATGTTTGTCGCGTAAAATTTGAATTGTATTATTGGCCTGCATAAATATAAATACATTTATTGATAAATTTGATTCTGCTTTTTACCCAAATTGAGCGATTCGCTCAATCAGTTTTAAAATTATTGCGACAAAACTATGGTTTGTTAATTAGCAACATTAATGTTAATATATGTGAGTAGTTTAGTAATAAAGCAATACCAAAACTACGAGTAAAACAAACTGTTTATTTATTTTTAAGTAAGTCACGTATCTCGGTAAGCAACACCTCTTGTTTCGATGGAGCAGGTGGTGTTACAGGTGCAGCTTGTTTTTCGTCGCTTGTGCGCTTGGCTGTATTTATAGCTTTAATAAGCAAAAATACTGCAAAAGCAACAATAAAAAAGTCGAAACAAACTTGCAAAAAATTTCCATAATTAAGTGTAACAGCCTCAGCTGCACTATCGGCCTGTTTTAAAGTAATTTTTAAATCGGTAAAGTTAACGCCACCTATCAACAAACCTATGGGCGGCATTATAATATCGTTAACAACCGATGTTACAATTTTGCCAAAAGCCGCGCCTATTATAATACCAACAGCCATGTCAATTACATTGCCTTTCATGGCAAATGCTTTAAACTCGCTAATTATTTTCATCTGTTTGTTTTTTTATTATTATTAGTAAAATAGCCTGTATCATTTTTGTTAATCAACATTTTTAGTTTTGCATTTTTATAAAAAGGCTAACTAAAACCCAAATTGAGCAATTTGCTCAATCGATTTAGACCCAAATTGAGCTAATCGCTCAATCAATTTAGATTTTGTAAGTATTTCACTATACTCCGTTAGTGAAACACAACAAACTCTACATCGGGGTTAACCTAAGAAAAGCGTTTATTTGCTACGCTTTAACCGCTCAACTTAGGTTTTATAAATTAAAAATTGTATGTTAACCCAACTCCAAGTATCTCTTTAAACTGTACTAAAGCTTTTGTTTCGTTTTCTTCAATTAAACCGTTGCCGTTATTATCGTAAGGTAATAGTATGTCTTTGTCGAACAACAAGTGAGTATTAATATTAACAGCAATATATTTGTTTACCTGCATTGCAATTTGGGTCTCCCAGCTAACATCAACATATTGCGGATTTTTTAAATAGTTCGAAAAAAGGTCGATTTTAGTAGTAAACGATATGTTTTTAAGTAACTGGTTTTTAAAATCGTTTCGGCTGTAAATAGCCCTAATATAACCACCAAACTCCGATTTTGACTTTTTACCGGCTGTTTGTAAATTACCATTTTGGTCAAAAGCGGCAGGTTCAACACCAAAAGCACCTGCATTTGCTAAATCGGTGTCGTTAACAATAGTTATTTTACCTGTTAAAGGTGCAACAAACGCGCTAAAGTAGCTGTTTGGCTTATAGTCGATACCAATTGCACCAATTAAATATGCCGGAGCTAACAGGTTCGATATTTTTGATGTGTCGCCGGCATAATCTTTACCAACAGTCATTTGAGTTTTAAACTGCAAAAGTGCAGCGTAATAAAGTTTGTTATACGCTTTTCGTCCATATTTCGACATAAAATCAACTTTATCGTCGGTTTTCATAAAATTGGAATTTTTGCCTTGTTTTAATAAACCGTAACCAATGTCGAGCGAATTGTCCCAGGCTGTATTTTTATTTTTGTAGTTTGCAAAAACACTAAATAAGCCATTAACTGCAACCGAGTTTTGCCCACCAGCGGCCCAATTAGTTAACGATGTTTGCGCAAGTTTTAAACCTATAACCCCACCTTTTTTCCAACCTATGGTTGTGTCGGTTGTTTCTTTTCGCAAATTTGCCTCGGCATCGGTTACCTGACCATAATTTATTTGGCTTATGCCAATAAATAAAATAATAAATAAAATAAATTTCGATTTCATAAAAAATATAAGTTAAGTTTGGTTTTTAACAA
>CAZJCR010000066.1:0-16250 GCA_964544385.1 uncultured Bacteroidales bacterium
GGTTGTTAAGGCAATAGCTGTAACGGTTTAGGTTTTGGGTAAAATTGGGGGTTTGAATGTTGTTGTCGGGCGATAACATGCGGCCAAGCAGTGGGTCGTATAAACGGCCGTTCATGTTTATTAAATTTACATTATCTAAATGTTCGTGCCCGGTAAAACCACGTTTTGTTAATTTATTTACCACAACACCTGTATAGGTATAATTGGAAGGGTTACGCCGACGCCCCCATGCATCGTAGCTATAATTTGCAACAATATTATTTGTTGATGCATCGCGTAAAGCAATAATTGAACCTAAGTGGTCGGTGTGTACATAATAAAATTTGCTTGTTGCTCCTGTATTAATTACAATAGCAACAATACCATCGGGGCCCGATATATAAAAACTTTTTTTAGCTGTGTTAGTGGTATGGTCGGTTTCGCGCTCGTAATTACCATGATAATAGGTTGTAGTTTTAGTTGTACCATTATATTTATATACCATTTTTATACGCTCCTGATCAACACCATAATCAAAATTATAGGCATGTAACCCTTCGGCAATACTGGCCGGGTCGTGATGCCAGGTATAGTTAATAACCTGTGGTGTACTACTAATATCGGTAGCAATAACCGGTTCTAAGGCTTTTGTTTTGGGTGTTAATGAATTATCGTTTGTGAAATGTGTCGAAACATTATCTACCGCGCCTTTTCGTATGTTGTCATACTTATAATAACCTGCATTTGTTTTGCTGGTAATATTGCCACTTTTGTCGTACCTAATTGATTGAATTGAATTGTTATAACTAATATCGGTAAGCCTGTTTAAATTATCATAAGTAAAAAACTCGGTTATATTATAATTATTATATGTGTTTTTACGCCAGTTTAAATTACCGGTAAACTCATCAAAATCATATTCTAAATAATAAGCTCCTTTACCTGTATATTGTATTTTTTTTAAATAATCATTCTGGTAAATTTTATTAACAGTTTCGGTTCCAAGCATTGTTTTAGTAAACCTGCCTTTTGCATCTATTTCGATAGCATTCCAAATAGTAGTATTCGCATTTTTAATTTTAACCAAATAACCTTTATCGTATTCATAATTTAAAACCAAATCGGTTGAATTATCATTATCGGCATCATAAGCAACAGATTCAACTTGTCCGCCATTATTGTAATAATAGGTTGTTTTTAAGGCACTTTGGGTAGCTATTTTTTCAATTTCGGTTTTTACCCTTCCATAATTGTCGTAAGTATACTCTTTTGACGAATTGTTTTTTGAATATGTAATTTTTTTAAGCTTATTTATACCGGGCCCTGTTTCATAATAAGCATAACTAATAGTATAAGTTTTAGTAGTACCATCGCTTTTATCAATAATAGTTTTTAAATCAATGTCGCCAAAATTATTATAATGGCACACTATAGTATTATTATTCGGATCGATAGTTTTTACCAATTCACCAAAGTTATTATACTCATAAGTAATATTTCCGGCATCGGGATCGGATAAGCTGTTTTGATAACCATATGTATCGTAACCAATTGAAATTGTTTTTGACAGTGTTTTTAAACTACTTACTTGCCCCGATGGATGATAATTATATATAATGCTGCCCCCATTATCGGTTACCTGTCGTAAATTACCGGCGGCATCGTTTGTTTGTGTACTAATTCCATCGGGACTTGTAATGTTTGTAGTAAGCCCATTATAGGTATATGATACAACTTTTCCATCGTCGTCAACCTTTTTAACCCTTCCAAATAAATCGTACTCATAACTTATTTTTGCCGACGGTTGCTCAGATTCAAAATAAGGTTTATACTTATGTTTAAGCAAACCATTATTGTAATATTCGTTTTTTGTAACAATATTATTATCGCCTAAACTTTGTGTAACTGTTTTAATTTCGCGACCATAAATATCGTAATAAACAATAACATCGGGTTTATTAGTTTCATAATTAACGCAATAATAAACGCAATTATCAAATTGTGTTTGCATCCAATACCAAATAGTTTTGTTTTCAACATTAAAAGCATCGGTAACAGTATTTAAACGGTCGTAAATGTCATAATCGTATTTTGTAATTAAACCATTTACCGATTTTTTTTGTACTAATTTACCGGTTTTATAATTATACGTTTTTTCCTGAACAATATTACTATTGTTGTTAATTTTAGTTTTTTCGGCAGCCCTGCCTTTCGAGTCGTATGTAAAACTTACAACCCTGTTATTGTTTGATGTTTCAGATATAACATTACCAAAATTATTGTAGGTATAAGTAGTTTTATGGTTATTAACACTTTTTTCTTTAACCCTTGCATTTTCGTATGTAAAATTAGTATTTTTTACATGTGAATTACCGTCAATATTATTAGTTTCGACAACCTTTGAAACAACATTAACCGTTAAACCATTTTTTGCAACAGAGGTACTATAAACATAACTTGTTAAATTATAACCAATACCACCTTGATAATCGATTCTTTTATAATCTAACTGGCCATTTTGAATTTTATAAACTGTTTTTTGTACAGTTGTAGTATTAGTTGAATAATCGGTTACAGTATTTGTTTCGGGATACGAAAAATACCTTGGGCCACCAATACCTGCAATAGTTCTATCATTATAATTAATAACATTTTTTTCTATTAGCTCATTATCACAACTCTTAACAGTTACACTTTTGGGCCGTGGTTGCAGTAAAGGGCCAATTTCATATTCTGTTATCGATTTACGGTTACTAATTTCATTTTTTTGTTCTGTAGTTTTAAAACCTAAAAAACCACCACCCTCACGATGTAACCTTGCACCTGTATAAGAATATAAAGTGGTGTTTTGGGCACTTGTTCCGTCACCTATAGGAATACTCGAACTATTTACCAACAATAAACCACCCTGAAAATCAATAAACGGATATTCGGAATCGGTACCCGCCGTGTAAAAACCGTTACTATTAAGCATTTTTTGGTATGTAACCATAGTAGCATATAAACCATTATAGAAACCACAAACTTTATCACTCCTATTATCAGGATGGAACTTATATAATTCATCACCCGAAATAATATCAGCTTTAGCATCACCATTCACATCGCCAATAAATGCGTCGTATGTAATTGAAAGATTTTTTTTTGTAGTTTTGTAAGTATCGGTTACGAAATAACTACCATATGAATAATGCATATCAAAAAAATGTGTTTTTGAACTCCCAATCATTTTGTGAGTATATTCCAATATATCATCTTTTCCATCGCCATTAAAATCACCAATTAAAATATTATTATTACCTTCCTCGGCATATGGGTTACCTACTTTTGTAATAGGTGTTTGATTATTAGTACTCCATCCAGGGTTTCCATCGGTAAAATAGCTTATATTCCAAACATAATTATTGTCAGCGTTTTTATAGTTCACCAAAATGTCAGTTTTACCATCGCCGTTAAAATCACCAGTAAATATATTATGCCAAACTGTGGGATATCCACCGCTAAAAATATTACATTTTTCCTTTCAATAACATATTATGAAACAGCCATGTTTAGAAAAACGCCTACACGAATGCAATAAAATTCTCTTTATTGCTGTTTCCCCGAGGTATCGGGACAAGCTATCATTCTTTATTCTATAAAATTCTATTATGATGAAAAGTTACTCAATAAAAGCTTCAGTAAACTCATTTAAAGGTAAAGTTATATTTTCTTTCCATAAATATTTTTGAACCTTAATACTACTTGTTTTTTCGGACCACTTATTTATACCATGTAATTTTTTATCAATATCTGAATAATAAAAAAATTCATTTCCAAACCATTTTAGTTGATTAGTATCGAAAACTGACGCATAATATTGCATTTCATTCAACGAATCATTCTTCGAATCGAAAACTGCTATAAAACCTACACTACCTAAAGAACCACCTGAAAATAAATGATACAAACCATTAACAGAATGACCTAAATAAAACTGATATCTATCATTTTCAAAAATTATTTTTTTAGTATTTAAGTCAAAAAGTATTGCTTTATAAGGTAATACGTCACCAACATAAATATTTATATATAAAAAGTTATCGTAAATTGTTTCAATTATACTAAAAATGATTGCTCCAGCTAAATCTCCGCTTTTATTATGATAATTTGGCAAATAATACTGCAATATAGGTAAACCATTTTTATTTGTTATATATAGGGTATCATTAGCTAAATAAGAGTATTCAGCATATACTATGCTATTATTTATTGTATCATTACAAAATTCTTCAGCTAATATTTTTTTATTGATTGAATCAATAATTTTTTCATTTTTTAACTCATTATTTTTTAAACAAATATTTAAAGACAAATTATTTTCTTTATTATGATAATTATTACATGAAACTAATAATACAAAAATCATTAATATGTTGATTTTACATTTTCGCATCACTAAAAATGAATTAATTTTTAAAAATACGTATAATTTTAACATTAGCACTTGATTTAACTTTAATAATGTAAAATCCTGATGGAAAATTTGACAGATTAATTTTATTATCAATTTGGTTTACCCTGATTATAGTTTGTTGTGGGTATTATTGTAAAATTAATATTATCATTCTTTTTTGAATATATTACAGGTTGAGAAAAAAAATACTCATAATCAGGATCTAACCAATTATTTGGTTCATTTGAATCAAACTCTTCGATTTGTTGTGCTTTCATACATAACACTGTTTTCAAAAGCAAAAATAAAACTACTATTCTATACATTCAATTACTATTTATTAAATACTATTCACATAAGCACTAAAAATATATTTTAGCATTACTAATAATATTTATTGTTAATCTAATTTTTTACGCCTTTAAGCTTGTTTACCTCTTGCGTAAGGTTTTCGATAGCCAATTGCTGACTTTTTAAAGCCTCAATTAGCACGGGTATTAAACCTGTATAATCAATCCCTTTTAATCCATTATAATCGGTTTTAACCAGTTCGGGAAATATTTTTTCAACATCTTGTGCCAATAAACCAATATGCTCTTGTTTGCTCATCTCTGCTTCGTAATTTCTTGCAGCAATATTAACAGTATCGTTTGCTATAGTTTTATTGCTATTAATCTCGGCCGAGGTTTTATACCTGAATTTTACTGCCTTAATTTTCATTAAGCCTTCAATATCGGTTTTTTGCAATTCGCGTATATCTTTTTTCACATTCATGTCCGACGATACTATACTTTTACCATTAACCCAAAATTCGCCAATTATTTTGGTCTTACCATAAAAATAACCGGCATACAGCTCATTTACATCAGTAGGTTCGCCATTTATTGAACCTAAAACTGCTACCCCCCTTATGGACCCCGAACGTATTAAACCATAAACACCATAATTTTTTACTCCATAACCGGCCTCGCCAATAACCCCATAATGCCAACCCAGTTCAGTTGCCGGCTTTGGTAAAGGATATGCAGCACCTTTAACCCCACATGCTTTACCATTTCCACCCTCGCTATAACCACAAACCCCAATAGCCAAAAAATTTCCTGTAGGTTTACTTATTTTACTATATAACGCACCTTTATCGGCTTCATTAGCTGTGTTATAAAAATAACTACTCCATTTTTGTAAACCAGCATTGTTAACACTTAGCTTTGAGTTTACTTTACCAGTAATACCAATACCAACGTTATTATTAGAGCCAACCTCAATTTGACCATTAGCGTTATATACCAAAAATAGTACTGCAATTAAAATAAAGTATTTCATATGTTATAAGTTTTTAGTTAAATTATGTGGTAATAAAATATAATGCTTTGTGTTGTTATTTAAAACTAAAAAAAAACGAATTATGTTATTACATTTTCTAAATGTTAAATTTGGCTACTAATAATTAATGTAAAACTTCACAAAAAAAAAACAAATTACTTTAACAAATAAATTTAGTTTAATTTTAAAAAAATTAGCAAAATAGCCGCATAACCATTATTACATGGGTGTTAAAAGTAATAATTTACAAATACTACTATTAATGATTATAAACAATAACTTTTTACCTTGTTTACCTTACAGGGTAAAACTCAACAATTGTATTTGCTTGTTTTTAGTATTATTAATAATATTATGCTATTACCTAAGTTGAGAGGTTGGTACGAAGTGAACAAGAGCTTTGCTACAACCGCTTAACATAGGTATCATCATCTTAATCGTTTACGCACTAAAAAATGCGTAATTTGGGTAAACAATAATTACCCATTTTTATAACCTATTATTGGCTATACATAAAATTTTTAACCACAAAAATCCGGTTTTATCATAATAAAACATTCTATTTATAAGCATCTTTACACAATAGTTAACAAACTTTACTAAACATAAAAACATCAACAATGAAACACAAATTAACACTATTATTTACAACAGTATTGTTTTTGGGCAGTACATCGTACCTTACCGCAAGCTGCAAAAAAAACAACGACCAACAACCTGTAATTAATGTAAATACCGGCAGTATTAACCTTAAACCAACCCAAAACAGTTCCGACAGTATTTTAGTAATGTCGAACACAAGTTGGACAGCCGGGTGCAATGCCGACTGGCTTACAATAACGACCACCGCAGGAACCAATAACCAAACTATTACTGTTACTGCATCGCAAAACAATACCACCGGGCAACGCCTTGCCGAAATTACAATTATGGCCGCTGGTGCAAAAGACCAAACCTTAAAAGTTAACGTAACGCAATTGGGCATACCATGCGGGTCCAACGACGAAACCCCGTGCCCCGTTGCCGGTTGCAACGTACCTATAATGCCATTGTACGAGTCGCTTACCGACAATCATTTTTTGCCCGACCCCTTTACTTTTTTAAATGGCCAGCGAATGACAACAAAAGCCGAATGGGAATGTAGAAGTGCCGAAATTGCCATGCTTGCGCAAGAATTTGAATACGGGTATAAACCATGCACTCCATACGAATCGACAACAGGTGCCTTTGCCGACAACAATATAACTGTTACTGTTACCGAAAACGGCAAAACAGTATCGTTCAACTGTTCAATAACTTACCCGTCGGCAGGCTCAGCACCATACCCTGCCATTATAAGTTTAGGATGGTTTTGCCTTAACCGCGACGAAATTTTAAACTTAGGCATTGCAATAATCAATTTTCCGAACGACGATATTGGCTTGCAAGTTGATGGCGCATCGCGCGGTAAAGGCAAGTTTTACGATTTACATTGCAACACACATTCGGCAGGCGCGCTAATGGCATGGGCCTGGGGCGTAAGCAGGCTTATCGACGCGCTCGAAAAAACACCGGCTGTCAATATCGACACAAAACATTTAGGCGTTACCGGATGCTCGCGCAATGGCAAAGGTGCATTGTGCGCCGGGGCTTTCGACAACCGCATAGCCCTTACAATTCCGCAAGAGTCGGGTTCGGGTGGTGCAGCAAACTGGCGTGTTTCCGACTACATGGGCTCGAGCGTGCAACGCCTTACACAAATTGTTGACGAAAACTGCTGGTTCCGCAGCAACTTTAAACAGTTTAAACGTACCGCAACAAAACTACCGTTCGACCACCACATGATAGCCGCCCTTTGTGCCCCACGCGGTTTGTTGTTTATCGAAAATACATCGCAAACATGGCTTGGTAACGAGAGCTGCTGGGCAACTGGCAACGTTACCAGCATGATTTACCAGGCTTTGGGTATTGCCGATAACATGGGGTTTTCGCAAAACGGACACTCGGACCATTGCGGTTTTCCCGATGCCCAAATACCCGAACTTGTTGCTTTTGTAAAAAAGTTTTTGCTTAACAATAACACTGTCGATACTCATGTTTTAAAAACCGATGGTTCATTTACTTTCGATAAAAATAAGTGGATTAACTGGGACATACCTGAACTCAAATAATACCTAAGTAAAGCTCCTGATTGCTTTACTCAAACCGCTCAACTTAGGCAATAGTTAAGTATTACCAAAAAAGCCCGCCATTTTTAGGCGGGCTTTTTTTATGCCTTTAACTTTATTTTTTGTAAAATTGCGATGCTAATAAAGCTAATAGCTCAATTTGGGCATAAAGCTAAATTGCTATTTTTACAATAAAGTATAACAAATTGGACATATATCACCAAATACTAAATAAATACTGGGGCTACACAAAATTCAGGCCTCTGCAACACGAAATTATTTGTAGCATAGGCAATGGTACCGACACGCTGGCACTTATGCCAACCGGGGGCGGTAAATCAATAACTTTTCAGGTACCGGCACTGGCAACAAATGGTATTTGCATAGTGGTAACACCACTTATAGCTTTAATGAAAGACCAGGTTGAAAACCTTAAAGCACGGGGCATAAAAGCTGTGGCAATATATACCGGCCTTACACGGCACGAGATTGACATTGCGCTCGAGAACTGCGTGCACGACACCAACCTTAAGTTTTTATACTGCTCGCCAGAGCGTCTTGGAACCGAGCTTTTTAAAACAAGGGTTAAACAAATGAAAGTAAACCTGCTGGCTATCGACGAGTCGCACTGTATATCGCAATGGGGTTACGATTTCAGGCCATCGTACCTGCGCATTGCCGAAATACGCCAACTAATACCACATGTGCCCGTTTTGGCGGTAACCGCAACAGCAACTCCCGATGTTGTCGACGATATTCAGGAACGCCTGAACTTTAAACAAAAAAACGTCTTTAAAAAAAGTTTCGAACGTAAAAACCTTGTTTATTTAGTAAGGCAAGTTGAGGATAAAGAAAAATATCTTTTAAAAATTGCACAAAGCATTAATGGTACCGGTGTTGTTTATGTACGCAACCGCGCCCGCACCAAAGACATTGCAACAATTTTACAACAAAATGGCATAACCGCCGACTACTACCATGCCGGGCTTACAAACGAGTTGCGCGACCAAAAACAAACACTGTGGAAAAAAGGCAAATGCCGTATAATGGTTGCCACCAACGCTTTTGGTATGGGTATCGATAAATCCGATGTGCGATTTGTTGTACACGTTGACATGCCCGACACGCTCGAAGCTTATTTTCAGGAAGCCGGGCGCGGCGGACGCGACGAAAAACAGGCATTCGCAATTTTACTTTATCACCCGTCCGACAAAACCAAACTCGAACAACGCGCGCAGGCAACTTTCCCGCCAACCGACGACATACGCAGGGTTTACGACGCCCTTGGGAATTTTTTACAGATACCTGTTGGCGCAGGTAAAAACATGTCGTACGATTTTAACATTGCACAATTTGCCAAAAACTACAAACTAAGCATATTACTTATACACAACAGTATTAATATTTTACAAACATGCGGCTATATTGAGCTTAGCGAAGAGATTGATAACCCGTCGCGATTAATGTTTTTAGTTAACCGCGACGACCTTTACAAATACCAGGTTAAAAATACCAACGAAGATATTTTTATAAAACTTTTGCTCCGCTCGTACGAGGGAATGTTTACCGAATACCGGCCAATAAACGAAGACGAACTGGCAAAACGCGCCGGTACTAACAGGCAGGTTATTTATAATTATTTACTAAAACTTAGCCGCGACAAAATTATTAACTACATACCACAAAAAAAATTACCACAAATATTTTATACTGCCGAAAGGCTCGACACCAAGTCGCTTGTATTTACTAAAGAACAATACCACGACCGCAAGGAACGCTATATAAACCGTATAAACTCGGTAATACAATATGCCACTCACAACAAGTGCCGCAGCCAGCAACTTTTGCAATATTTTGGCGACAATACAGCCGACCGCTGCGGCGTTTGCGATATTTGCTCCGAACGTAACGAATTAGGGCTTAGTAAATACCAGTTCGACCTTATACTTGCCGACATTAAAAAACTTGTACAATCAAAAGCCTATACTACTACCGATTTGATTGACAATATTAAACAAAAACCCGAAAAAACAATTAAGGTAATACGATGGCTGCTCGATAATAATAAACTTATAAAATTGAGCGACGATACACTAACATGGCAAACGGGGCAATAAAAATTTTTAAGCATCGTTTTTGGTGTAATTATTTAACTTATCTTTGTCGGGTTTTTAAACAAATTAACTTAACCATACTACTACATGCGATATTTATTATTGTTATTGGCAATATTATTTAGTTATCAAACTTTTAGCCAAAAATTTACCATAACAGGTTACATTACCGATATTGAAAATGGCGAAAAACTTATTGGAGCCAACGTGTACGATGCTAACACCTATTCGGGCGGCGCAACAAACGCTTACGGGTTTTACTCGCTCACGCTAAACAAAGGCAAAGTTTTATTAACAGTATCGTACGTTGGTTATTCAACCTTTAAAAAAGAGATAAACCTTGACCAAAACATATCGCTAAACATTGAACTAACACCAACTATCGAAATTGAAGAGGTACTTGTTGAAGGCCAAAGTAATGTTGGCAACGTTGAGAGCTCGCAAATGAGCGTTATGTCGATACCCATGAAAACCATAAAAAACCTGCCTTCGTTTTTGGGCGAAACCGATATAATAAAAGCCATACAACTATTACCGGGCGTACAATCGGGCAGCGAGGGCATGAGCGGAATGTACGTGCGCGGCGGCGGCCCCGACCAAAACCTTATTTTGCTCGACGGTGTACCGGTTTACAATGCAAGCCATTTATTCGGTTTTTTCTCGGTTTTTAACCCCGATGCTATTCAAGATGTAAAACTTATTAAAGGCGGTTTCCCGGCAAGGTATGGCGGCCGCTTATCGAGCGTTTTAGATATAAGCATGAAAGAGGGCAGCTCAAAAAAATTCCAGGGGGCAGCATCAATAGGCCTTATATCATCAAAACTAACATTAGAAGGGCCTATTGGCCAAAACACGTCGTTTATTGTGTCGGGCAGGCGCACTTACGGCGATATACTTATAGCACCAATTGTTGCCCTTGTTGGTACAATGGAGGGCATCGAAAAACTAAGGCTCGGTTACTATTTTTACGACCTTAACGCTAAAATAAACCATAAATTTAGTAACCGTAGCCGGTTATATTTAAGCGCGTACATGGGCAAAGACCGCTTTTATATGAAACTAAAAGAAGACAACGACAAAATGGACACTGAGCTTTGGTGGGGCAATATTACCGGTTCGTTGCGCTGGAACTACATGATAAATCAAAAACTATTTTTAAACACCACTGTTACTGCCAGCCGGTATAAAATGCTTATTGGCGAAAGCAGTGAATACGAAAGTTACGATTATCAAGGTAACGAACCCGAAAGAATAAATTTTTCGATAAACTATAACTCGGGAATTTACGACTACGCCGCTAAAGCCGATTTTGACTACTTTTTAAACACTAATCATACAATTAAATTTGGCGCATCAGAAACCTACCATACATACAACCCCGGTGTTTTTAGTTCACTATACACCGAAACTAACAACGCCGAATCGAAAATGGAATTTGGCAACAATAAAATATTTGCCCACGAACTTGGCGTTTATGCCGAAGACGATATGAAAATTGGAAACATTTTAAAAATAAACGCCGGGCTACATTGGTCGGGGTTTAGCCTTAAAAAGGTTTTTTATAATGCACTTGAACCACGCGTATCGGCACGTGTACTTATAAACCCGCAATGGTCGGTTAAAGCATCGTACGCAAAAATGAACCAATACATAAACTTACTTACAAATGCCGGCGTAGGCCTGCCTACCGACTTATGGCTGCCCGCCACCGAACTAATAAAACCACAACTGTCGCACCAGGTTGCTGCAGGCTCGGTTTACGAAATAACTAACGACATTGATGTTAGCTTAGAGGGCTACTACAAAACCATGGACAATGTTATTGAATATAAAGACGGTGCATCGTATTTTTCGTTCGAAGACAACTGGGAAGAAAAAATTAACATGGGCCAGGGCTGGGCATACGGGCTCGAACTGCTTGTGCGCAAAAAATACGGCCCAATTACAGGCTGGGTTGGCTACACATGGTCAAAAACCGAAAGACAGTTTAACCGACCCGGAATGGAACTTAGCTACGGAAAACCTTTTCCGTACACATACGACCGCCGACACGACATTAGCATTGTTGCCACCTACAAACAAAGCGAAAAAGTTGACATAGGCCTTGTTTGGGTTTATGGTACCGGCAATGCAACCACTTTAGGTTACGAACTTTATCCGAGCGACGATATAGTAAATCAAAACAACCAAAATTATTACTACGATTACAATTACATAACCTATTACGAGTCGCGCAACAATTGGCGTATGCCAGCATACCACAGGCTCGACCTTTCGGTTAATTTCCGCAAAAAACTTAAATGGGCCGACCGTACCCTTTCAGTATCAATTTACAATGTTTACAACCGCCAAAACCCTTACTTTGTTATGTGGCATAACTTTAACAATGCAGGTAAATACAACCTATATCAATACAGCATATTCCCAATAATACCATCAGTGTCGTACAGTGTTAAATTTTAATAAAACAAAATATGAAAACATACATAATTATTATATTATCGATACTATTAACAATTACATCGTGCCAAAAAATTATCGATGTATCGATACCCGAAAACGAACGTAAAATTGTACTTTACTCAATACTTAACACCGACTCGCTGTTTACCGCCGATGTTCTTTTATCGAACCACATACAGGAACGCGACATTCAAAACAAAAACGTAACCAATGCCATTGTCGAAGTTTACGAGGATAATATTTTAATCGATACTTTAAAATACAAAGAGCAAGCCCGGTACGTGTCGGCTAATAAAAAACCAACTACCGGCCACCAATATACAATAAAAGTAAAAGTACCCGGCAAAACCGAAACTATTGGAACAACAAACCTGCCACCTATACCTCAAAACATTTTACTCGACACTTCGGGCTATAGAGTTGAATACTATAATTATTACGACGAATACCAGGAATATAAGGATAGTACAGTTTATTTAAAATACAAACTTACCCTTAACGATAATAAAGACGAACAAAACTATTACAGGTTAAGGGTTTTTGGAACGTTTATTAACTATATCTACGAGCTGGATCCAAATACCAATGAATTAATAATTGTTGACTCAACACTATACAACGAGTATTTTTATATAAACTACGACCACCCTGCAATTGAATTTTCAAATAACCAATTTGTTTATTTTAGCGATAAACTATTTAATGGCGATAAACTATCGTTCGATTTTGAAATATCGAATTATGGTATTCAAAACTTTGTACAAATAGTAGCCTTTGTTGAATCAATTACACCCGAATATTTTAGCTACAAACAAACCCAGGACCTTGCTTATAACAACGACTTTATGTTTTTTATGTCGCAGCCTACAATTGTTTACAACAATATCAAAAACGGGTTAGGCATGGTAGGGGCAACATCGTCGGTTAATAAAACACTTATAAACCCGTATTATATTAACAAATTAAAAAAACAATAAATTAATTTTATTTATCATATTATTACCCATATTGAGCTAATGGCTCAATCGATTTAGATTTTGTAAGTATTTCACTACACTCCGTTAGTGAAACACAACAAACTCTATATCGGGGTTAACCAAAGAAAAGCTCTTGTTAGCTTTACTTAAACCGCTCAACTTAGCTATTACTATTTACTACCATAACTATTAAAAGCGCAATAATTATACGAGCCAAAAAATAATATAAACATAGCCGCAGTTTTTTTACAAGCAAGTTAAAATTACATTAAAGTAACCTTTAACAATCCCATATTTTTTGTACTTTGGCACAATTTTTTAAATCAACGAAATATTAAAAACTATGTCATTTATTAGTGAGAAAATTATTGGCGAAGGTTTAACATTCGACGATGTTTACTTAGTACCGGCCTACTCCGAGGTATTACCGCGCAATGTCGATATATCATCGTATTTTTCGCGCAACATAAAAATTAACACCCCAATAGTATCGGCAGCCATGGACACCGTTACCGAATCGACAATGGCAATAGCCATTGCCCGCGAAGGCGGAATTGGCGTTATACACAAAAACATGACTATTGCCGACCAGGCACAAAAAGTGCGTAGTGTAAAACGTGCCGAAAACGGTATGATAATTGACCCGATAACTATCACTAAAGAAAAAACCGTTGCCCACGCCCTTGAACTTATGAAAGAATTTAAAATTGGGGGAATACCGGTTGTCGACAGCCATAAAAAACTTATTGGCATTGTAACAAACCGCGACCTGCGATTTGAAACCAACGACAAACTAATTGCCGAAGTAATGACATGCGAAAACATTATTACCACAAGCACATCAACAAACCTTGAAAAAGCATCGGAAATACTACAGATGCACAAAATTGAAAAATTACCCGTTGTTGACGACAAAAACCAACTTGTTGGATTAATTACCTACAAAGACATTACAAAAGCTAAAGACCGCCCCAATGCCTGTAAAGACTCGAAAGGCCGTTTACGGGTAGCCGCAGGAGTTGGAGTTGCCGCCGACACAATGGAACGCATTGCCGCACTTGTTGATGCCGGTGCCGATGCAATTGTTATCGACACAGCACACGGCCACTCAAAAGGCGTTATCGAAACACTTAAAGAGGCTAAAAAACGTTTCCCCGATGTTGACTACGTTGTTGGCAATATTGCCACACCCGAAGCAGCTTTAGACTTAGTTAAAGCAGGTGCCGACGCTGTTAAAGTTGGCATTGGCCCAGGCTCAATTTGCACTACCCGCATTGTTGCCGGCGTTGGCGTACCACAATTAACAGCTATTAACACCGTAGCCGAGGCTCTTAAAGGCACAGGCGTACCTGTTATTGGCGACGGCGGTATACGCTACTCGGGCGACATTGTTAAAGGCCTTGCCGCAGGTGCCGACTCAATTATGGCCGGGTCGCTATTTGCCGGTGTTGAAGAATCGCCAGGCGAAACAATAATTTTCCAAGGCCGTAAATTCAAATCGTACCGCGGAATGGGCTCTATTGATGCAATGCAAAAAGGCTCAAAAGACAGATACTTTCAAGACGCCGAAGACGATATTAAAAAACTTGTACCCGAAGGTATAGTGGCACGAGTACCTTATAAAGGAACACTGTCGGAGGTTATTTACCAACTACTTGGAGGTTTACGCGCCGGAATGGGTTATTGCGGAGCACATAACATTGAACAATTAAAAAACGCAAAATTCGTTAGGATTACTAATGCCGGCATGGCCGAAGGCCACCCGCACGATGTTACTATTACTCGCGAGGCTCCTAATTACTCGCGCGAAATATAACAAGCTGACTATTTTTAATTATTAATTAATTTAAAACATGACTAAATCATTTGTATTACTGGCAGTTTGCTGTGCTTTTTCATTTTCATTGATGGCCCAAAGCAACAACACTCTTTTGACTATCGACGGTAATGATATTTCAAAAGATGAATTTTTAAGAATTTACACAAAAAATAACCAGGAACCGGCTTTCGATAAAAAATCGATTGACGAGTACATGGAACTATTTATAAACTACAAACTTAAAGTACTAGAAGCGGTTGCTTTAGGTTTTGACACTACCCAAACTTTTATTACCGAACTTAAAGGATACCGAGCCCAACTCGAAAAACCTTACTTTACCGATAACAGCGCCGACAGTATATTAATTTACGAAGCTTACGAGCGCATGAAACAAAACGTACGAGCAAGCCACATATTAATTAAATGCGACCAAAATCAATTACCAGCCGACACATTAAAAGCTTACAATAAAATTGAATCGCTACGTAAACGTGCTATTAAAGGCGAAGACTTTGCAAAACTCGCCATAGAATACAGCGAAGACCCATCGGCTAAAAAAAATAACGGCGATTTAGGCTTTTTTGGCGCGTTCCAAATGGTTTACGAGTTCGAAACCGCAGCATTTAACACGCCAGTTGGCCAATTTTCCGAAATTTTTAGAACACGTTTTGGATACCACTTTTTAAAAGTTACCGACAAACGCCCCGACCCCGGAATGGTACACACAGCACATATTATGCGCGCACTGCCACAAGGCAGTACCGAACAGGCTCAAATTGAACAAAAAAACATGATTTATGCCATTTACGACAGCCTTAAAATGGGCGCACTTTTTAGCCAAATGGCAATTAAATACTCCGACGATAAAGCATCGAGCCAGCGCGGCGGCGAGTTCCCCCCGGTTGGTATTGGCCGCATGATACCCGAATACGAAAACGCTGCATTCGCACTTAACAACCCCGGCGAATACTCCGAACCTTTCAAATCATCGTT
>CAZJCR010000067.1:0-2475 GCA_964544385.1 uncultured Bacteroidales bacterium
GTTGTAACATCAATGCCATCATCTTCAGTAATAATAATATTATCCAAACAAAGTCTTACTTCCTGTGTTGCCGAAGTACCTGTTAAGTAGAGGAACGCAATTTTTTCAGTGATATCGGAACCAATGGGTATATTTAAACTTATATTATTCCAGAAGTTGCCTAAAGAATTATAAGTACCTAATAATAATCCATCTAATGTATTACCATTATCAGCAGTTAAGTATACCTTGATTTGATAATCACTATTTACTGTTCGTAGATAGTCAAACGATAATTGATATGTGTTTCCATTAAGGAAATTAATCGTTGGAGAAATTATCCATTCTTCCTGAGTTGTATTAAGGTCATGGATAATTTGGGCATAACCAGTTTTTTCCCATTTTTTTGCGGTAGTGCCTGTACTGTCGGCTGATACCCAACCATCGGGAAAGTTTGCGAAGTTGGGCTGTAAAAAGGTCTCGTCTTGGGAATAGCCCAAAATACCTATTACACTCGCGATTATAATAAATAATAACTTTTTCATAGTGAAATCTTTTTTTTATGTTTATTTTCAAGGGTTAACATTAGTCAACAATTGTACGTACACCTGTACCTAAATAAATATCGCGGATATAGGTTTTAGTTGCATAAACCTTAAAGGTTTGCATTGCCTCTCCTTCGGGTATAAACGATACTCCTATACCATTAGCATTATTTGTGCCATTGGCTGGGTAGTTTTTAGCTATATAGCCTGTACCTGTGTTAACAATATCGACACGTATTACCTTGCCTTCCGAAATTACTGCAACTGCAGCAGCATCGCGGCCAACGCCGGCAATGGCAGGTGTAAAGGTTACAGTTGGGGGTGTTACGTATCCATTGCCACCTTTATTAACCGGAATAGTAACTGCTGTAATACGCCCATTTGTAAATGTAATTTCGCCCTGAGCAGCCTCGTTGTATGTTGGTATATATATTTCAACAACGGGTTGGTTGTAATAACCTGTACCAGGGTTTGTAATGTCAACGCGTACAACTTTCCCGTCTTCAAGCACTGCTACAGCTTCGGCATCGGTAAAGTTATGCGAGGTTACCGTATCGCTATCGCTTGATTTACGCAAGAAACGTACTAATGGTGTTGTTGAGTAGCCCTCGCCGGTGTTCGAAACGGTTACGAACGATATACGGCCCGATTCGGTATTTGCATTTCCTACTAAGCTTGCGCCTGTAATAAAAGTTGTAATTGAAACAGTATATGAAGCTCCAGGATCAAGGTCGTTAATTGGTTCGGTTAACTGAATACTGTTAACACCACCGTTTACTATTTGTGCCTGAAGTTTACTTGAAATAACGCTATCACCAGACATAAGTTGTACACGTGGGGGAGCCATATAATTGTCGCCTTGAGTTGACACTTCAACACTGCTTAACGAGCCATCACCAAGTACGGCAGTATATTTTGCCTGTTCGGTGCAACCGTCGGTTGGGGTTACAACTGTAACAGTTATTTGCGCGTCTGATGTATAACCACTACCTTTTTCAATAACTTTAAGGCTTTCAACATTCATAAGTATTTCGGTTGTTGCCGATGCCCCTGAACCAAAGCCGCAGGCTGGTGTAAAGCTAACAGTTGGTTCTGTTGTATATCTTGTTCCTGGTTCGTCAATTGTAACTTCGGTAATGCTCATGTTTGGCCTTACAATTACTTCATTAGTATTCAATTGATTGTTGTCAATATAAACATAAGGTTGGTTTGAATATGTACCATTCGCGTTCGATACAATATCGTAACCCGAACCTGTATTTGTTAATACAATTTCAGATATTTCAAAAACCCTTACAGCTGTTGCTACAGCTTGAGTACCGCCAGCATCGGGTGCCGAAATTTCGATTGTTGGTTCCGATGTGTAACCCGAACCTTCTTCTAATACTTCGATATTAATGCTGCCATCGTTGTTTAGTGTAGCATAAGCAACTGCACCTGTACCGCCGCCACCATTAATTAATACCGATGGAGCCTGGGTATATCCTAAACCCGCGTTCGATAATTCGATACGGCCTATTGAACCTGATGTTTTTAGTTTTGCAACAGCGGTAGCACCACTACCGGAATTGTTAGTTTCGATTCGTACAACCGGGGTAGTTTCGAATTTTTGAGTATAATCATCAGTAATTGCAATTGAATGTAATTGATTGAATTCTGTCATTACAGCAGTTGCTTTAGCATCGATACCATTGCTGCCCGAAATAATTACATTTGGTGCGCAGGTATAATTTGAACCACCGTTTGTAACATTTATTTTACTTACATAACCCGACATTACAGCCTCGGCAATAGCACCGCTACCTGTCGACGATTCGACTAATACTTCGGGTTGCGATTTGTAACCTTTACCTTGGTTTACAAAGTTATAGTTTGTAATGCCATATGTTATGTGCGGTTTTGCAGTGGCATTATTACCTTTCTTTTGTACAATACTAACAGTAACATTTCC
>CAZJCR010000067.1:2485-7957 GCA_964544385.1 uncultured Bacteroidales bacterium
ATCGATGTAACACGGCCTTCGGTAATGTAAGCAACAGCTTTTGCGCCTTCGCCAATACCTAAGTTGTCAACAATTTCGATAATTGGAGCTTGAGTATATCCATAACCTTGGTTAACAATGTTAATTGAAACAATACCTGAGCTTGCTATAACAGCTTGTGCAACTGCAGGTACATCGGGTTGTTCGGCAACAGCACCGGTTGGGTTACTAAATGTTACGGTAGCTGCCGGAACATAAGGGATAGTAGTTGGGGCTGGGCCTGTTGAACCAATATTCGAACTAAATATAGTGCGGATATTTTGAAGCGGATTTGCAGGGGCAACTTTATTAACGGTGTTCATTAATAAAGTTTGGTTTACAGCAACATCCGATATCTCGATTTTAACAGGTAACCCATTCGCAGTTGATGGTATTTGAACTGAGTAATTGCCCTGGGCATCGGTTGTGTCGGTTGCAATAAGGTCGGCATAAAACGCGCTAATTACTTGTCCCGAGTTATCGGCAACCTGGTTGCCAAAATAGGTACTCCAAAAGTCGCTGTAATTAACGTCAATCATAGCAACAACCGGAACATTAGCAGCAACTTCGGCAGTTGTGTTTGTTAAGTTCGATTCGTAAGTAACAACACCTTTAATTGTCGAAAGGCCTTCGGTTAACGAAAATACCGGTATCATAGTAGCGGCATACCTTAATGTGTTGTAGTACAAGTTTACATCCTCATCGTCCTCTGGTTCAAGTTGAGCCAAATAATCTACTGTGGTAAAGTTTTCGGCACGTACATTAACACTAACTACGCCGATACGCAGGTCGTAAAAAACTGCGATACCCGACTCGTCGGTAGTATCAACGTATACTTTACCATGTTGTGAAACAGACACTACAGCATTGTTAACACCTTTAGCGGCTTTTGCCGATTTTAAAGATGCAGAACTGCCTTTTGCAGGCACTACTGAAACACTGTACTGAATTAGGCCACCTAAGTGGTTCAACGAATCGCGTAAGCGTTCGACGGAGTCTTGTTGACTGATAATCTCTTTTTGCGCCTTTGTAGCATCAATCTCGCTAAATTCATCTTTTTTACACGAGAAAAGAACCACCAGCACTAAGAGCATCACTGAAAAGAAAATTCTATTCATGTTACTTCTATTTTTTGGGGTTAATCAAAATAAAAAACAAATGTAGGCCATAATTAGTTATCAAGCCAAAAAAAAAATCGTAAAAATTGAAAAAAAAATTATTTTGCCATAAAACATATTGAATAACAGATAAATACAACGTAATTATTTACAATTGTAATCTTTTTTAAAAAAAAAATTGATTTTTGATTTTTTTTGGAGTTATTTTACAATCGAATTTCGACTTAAATTTTAATTAATTGTACCCGCAATGAAAAAAGTAAATATTATTATTATGTTTTTGTGTGCGTTTGGCTTTACTGCTAATGCACAAGATATGAAGTTTGGTGTTAAAAGCTCGTTCTCGATGAGTTTTTTTACTGGCAAAGATATTAAAACAGCAACAGGGCCAGGTTATAGTGTTGGTGGTTTTTTCCAATACAATGTTTTAGACAACATTGGAGTTTCAATAGCTCCTGCCTATGCACGTAAACAGGTTAACAGGGTTGATTTTACAACTTATTTCGACAACCAGTCGCCATTATTTTACAATACTGTTACTAATGAATATTTTGACTTTAAGCCCCATTTTATGACATCATCGGTAATTGAATTACCCGTAATGGTAAATTTTATTGTCGATATGGGAGGCTTTAACATTCGCCCGTTTGGTGGGCCTGCTTTTGATTTTGTATTGAACTCAAAATTCCATTCCGAGCGTGTAGTTGCTCCTTATAATGATGATTTTTTTAAGAAAGTTAAATTTTACAGCGATGTAACCGACCGTGTACCATCAACCGAAATTGGTGCTATAGCCGGTGTTGGTGCCGATTTTGAAACCCCTGTTGGCGATTTAATGATTGAATTATTTTATCGTCGTGGTTTTACTAATTATAATAAGGTTGAAGGTAAACCTAAAGTTTATACAAATTATTTTGGGCTTACAGTTGGTTTAGGTTTAGATAAATTGGTTTTTTAATACCTGCAAACTATTTATAACGGTAATCACATATTCCATTAATTACTGTTTTAAACCATTTTAACTATTAAAGCCTGCTAAATGAAAAAGTTTTTATTATTTATAACACTTTTTGCATGTATTTATTCATGCAAAAACGATGATGATGCTAAAACCCTTTATGTTAACATAAAAGGTGCTGTTGTTATTGAAAGTGGCGATACAATAACTAATCTTAATGTTACATTATTACAAAATAATATTATTGTTCGACAGTACGTTACTGGTAATAATGGTATTTTTGAATTTGTAAATTTGCCAGCCGGAAAATATACAGTTAAAGTTGCCAACGATTATTTTAAAGAGAGTGGGCCTGTTGATATTGACGTTGTAAAAAGTATTGATAATTTTACCATTGTTGTAGAATTTAACCCTATAGTTTTAGGCCGGTTAGAAGGATTATGGGGTGAAAAGCTCGAAAACGAAAAAGTTTGGTTACAAAATACCAGAAACGAGTTATTTAACCAATGGGTATATACCGCTAAAGGCGGGCTGTTTGCTTTTTATGATATACCCGATGGTATTTATGATATTTACTTTATAACACCCGAGGCAAAAAGGAAAATAGTAAAAACTATACGTATTATCGATGGGCAACCTGTTACTATTATACTTAAAATAGCCGACAGCGGAACTTTTATTGATAAACGCGATGGGCGCGAATACAAATGGGTTACTGTTGGTAATCAAACCTGGATGGCCGAAAACCTTGCTTACCTGCCCAAAATTGACGACGTAAATGTTTATAGTTACACTATACCGTATTACTATGTATATGGAATTAGTACTAACAACAGTAGTTTTACCGAGGAACAACAGGTTGAGGCCGCCAAAGCTACTGAAATGTATAAAACCTATGGTGTTTTATATAACTGGCAGGCAGCAAGTGGCGGGGTAAGTAGTAGTTTAAACCCGAGTGGTGTACAAGGTGTTTGCCCCGATGGTTGGCATTTACCAAGTAATACCGAATATTCTGAACTGAAAAGTTTTGTTGAGGATGATACTGACAACATACCTGCCGGTATCCTGTTAAAAGCTAAAGGTAGCTCTGAATATGGTACAGGGCTTTGGGAAAAAAATGTAGGTATTGATGAATATGGTTTAAGTTTTATTCCAGGTGGAATTCGATATAACTCCTACTTTTCGTATTTAAATAGTTATAATTATAATTGGACATCGACACAAAATGGAAATAATGGGCATGTTTATTATTTATACTATATATATAATAGTTTAAACAATAGGACATATTCAAAGCAATACGGGTTATCAGTGCGTTGTGTTAAAAATGTTGAAGTAAAAAAGCAATAGTATAATATAAGCAGTAGTAGTAGTTGATAATTGAAAACCGGTGTCGCGATAAACGCGGGCCGGTTTTTTTAGTATATATTTACTAAGTTTTGAATATGTTTGAAATGATGATTAAAACCTAAATTGAGCTATTCGCTCAATCGATTTAGATTTTGTAAGTATTTCACTACACTTTGTTGGTGAAACACAACAAAATCTATATCGGGGTTATACCTAAGTAAAGCGTTTGTTCGTTTAGCTCAAACCGCTCAACTTAGGTAAAATTATCTTTAATTTTTTGTAAATGGTTTTGCATTTAATAATGCTTAATATTAGTATAAAGTAATTAACCAGCTAAAATGGAAAAATATATATTATCGATTGACCAAGGAACAAGCAGTTGCAGGGCTATAATTTTTGATAAGCAGGGTAATATCGCGGGAATTGAACAAGTTGAGTTTAAACAATATTATCCACAACCGGGCTGGGTTGAGCAAGATGCTGTCGAAATATGGGAATCGCAGTTAAGCGTAACACAAAAGGTATTAGTTAATAGTAATATCAAACCTCCGCAAATTTGTGCAATTGGCATTACCAATCAACGTGAAACTACAGTTATTTGGGACCGTAACACCGGAAAACCTGTTTATAATGCCATTGTATGGCAAGATAAACGTACATCGGAGCGTTGCTCGCAGCTTATAACCGATGGATATAGCGAGTATATTTGCGATATTACCGGTTTAAAAATCGACAGTTATTTTTCGGCAACTAAAGCCGAATGGATAATTAAGCAAATAAACAGGTATAACAAGGTTCTTAACCTCGACGATTTAATGTTTGGAACCATTGATACCTGGCTTATTTATAATTTAACCGGTTTTAAACAGCATGTAACCGATTATACAAACGCGTCGCGTACTATGTTGTTTAATATTAACAGTTTACAGTGGGACAAAAAATTGCTTGAGTGCTTTGGTTTACCATTGGGCATGATGCCAAAGGTTGTTGGTTCGAGCCAAATAGTTGGCTATACTGAACCTAATTTATTTGGGGGTTGTTCAATTCCTATTGCCGGGGTTGCTGGCGATCAACAGTCGGCATTGTTTGGGCAAGGGGGCTTTGATACTGGCCTGGCAAAAAATACTTACGGAACAGGTTGCTTTATATTAATGAATACCGGTACGCGAAAAGTAAAATCGGAAAACGGTCTTATAACAACTCTTACTTGCGACACAACCGGGACTAAACCTGTTTACGCGCTCGAGGGCAGTGTATTTATTGCCGGGGCAGCTATTAAGTGGCTTCGCGATTCATTAAAGCTTATTGGTTCGGCATCTGAGTCGGGGCAAATTGCATCGCAAATAAACGGCTTTTCCGATGTTTATGTTGTTCCGGCATTTGCAGGGCTTGGGGCTCCATATTGGAACCAATATGCAAGGGGAGCTGTTTTTGGTGTGTCGCTTGGTACTACCGATAAGCATATTGTTAAAGCAACGCTTGAGTCGCTTGCATATCAAAGTAAAGATGTTATTACGGCAATGCAGGCCGATTCGGGTTTAAGTATATCGTCGTTGTTTGTTGATGGTGGGGCTTGTGCAAATAATTACCTTATGCAGTTTCAGGCTAATTTACTCGATGCCAATGTTTACAGGCCAAAAAATATTGAGACAACAGCACTTGGTGCTGCTTTTTTGGCAGGGTTGGCAACTGGTTTTTGGAAAAACAAGGTTGAGTTGATGAATATCAGAAAAATTGAATCGGTTTTTAACTCAAATTTTGACAGCAATACACGCGATAAATTGTATGCCGGTTGGCGAAATGCGGTTAATGCTACTTTGGAATATTCGAAAAACCAGGTTAGATAATGCAAAAGGCGTAAAATATTAAGTAATACTTTACGCCTTTTTACTAAAAACTCTAAAATCTGCAAGTATATTTTTCAAACCACAGAGAGCACATAGAAAAACATCATGGTTTTAAATGAGTCAAACCCAAATTGAGCTAATCGCTAAACAAGTTTATCTAAATTTGAATCAACAATACCGT
>CAZJCR010000067.1:8057-16156 GCA_964544385.1 uncultured Bacteroidales bacterium
CCAAATTGAGCTAATCGCTAAACAAGTTTATCTAAATTTGAATCAACAATACCGTATTCAATCGACTCGGTAGCCGACATCCAGTAATCGCGGTTAAAATCTTTCATTATTTTTTCAACCGGTTGTCCGCAATTTTGTGCAAGTATTTCGGCTCCAAGTTGTTTGGTTTTCAAAATTTCTTCCATTTGTATTTCAATATCAATTGCTGTACCGCCTGCACCACCACTGGGTTGGTGTATCATAACCCTGGCATTTGGCAAAATAAACCGACGGCCTTTTGCACCAGCCGACAGTAAAATTGAGCCCATTGATGCGGCCAATCCGGTGCATATTGTTGAAACCGGGCTCGAAATGCTTTTCATAGCATCGTAAATTGCAAAACCCGATGTAACATACCCTCCTGGGCTGTTAATTAAAAGCTGTATCTCTTTTCCGGGGTCAACCATTTCGAGATAAAGCAGACGTTCAACTACATGTTTGGCCGAGTTATCGTCAACCTCGCCCCATAAAAATACTTTACGGTTGTTTAGTATTTTCGAGTCAATAATATCTTGTAGTTTTATATTATTATCCATAGTAAAAAAAAATTTATGAGTTAATAAACCAATTATCAAAACTAACAAAAAAAGTTTAAACCAACATATTTTAAAACTGTATGTTTATAATATTGATTAGCGTTAATATATTTTAGTTTAATAAAAAAACATAATTATGAACAAACCAAACATTGCCGGCAATAAACCGGTAGCAATAAAGCTTGAACAGGGCAGAAATTACGCGTGGTGCGCTTGCGGCTTGTCGGGCAAGCAACCATTTTGCGACGGTTCGCATAAAACTACTGCTTTTAAACCGTTAATTTTTACCGTACCCGAACCAAAAACAGCATATTTATGCATGTGTAAACAAACTAAAACACCGCCATTTTGCGATGGCACACATAATAAACTTTAACCAAAAGTGAGCAATTCCCGCTTTATCTATTTAGAATCAAATTGAGCTATCCGCTCAATCGATTCATATTTTGTAAGTATTTCACTAAACTTGGTTAGTGAAATACAACAAACTCTAAATGGGGGTTATACCTAAGTAAAGCGGTTAATTGCTACGTTTTAACTACTCAGGTTAGGTTTAATAAGCGCGTTGGTTTTTACCTTCGATATAGTTAATAAACGATGTGTTAACAACCCTGTTGCCACCTGGTGTAGGGTAATCGCCGGTAAAATACCAGTCGCCCTTATGATTTGGGCAGGCAAGGTGCAGGTTTTCAACTGTTTGATAAACAACTTCAACCTCGGCATTAATGCTTGAGCTTTTAAGCATTTGCGATATTTTTTTCGAAACCTGTTCGGGCGTAAATGGGGTAAATATTTGTTTTACATAGTTAATAACCTCTTCGCGTGGCAGGTTTTGTTGGTCTTTGGCCTGTTTATAAACTTTGTTTATAATGTCTTGTTGGTTAGTTTCTTTAAGTAATTCAATTGCAGCCTGAAAAGCAATAAAGTCTGAAAGTTTTGTCATATCTATTCCATAGCAATCGGGAAACCTTATTTGTGGCGACGACGAAACGACAACAATTTTTTTAGGGTTTAGCCTGTCGAGTATTTTAAGAATACTTTGGCGTAAAGTTGTACCGCGTACAATTGAGTCGTCGATAATAACCAGGTTGTCGACCCCGGGGCGCAACGAACCGTATGTTATGTCGTAAACGTGGCCAACAAGGTCGTCGCGGCCACTATCGGCGGCAATAAATGTGCGTAGTTTAACGTCTTTAATAGCAACCTTTTCGGTACGTGGTTTAATACTTAAAATTGCATTAAGTTTTTCGGGTGTAATGTTTTGTCCTAATTCAAGTATTTTTTGTTGTTTGCTTTGGGTAAGATATTTTTCAACTCCTTCAATCATTCCGTAAAATGCCGACTCGGCAGTGTTAGGAATGAACGAGAAAACAGTATTTTCAATATCATTATCGATAGCTTTAAGGATATCGGGGACAACAAGTTCACCAAGTTTTTTGCGTTCGCGGTAAATGTCCTGGTCGCTACCACGCGAGAAGTATATGCGCTCGAATGAGCAAGATTTTAACTCACGTGGCACGCGAATAATGTCTTCGCTAATTGCACCATTTTTTTTGATAATTAGGGCATGTCCGGGTTTTAGTTCGTTAACATTTTCAATTTTAACATTAAAAACAGTTTGTATAGCTGAGCGTTCCGATGCAGCAACAACAATATCTTCATCTTTATAATAAAAAGCCGGACGTATACCGTTGGGGTCGCGGGCAACAAAGGCATCGCCATGGCCAATAAGCCCGCTAATAACGTAGCCGCCGTCCCAGTTTTTACTGGCATCTTCGAGTACTGTTGCAAGGTTAAGGTTCTCGGCAATCATTTCTGATATTTGTTTGTTAGGCAGGCCTTCGTTTTTGTATTTTCTAAAAAGCTTTTGGTTTTCTTCGTCTAAAAAATGGCCAATTTTTTCGAGTATTGTAACTGTGTCGGAGTAGTCTTTTGGGTGTTGGCCAAGTTCTTTAAGGTGTTCAAAAAGTTCGTCAACGTTGGTAAGGTTAAAATTACCGGCAATAACAAGGTTACGCGATTTCCAGTTGTTTTCGCGCATCACTGGGTGTACATTTTCGATATTGTTACGTCCAAAAGTTCCGTATCGTAAATGGCCAAGTAGTATTTCGCCTGCAAAAGGCAAATTAGCTTTTGCATAGGCCGGGTCGTTAAGTAACTCGGGTTTATGTTCAACTTCTTTTGCCATTCGTTGGTTTATTTCGGCAAAAGAATTTACAATTGGTGTCGATGCGTTTGAGCGTGCCCGGCTTAGGTATTTTGTGCCGGGTTCCATGTCGAGTTTTAACGATACAACACCGGCGCCATCTTGTCCGCGGTTACGTTGTTTTTCCATCATTAAATAAAGCTTGTTAAGGCCGTAGCGCCATGTGCCGTTTTTTTGTTGATAATACTCGAGTGGTTTTAATAACCGTATTAAAACAAATCCACATTCGTGTTTAATCGGATCGCTCATTTTTTTAATTATTAATTGTTGTGTTAGCTGTTTTGGGGAAATTTTGTGCAAAATTACAATTGTATTTTGCATCAATATATTTATTTGGGCATGTTTTGTTAGTTGTTGTAAACTGAATCGGGCCCGGCATATAATTCAGGATAATTAATTCGTGATTTAACAATGTATGAATTGGGATATTGTTTTTTTATTTTGTTGTACATCTCGAAAGCCTCGTTACGTGTGCGGTAGTCGCCAACACGTAGTTTAAAGTATGGGGCCTCGTACTCGTGGTAAACAACATTAGGGTTAATTTCAGGGAATTTTTGGATAAATTCTTCCGACATTTTTATTACTTTATCGCGGGCGTCGTTACCTGTGTTGTTGTATATTTGGATGCGAAACCCGTATACGCCTTTTTTTTGGTTGATACGTGTTGATTTGTTTAATAGTACCGGTAACATTGGTGGTTGGTAAATTTCAATTTGCCCACTACCGGGCAAACTAAGCTCGTCGAATATGGTAAGGGTGTCGGAGTTATTGCCCTGTGCCATTGTTAAATGCGATATAATAATAAAGCCAGTTAATAACAATATATGATGTAAACAGTTTTTACCCATTTGGTTATTTTTGTGCTGCAAATATATCATTTTTACTTTTAACAAGGCAACCAAAAAAACATCGAAAGTATATTGGTTTAATAAGTTTTTTGGTTTGGCCTGAATGATATTACTGAAATTGGCGAGTGGTTAACCATTTGTTGGGCAAACGGGCCTATCCAAAATGTTTGGGTTTTTTCGGGTTTTTCGGTCATAACTGCAATTAAATCGGCATCAATCATTAATGAGTATTGAATAATAATGTCGGACATGTTTTTGCCTTTTAACGATTCGTGTATAAATTTTACTTTGCGGCGTTTTAAAAATGTCGAAACATGTTCAATGCAGTTTTCGAGTGTTTTGCGGGTTGCAGCTTTGTTATTGTCGCGTATGTCAATTAAGTGTATCTCGGCATTAAATGTTATGGCCAACTGTGTAATAAACGGTACTTTTTGCCTCGATTGTTCTGAAACGTCGATAGGTAATACAATTTTGCGGATTTGGCGTTGTGGAAAATCGTACCTTATGGTTATTACCGGGCACGATGCGTGGCTTACTATTCTGAACGCGTTACTGCCAACCCATTTCTCTTCGAAACCTGAAACCCCGTGTGTACCCATAATTATAAGTTCCGAATCGCCATATTTTGCCTGGTTACATATTTCGCTGTAAATGCGACCCTCGCGTATGCGATAGTCGAAAGTACCTTTAAGCATGTTCTGGTAACGGTTAATTATGTTGTCAAAATTATCGGCTATACCCGACCTAAAAACTTCGTCAAAATCTTTTAAATTATATGTTGGTTGATAATCGGCATTTTTACGCTTTACATGTATTAAACGTATATTATAACCATACTTGTTAGCGTAAATTATGGCATGTTCAAGTGCGTGTATCGAGTCGTCGGAAAAATCGAGGGGTACTAAAATATGTTTTTGGTCCATATACTTTGTTACGTTCGTAGGGTTTTGATGTAAATATAGTATTTTACTTAATGCAAAAAACGCTCATAATTATAAATTTACTTTTTGTTTAGTATCAATTATTATATTTTTTTCGGTAAACATAAAACTGCCTGTAGCCTGGCCTTTTAGGTGTACTGTAAATTCGCCTTTTTTTATTTTGCCTAAAACTGTTGCGCCGGCTATTAACATATTCGGCAAGTTAATTTCGATATAAAACCCGCCAGTAAAACTTTGTTTTGGTTTTGCTACAATTGCGTCGGTAAGTATTAGTTTACCTAAATATGTGTTTTCAACAAAAACATCAACATCGGTACTTTTAATAATAAATCTTACATTGTTCGGGTTGTAAAGTTCAATTTCGGTTGTTACTAATGTTGCTTTATTTTTATTGTCGATAGTGAATTTGTTTATTTTGTTAACTTGCAATGGCTCTAATTTATTGCACGATGTTAATGTTGAAAATATTATTATTAATAATATTGTGGTGTTTATATTTTTTATTTTCATCTGTTTATTTTTATTTTTTTTAATTGTCAGATTGCTTGCCCCGGTTTATCGGGGTTCGTGTGTGATAAATTTCATTATCATAGATGTTTCATTTTGTTTGGGGTTTTAAGCTGGGTTATTTTATTGTTTGTTGTGTTTGATATTTGTATTGAATATTTAATTACGCGAAAATATATTGTTTATTGCAACAATTTTTATGTTTTTGTTTTTGTGGTTATTAGTTTTACCATATAATTTTAAGCAATGGTACAAAAAAAACTCGAGGCTCAGTTAATGGCCGAATTGTCGAGACGTAACATCGATTTTGTTGCACAGTATATATTAAACAATCAAAGTCTTTTGCCTTTGCTTGTTGATATGGCTTTAAGCAATGGGCAGCAAATTGCTATGCGGGCAGCATGGGTAATGGAAAAGTTAAGCGAGAGTATTGATGGTATTTTTGATAGTTTTTTACCTGCAATAATTTACAAATTGCCCGATATAAAATTTAGCAGTTGCAGGCGTACTTTGTCAAAAGTAATAATGTTGCACAATATTCCGCCCGAAACCGATGGTGAATTGTTTAGTTTTTGTGTTTCGATGCTTGAAAGCCCTAAAGAGCCTGTTGCTGTAAAGGCTAATTGTATGTCGATAATTTTTAAACTGTTAAGTAAATATCCTGAGTTAAAGAACGAGGTGTTTACTATTATTGAAAGCCAGATAATTAATAACAGCAAGGGTTTTGCCTCGCGTTTCGAGGTTTTAAAACGCGGGTTAAATCTAAGTTGAGCGGTTAAAACGTAGTAAATAAACGTTTTACTTAGGTTAATTTGGGTTTAAGTAAGGCGTTTTAATTTAATGCAATGCCTGTGGTAAGGTTGTTAAGCCAGCTATCGTTGTCGGACGGGCGTGGGGCATTAGCATCAACTATTTTGCCATTTGGGTCAATAAGTATAAAATGTGGGATTGTTTTTATAAGGTAATCGGTTAAAAACGAATCGGTATCAATAACCCTAAAATTATTATTAGTGTTGGTTTTAAGGTTTAGGTATTCAACCCAATCGTTGTGTTTTGAATCGACCGACAGGTTAATAAAAATAACATTGCTGTTTTTATATTTATTTTGAAGAGCTGTAAAATGTTTTAGCTCGTTACGGCATGGTAAACACCATGTTGCCCAAACATCGATATATAAATATTGGCCTAAAAAGTTTTGTAATGTATAGGTTTTGCCGTTAATATCTTCGAAAAAAAATGTTGGGGCTTTGGTGTTTTGCGTTAATTGTTTGTATTTATAATATGGTTCGAGCAAGTTGTTGCGATATGTTGTGTTTGTGCAGTTTAGGTCGAAATAATCAAAAAGTTCGCTGGTGTTTTTGTATCCGTAGTAATTAACGTGTTGCATCATAAACTTGTGGTACAGGTAGTTTTTTACTGCAGGGTTTGCAACATGAGCTGTTATGCTTTGCAGTTTCATTAAAGTCGATTCGTATGGATAATACTCTTTTTTTCCTTTTTGTTGCATAAGTAGCTGTGCCTGGTATTGCACCATTGCATCAAGGTAACTTTTGCAGTCAATGTCGGTGAGCATTGTGCTGTCGGGTTCGGGAACGTGTTTTGTAAATAAAAAATACGATTTGTTGGCCTCAAAATTTGTGTTCATAAGCGGGTACTCGTACATTTTTGTTGCCCGGTTATATTTTATTGCTGCTTGTTCAATAATATAAAACTGCGATGGCACGCTACTGTTTTGGTTTATTAATTCGTCGAGCAAAAAATTTTGCAGCAGGTATATTGAGTCGACAAAATATTTAAATTGGTTCTGTGGCATTTGGTAAAGTTGGCTAACTGGCATATCGGCCAATAGCATAAGTTTGTGTTTTTGCTGTATGTAATTGTTGGCTGCAGCGTTTTTACCTGTGTATACTAACGAGTTTAATATATCGTTTTCGTCGACAAAAAACGATATACTATCGTTAGGGCATATAAAAATACGTAGTTTTGTTTTTTGGTTATAAACCGTTATATACCCGCAATTGTTAACCTTGGCCGTTAGGGTAAAGCTGTTGTTTATGGTTGTTACCGAGTCGGTACTAAGCGGGCTTTTAATGTATATTGTATTATTAGTGGGGTTTTGCCATTGCCCAATAACTGTAACTGTACTTATAATAGTGCTATCGGGCACGGGTTGTTCACGTGGTGGTTTGTTTTTTGTGTTATTGCACGACAAAAGGGTTGTTAATAATATTATTAAACTATAATAAATGCTCTTCATAATGTAAAAAATTAATTAATAACAGGTTATTGTAATTTGTATTATTAAATTATGTTACTATTTGCCACGCCATATTATGGTTATGCAATTAGAATAATATGGCATTATTGTACAATTAGTATTTGTTTTATATTGTTACCAAATATTATCCAAATTGAGCTATTAGCTAAATCTACATCGGGGTTATAACTAAATAAACATCTTTTTTGCTTATATAAACCGCTCAACTTAGGTATTATAAACCAATTATTTACAATATTGTTTAATAATAATTGATATAAAAATGTTTTAATATGGTATTTGCAAGTACTATAATTTTATTTACGGATAAACACGAATGTGCCGTTTTGGTGGGTTAGCCCGTTTATTATTCCAAATTGTGGTTTTTGGTTGCCATAATTATCTAAAACCCCGGTAACCTTTATTGCTAATGAGTCGATAGTTATACAGCTTTGATTATTAATAAGTAAAGCTTTTGCAAAAGTTTGAGCAAAAAGCGAGTTATCGTTGGCAATGCCGTTACTGTTTGATGCAAAAACCTGCGCCGATTTAAAATTTACGGCATTACTGTTACAATTTACATTACTACTCAGCGCGCGCGACGACAGGTAGAAAGCGGCTCCCGACTGGCATGCATCGGAAACAATAAGAATGTGGTTTAGTAAATTATTATAATTTTGTAAGTGGGCTTTTAAAGTGTTTATGTTAAAGTGTGTAAATTCGTCGTTTGTTGCGTCAACTGGCATCCAGTAACCTGTTTGGTTT
>CAZJCR010000068.1:0-16003 GCA_964544385.1 uncultured Bacteroidales bacterium
TGGGACTTCACAATTGTCTCAATTTATGGACCAGACAAATCCCCTGGCAGAAATGGCCCACAACAACTAGCTACATTATCGCCAAACGGCAAACAAGTTGCGTTTGTACGTAACAACAATATTTACATAAAAACACTCGAAACAAACAACGAAGTGCAAATAACAACCGATGGACAGTTTAATAAAATTATAAACGGTGCCCCCGACTGGGTTTACGAAGAAGAGTTTGAGTACAACCAAGCCTTTGCATGGTCGCCAAACGGCCAACATATTGCATATTGCAAATTTAACGAACAAAACGTACCACTTTTTAACATGACAATGTTTGCAGGCCTGGCACCAAGCATCGACAAAAACAAACTTTACCCCGAAAACCGTACTTTTAAATACCCTAAGGCCGGCGATAACAACTCAATAGTAACAGTACACGCTTATAATATTGTATCGGGGCAAACCCAAAACATAAACCTTGGTAACCAGCCCGACCAATATATACCACGCATAAAATGGACACCCAACGGCAACATTATTATTTACAGGCTTAACAGGCTGCAAAACCACCTTGAGCTATTGTACGCTAACCCCCAAACTACCGAAACCAACGTTTTTTATTCCGAAAAAAACAAACACTACATTGACGAAACTTTTTTTGACGACCTTACTTTTATCGACAACAATAGCTTTATATACACCAGCGAACGCGACGGCTATAAACATATTTACCTTTACAACATAAATGGTAAACTTATTAACCAGGTAACCAACGGCAACTTTGATGTAACCCAGTTTTTGGGCTACAACCCAAAAACTAAAACAATTTTTTACCAAAGTGCCGAATCGTCGGCCATTAACCGCGACATATACTCAATAAAAACCAATGGCAAAAACAAAACACTATTATCGGGCAAACAAGGCACAAACAATGCGGTTTTTAGCACCGGCTGCCAATATTTTATAAATTATTTTACCGATGCAAATACACCAACCATTGTTACCCTGCACAACAGTAACGGCAAACTTATACGCACGCTCGAAGACAATAACGAGTTTGTTACTATGTTACAAAATTTCGAAATATCGAAAAAAGAGTTCTTTACATTTAAAACCACGCAAAACATTGAACTAAACGGCTACATATTAAAACCAGTTAACTTTGATACCACAAAAAAATACCCGGTTTTAATAACACAATACTCGGGCCCAAACTCGCAAGAGGTTCTTAATGAATTTAACATTAACTGGGAACAGGTTATTGCCGCCAACATAGTTGTTTGCACCGACGGCCGTGGTACAGGTGCCCGTGGCGAACAGTTCCGCAAAATTACATACAAACAATTAGGCAAATACGAAACCATTGACCAAATTGAAACTGCTAAATACCTTGGCAATTTACCTTATATCGACTCAAACCGAATTGGCATTTACGGATGGAGTTTTGGCGGTTTTATGGCTCTTAACTGTATTACCCAGGGCGCGCAATACTTTAAAATGGCAATTGCCGTTGCCCCAGTTACAAATTGGCGTTATTACGACAATATTTACACCGAACGTTTTATGCAAAAACCACAAGACAACCCCGAAGGGTACGACAATAACTCGCCAATTAACCATGCACACAAACTAAAAGGCAAACTGTTAATTGTACATGGCACCGCCGACGACAACGTGCACCTGCAAAACTCGGCCGAAATGAGCGAAGCACTTGTACAAGCTAACAAACAATTCGACCAGTTTTATTACACTAACCGTAACCACGGAATATACGGCGGCAACACACGCTATCACCTTTTTACCATGATGGTAAAATATGTAACCGATAATTTGTAGTTAATCAATTTTTATTTTACTATATTAGGAGCATAATACATATTTTAAATGACAACAAAACCATATAAAGTTTTTTATTAACGCACTTTTTTGTGCAAAAAATAAGGAGGACCATATTATGAGCACCGAAATCAAAAACCTTGACCCCAAAGATGTGTGGGAGTACTTTTACCAGTTAACACAAATTCCCAGGCCATCGAAACACGAAGAAAAAATACAGGAATTTATTGTTAACTTTGGTAAAAGTTTAGGTTTAGAAACCATAAAAGACAATGTTGGTAACATTGTAATACGCAAACCCGCCACCGCCGGAATGGAATTCCTTAAAGGAGTTATTTTACAAAGCCATTTAGATATGGTTCCCCAGGCAAACAGCGACAAAACACACGACTTTACAAAAGACCCTATTGACGCAATTGTTGACGGGCAATGGGTAACAGCAAACGGAACAACCCTTGGTGCCGACAACGGCATGGGCGTAGCAGCAACTATGGCCATATTAGCATCAAAAAATATAGCACACGGCCCTATTGAAGCTCTTTTTACCTGCGACGAAGAAACTGGCATGACTGGCGCATTTGGCCTTGAACCCGGGTTTTTAAAAGGCGATATTCTACTTAACCTCGACTCAGAAGACGAAGGCGAACTTTACGTTGGCTGCGCCGGCGGTATCGACGGTAGTTTTTATTTAGATGCAAAACTTAAACCTGTACCTACTCACCACGTTCCATACAAAATTAGCGTTACAGGCCTTAAAGGTGGGCACTCGGGTATGGATATTATTCTTGAACGCGGTAACGCCAACAAAATAATTTTTAGATACCTTGACCAAGCCTTAAAACAATACAACATTATTTTAGCCGACATACAAGGCGGAAGCCTTAGAAACGCTATACCCCGCGAGGCTTTTGCAACTATCTTGGTACCCGAGTTTTACGACAAAGAAATTGTACCAAGCGTTCTAAAATTCGAGAAAATTATTAAAGACGAATTAGCATCGGCCGACCCCGACGTATCGATAAAAATAACTCATACCGACATGCCGGCAAAAGTTATTAGCGACGGCGTTGAAAGCCGACTTATTAAAGCAATTAACGCATGCCCAAATGGCGTTGTGCGCATGAGCCAAGATGTTCCAGGGCTTGTTGAAACATCATCGAACCTTGCCATTGTTAAACTAAACAATAACAAAATTGAGGTACATTGCTTATTACGCTCGTCGGTTGATACCGCTAAAGAATATTTAGCTAACTCAATGCATGGCCTTTTTTTAATGGCCGAAGCCGAAGTTATTTTATCAGGTGCATACCCGGGCTGGAAACCAAACCCAAAATCCGAGATTTTAGGCGTAATGCAATCGACATATAAAAAAATTACCGGCAAAACACCCGAAATTAAAGCTGTACATGCCGGTTTGGAATGTGGCCTTTTAGGCGGCGTTTATCCTAATTTAGATATGGTATCGTTTGGCCCAACAATACGCCACCCACACTCACCCGACGAAAAAGTAGAAATAAGCTCGGTACAAAAATTCTACAACTGGCTTATCGAAACACTTAAAAACATTCCAAAAAAATAATAATTCATTAAAAAGGTTAGCTTGCTAACCTTTTTTTTTGGATACATTTGTGCATCAAAAAAACTATTTAACTATTATTTACAAATGGAACAAGTAAAAAAATTACTTAGCGACTCAAAGCTTGCACGTTGGTCGGCTTTAGCTGTAGTTGCTTTTACAATGTTGTGCGGTTACTATTTAACCGACGTTATGGCTCCTTTAAAAGGAATGCTCGAGGGGCAATTGGGCTGGTCGAGCTCCGAATATGGTTTTTTTACCAGTGCCTACGGCTGGTTTAACGTATTTTTGCTCATGCTTATTATTGGCGGTATTATTCTCGACAAAATGGGCGTACGGTTTACCGGTATGGGCGCAGCAATAATTATGGTTATTGGTGCTGGCCTTAAATATTGGGCAGTATCAACAAATATGCTCGACAACCAAACATGGCATATTTTATGGTTCGACATGAAAGCCCAGGTATTTTTAGCCGCATTGGGCTTTGCAATTTTTGGCGTTGGGGTCGAGGTTGCCGGTATTACAGTATCGAAAATAATTGTTAAATGGTTTAAAGGCAAAGAGATGGCATTAGCCATGGGACTTGAAATGGCCACAGCAAGGCTGGGAACAGCACTGGCACTTGCCACATCGGAACCTTTGGCAAAATCGATGGGACATGTGTCGGTACCGGTATTATTTTGTTTAGTAATGCTTTGTATTGGCCTAATTGCTTTCTTTATCTATACATTTATGGATAAAAAACTTGACGCATCGCAGCCCGCTACTGAGCAAGCCGAAGAGTCGTTCAGGTTATCTGATATTTTATTTATTGTTAAAAACAAAGGGTGGTGGTATATTGCAATTTTATGCGTGCTGTTTTACTCAGCCGTATTTCCGTTCTTAAAATATGCATCGGACCTTATGGTAAACAAATTCGATGTTGACCCGTCGCTGGCCGGAACAATACCGGCAATGCTGCCTTTTGGAACCATTTTGCTTACCCCACTTTTTGGTAGCATTTACGACCGCAAAGGTAAAGGCGCAACAATAATGATAATTGGTGCAATTTTACTTATTGTAGTACACGCTTTATTTGCAATACCAATGTTAAACCATTGGATAATAGCTATTTTACTTATAATAGTTTTAGGTATTGGTTTTTCGTTAGTACCATCGGCAATGTGGCCATCGGTTCCAAAAATTATACCCGAAAAACAATTAGGCAGTGCTTACGCCCTTATATTTTGGGTGCAAAACTGGGGGCTTATGGGCGTTCCGGCATTAATAGGCTGGGTACTCGATAAATATTGCGTTACAGGCCATGTTGTTCGCGACGGTATGTCGGTACCAACATATAATTATACAATACCTATGATTATTTTTACCGGCTTTGGTATTTTAGCACTGGTTTTTGCTTACCTTTTAAAAGCCGAAGACCGCAAAAAAGGTTATGGGCTCGAACTACCAAATATTGAAAAATAATAATACTAATACCCAAATTGAGCGATTAGCTCAATTGTATTTATTATAAAGTTTATTGGTTAAAATAAACAAGGCTGTTTCGGTTAACTGAAACAGCCTTGTTTTTTCACCAATTTAGTAATCACTATAAACTAAAAAACGATACAACAGTTTTAAGGTTTTCGGCTTGAGCCGATAACTCTTGCGAGCTTGAGGCAAGCTGTTCAGATGCTGCCGCGTTTTGTTGGGTTACTGTATTTAATTGTTGTATTGCCGTGTTAATTTGGCCGGCTCCACTATTTTGTTCCGAACTGGCAGCCGATATTTCGAGTACAAGTTTATATGTTTTGTCAATCTCGGGCGATACTGTCGACAATATTTTGCCCGACTCTTCGGCTTTGCTCAGGCTGGTTTTGGCCAGTGTAACAATTTCTAAAGCAGCATCGGCACTTTTTTCGGCTAGTTTGCGAACTTCGCCGGCAACAACAGCAAACCCTTTACCATGTTCACCTGCGCGCGCTGCCTCAACAGCAGCATTTAAAGCCAGTATATTTGTTTGTCCGGCAATATCGTTTATTATACTTATTTTTTCGGCAATTTTACGTATCGACAATAAACTATCGTTTGCTTGTTCGGCAACTTTTACAATACCTTTTTGAGCCGACAGGCTTATTTTTTCAGTCTCTTTCGAGTTCATGGCATTTTGCTGTATGTTCGATACCATTTGTTCCATGCTCGACGACACTTCTTCGGTTGATGCTGCCTGCTCACTTGCTCCCTGGCTTAGTGTTTGCGAACCATCACTCATTTGGTTGCTGGCATTAAGTATTTCGGTTGCACTATCAATAATTTGGTTAATCATTGTTTTAAGTTTGTCAATCATCAAGCGCATGGCATCGGCAAGTTCGCCTATCTCGTCGTTTTGTTTTACATCAATCTCAACATTAAGGTTCCCTTTTGCTATTTGCCCCATTTTACCCGATATTATAACTATTGGGGCACTTAACCTGCGCCCTAAAACTGCGGCTACTAAATATGTTATTACAAGTAAAATAATTAAAATAAAAAACACAACTGTAATACTACGCTTTAGGTTTTTGTCGCTCTCGGCTTTATAAAGTTCAAGTTTATTGTCAATATCGTCAACATAGTTTCCGGTACCAATTACCCAGTTATATGGGTTGTAAGCCAACGAGTAACTACGTTTTGGCATAGGTTGGGTACTTCCTTTTTTAGGAAAAAAGTAGTCGGAGTAACCACCCCCGTCTTTAAGCCCGTTTTTTATTATATCGCGAATAAAAAAGTTACCGTTACTGTCTTTATTGTCGTAACGGTTTTTGCCTTCAGTATCGCTACCAAGCAAAACTACGTTGTTACCATCTTTTGTGTCAATCCAAAAATATCCTTCGGGGCCATAACTTAGCTCACGAACAATGTCGGCAGCAAGTTTCTGCCGCTCGGCAGGTGTTTCAAATTTATCGTTTTTAATCCGGCTTACTGCATCAATTAAACTAAATACTGTTTCAACCTGTTCTTTGACTTGTATGTCAAAATTCTCGCGTAAGTTTTTTTCGACAAGCAACAAGTTGCGTTTATTTGTATTTGTTACTGTAAAAAAAAGTATTAAACCAAACGCTATACCAACAAAAAGGCCTATACTAAAGGCAAGGGCAACAATTTTCGATGTTATTTTTCTCATTTGTAAAATATTTTAATGTTATGTGCTATGTTTTTTATTTTTTGAACTTAGCAACTATTTATTATTAAATACAAGTATTGAATAGTATTGTTTTAATGCTTTTAAATTTGTTTTGTATTGACATAAGCATAAACAAAAAAAAATATATAAAGTTAATTTTTATGATTGCTTTTTAACAAAAAAAGCCGGAAACCTTTTAGTTAGATTTCCGGCTTTTGTAATTATCAACAAAACTACTACCCAATTGAGTTAATCGCTCAATCGATTTAGATTTTGTAAGTGTTTCACTATACTGGGTTAGTGAAACACAACAAACTCTACATCGGGGTTATACATAAGTAACGCGTTTGCTTTGCTACAACCGCTCAACTTAGGTACTATTTGTTAAATGGTGGTTTTGTTATTATGGCTTTTATGTTTTTATTGCGTATTTGTATAAAAATTTCGGAACCATCGGTCCAAAAGCCTTTATTAATGTATGCCATACCTATTCCACAATTTAATACCGGCGACATTGTGCCCGAAGTTACGTAACCAATATTTTGGCCATTTGTATCAACCACTGTATAGTTTTGACGTGGAATACCACGTTCAACCATTACAAAACCTTTTAAGCGTTTTGTAACTCCGTTGTTTTTTTGGTTTAACCAAATATCGCGGCTAATAAAGTTATTATTGTCGGTAAATTTGGTTATCCAGCCCAAACCAGCTTCAATTGCCGATGTTGTATCGTTAAGCTCGTGGCCATAAAGGCAAAAGCCCGATTCGAGGCGTAAAGTATCGCGTGCGCCTAATCCAATGGGTTTAATACCAAACTCGGCACCGGCCTCAAAAACTGCTTTCCATAATTTTGTACCGTAATTGTTATGAACGTAAACCTCGCACCCACCCGACCCGGTATAACCAGTTGTCGAAAAAATAACATTTGGAATGCCTGCAAAATTTATTGTTTTAAAAGTGTAATATTCCATATCGGTAATATTATCGGGTGTAAGCTTTTGCATTGCTTTTAGTGCCAAAGGCCCCTGAATTGCAAGCTGGCAAAGGTTTTCGGAGTCGTTAATTAATTCGGTTCCAATTTGCATGCCCATTTGTGTGGCGTGTTGTACGCACCAATTCCAGTCTTTGTCGATATTAGCAGCATTTACCACTAACAAATACTCTTTATTATTAAATTTATACACAAGTAAATCGTCAACAATGCCGCCATTTTGATTTGGAAAACAACTATACTGCACTTTACCGTTATAAAGCTCGTCAACATTATTCGAGGTAAGTTTTTGTACCAAATCGAAAGCTTTTGGGCCTTTTACCCAAAATTCGCCCATGTGCGACACATCAAAAACACCAAGTTTTTGTCTTACTGTTAAGTGTTCGTCAATAATGCCCGAGTATTCAATTGGCATGTTATAGCCCGCGAACTCGGCCATGCGTGCGCCTAATTCAATATGATAACCGGTAAATGCTGTAGTTTTCATTATTATTATTATTATTATTATGGTAAAACTTAAAATTAACTTTGGTTTATATTACATTGTTTAAGCCAACAAAGTTAATATTATTGGCAAACCTGTAATTTAAATTACTGATATTAAATAACAGCTATTTGTTGCAATATACATTATACAATAAAACACTTTACTTTAAAAGTAGTAGCATACTTATTATTATAGTAATGGTGTGTGTCAAAAAACCAATCCCAGTTATCGATACATTTTAATAATGATGTATCGGTATAAACTAAATTTTTAGTGTATGCAATTTGGTTATTTTTATCGATACCAAATTCCTCAACATCGGATATTATAAGCGACTTATTGGCAGGTAAGCTTTTAACATGTTGTGTTTGTATAATTTGCCTTACATAATCAATAATTTGAGGGTCAGGGTTAAACTTTTTAATTAAATAGTCGCAAAGTAAAATATCGAGTTGGTTAAGCAGGTTTACCGACACAACCATATCGAAACCTAAAAAAATGTTGTTAAAATTGTTATGCTCAATAAACTCTAAAAACTCATTTAGCCGCTTTACCGAAACTGCCTTATCGACTAAACCGAATGTTAAATCGGCATTTACAAAACTTATGTTACTATATTTTTTGTAACGGTTTAAAACCGCTCGCGGGTGGTTAATATCGAACATTGATACGGTATAATTATTATCGATAAAATAATTAACCGGCACATCAATCAACCAGCCACTACCAAGTATTGCAATATTTTTGGCATTAATATTTGCTGCAAAACTTAATATATGCCTTTTCGAGTTTTCGATATGGTTTTGCCAATTGTCAAACTCGCGATAATATCGGTTTAATATCCCTTTTTGGTCGGTAACGTAACCTGCTTTACTATATTTATTACCCATATTTAACAGCAAATGAATATTTTACTACACATTTTAAGCAATTAATCAAAAATTAAAGGCTATACCCCAAACATATAGAAAATTTTAATACTTTAGTTACAAAACAATGTAACTGATTTGAGAACCAAATTATTCATATTATTTTTTATACTAATTAGTTTTAGTTGCTTTGGGCAGTTTACTCAAAACGAGCGCAAAAACCTTAAAACTGCAAATAATTTTTTTGATAACGAGCAGTTTGACAAAGCTTTGCCAATTTATTTAGAGCTTAACGAAACAATTGACGATTACGAAATTAAATACCGTATAGGTGCGTGTTTTCTGAATACCGAATACGATAAGCTTAAAGCATTGCCATTTTTAGAGGAGGTAAGCAACGTAAAAAACATTAAAATACCTATTGCAGTTTATTTTGATTTAGGCAACATTTATCATTTTATGTATTTGTTCGAAAAATCGATATACCATTTTCAAACATATTTAAAACTTGCCAAAAACGACGAGTTTGCCGATGCCGAAAGTATTAAAAAAGCAAAACGAATGATAGAGGTTTGCCAAAACGCTATTGAAATTACAACCAAACCTTTTAACGCCGAAATTGAAATACTGGGAGCCGATATTAACACACATGAGTCGGAGTTTTGCCCTATGATTACCGCCGACGACAAAACCATGGTTTACATGCTTACCGCAGGCCTGCCAACCGACCCTAACTCAATAACCAACATTGTTATTGCCCATAAAAACGATAACGGACTTTACAGCAACCCCAAAATTATGAGTATACAACTACCCGACAAACTGGCCGACAAACCGGTTTTGCTTGCAGGTTTGTCGAACGATGGCAATACGATTTTTTTAAATATTGGTAAAAACAACGAAAGCGACATATACCAAGGACAGATAAAAGACAACACAATATTAAATATAAAAAAACTAAACCGGAACATAAACAGCAATTACTACGAAGGGCGCGTAAGCCTATCGTACGACGGTACCGAACTATATTTTGTAAGCTCGCGACCCGGAGGCTTTGGGAATGCCGATATTTATAAATCGAAAATTAACCGCCGGGGCGAATGGGGACAACCCGAAAACTTAGGAAATACAATAAACACCACGTTTAACGAAAACTCGCCTTTTATACACCCAAATAACCAGATTTTATATTTTAGCTCCGAAGGGCACAAAACAATTGGCGGAAACGATATTTTTAAAAGTAAATTAATAAAAGGAGAATGGGATACCCCCGAAAATATGGGCTTTCCGAACTCGACAAAAGACGACCTTTACTTTGTTGTAAGTGCCGACGGCCAAAAAGGATACTTCTCATCGTCGAAAAACAATATTTACGACAAACACAACATTTTTAAAGCCAGCTTTAAAGACCCCATACCACTTACTTTAGTTAAAGGCACCATTAAAGCAGGCACAAACCTAAAACCAATTACAGCTAATATTAAAGTTTACGACCACCAAACAGGACTACCGGTTAAGTATGTTTATAACCCCGACCCCGAAACCGGCAAATATCTAATGATTTTTCCACCCGCTAAAAACTATGATATTGTTATTGGCTCAAGCGAATTTTTACCACAACTTATTAATATACACATACCTTATCAAACATATTTTTACGAACTTTATCAGGAAATTGAGCTTAAACCAATTATTGTTAATAATAAAATTATTGGCGAAAAAGTTGTTGTAAACAACATGTTTTACGATATGTACAAAACAACACAAGCCGACTCAATTGTTAAAGATATACCAACAAACCCGCAATACTACGACCATCTGCTCGAGCTTGTTGAAAATATTATACAAACAACCGATACAATTAGGATAAGCTACCCAAATAATACCGAAAACGAAAAAAAACATACCGAAAACGTTAACAAACTTTTAAACCTTATTGAAGAGGCTATTGAAACTACCGACCCGGTTACCTTACGGATATTAGACGCTAACTCGAAACAAAAAGATAAAATTAAACAAACACATTTTTACCATAACGGAAAAAAAGAAAATAATTTAGTACAACAAATTATTGGTGCCGACACTTTATATACTGCCCCAATTATTGAAACCAACCCTAATACAAACTCAACAATTATACAAAACCAAAACCAGCAAAACACAAACAAAAAAGAAACCGCCTTAATAAAAAGCTCAACACCCGAACAACGCAATTACATACACGATTATGTAATTTATTACCCGGTTGACCACGCCGAAATACCATTTAACAGCTATCAAAACCTTAAACAAATAGCATCAATACTTATTGACAACCCAACATTAGGAGCCGAAATTTACGGATTTGCCGACTCGTCGGGCGAAAAAGACTATAACCTCGAATTGTCGAAAAAGCGCGCACAAAATGTTTTAAAATACCTTATCGACAATAAAGTATCGGCAAAAAAAATAATTGCAAAAGGATATGGCGAAGTAATAACAACTAAATACGAAACCGACAAACAAAACCAACGAAAAGTAGAGATACATATTTTTGAAGTAAACCAAACGCATTGAAAAACAACAATAAACATATACCTTTTTACATAATTAGCTTTTTGCTCCTGTTTGCCATAAAAACTACAAATGCACAATACTCGGAGTACGAAGTTAAGGCCGCCTACATTTTTAATTTTGCAAAATTTATTGAATGGCCACCAATACCTTATTTAAGCACCGACACAATTTATTTGGCCATAGTTGGCAACGACCCCTTTGGCATAATACTCGAAAAAACAATGATTGGCCGGCAAGCTAATGGTAAACACTGGAAAATAAAACGTATAAAAAAAGCTCCCGAAAAACAAGAATATCATATTATGTTTATATCGGGCGTTGAACCATCAGAGGCACTTGCAATTATCGAAAAAACAAAAAAACAGTCGGTACTTACAATTGGCGACAAAATTCCGCAGTTTTGCGAGTTGGGCGGCATAATAAACTTTACCCAGCAATACTCGCAAAACCAATTCGAAATTAACAACCATATTGCTAAAGACAAAGGAATTACCATAAGCCCAAAACTATTAGTATTGTCGAAAATAATAACAACTACCGAAGATGAATTTTAATAACCTGTCGATAAGGATTAAAATAATTCTGTTAATTGTTATAACCAGCTTGTCGTCGCTGGTTTTGGCAGGTATCATTTTTTTTGCATACGACAAAGCCCAATACGAGCAATCAACTGTTCACGAACTAAATATTTTAGCCGAAATTATTGGCGACAACAACACCGCAAATATTATTTACAACTCGCCAGCCGCAGCTATTAACGTACTTAAAACACTGTCGGCAAACAAAAATATTAAAGTAGCGCGTATTTACGACAAAAACCATTACATATTTGCCGAGTACGTTAAAGACGATTTATACAGAGGCACTAACCTGGCATTTTATTCAAAACAAGATACTTTTGCGTTTATAAATAAATCGATACTATTAAACAAACAAATTATTTTAGATAACGAAAAAATTGGTTCGGTATATCTACACCTTGGGCTCGACGACTATACATACCGCGTAAATAATTTTATAAAAGTATTTATAACAATAATTATTACTGCAATGATAATTGCACTTTTATTGTCGATAAGATTACAACAGCTTATATCGAACCCAATTATAAGGCTTACAAACGTAATGCGCGGCATTAGCCAAAACAACAACTACAACATACAACTTACAAGCAAGAGCGAAGACGAAATTGGCCAGCTAATAAGGGGCTTTAACAACATGATTACCCAAATTAACAAACAAAACGTGGCACTTACACTTGCCAAAGAGCAAGCCGAAAACTCGGCAAAAATTAAAGAACAGTTTTTAGCTAACATGAGCCACGAAATACGAACCCCTATGAACGGCATAATGGGAATGGCTCAATTACTTAACAGCACACAGCTTAGCAAAGAACAAAAACAATTCCTCGACAATATTATTACATCGTCGGACAGCCTGCTTGTTATTATTAACGATATACTCGATTTCTCGAAAATGGAAGCAGGTAAACTCGAAGTTGAATCGATACCTTTTAACCTACACGATTTACTCAAAAAAATTTCGCACTCGTTCCAAACAATTATTAAACACAAAAACCTGAACTTTATAATAAACATCGACAATAACGTACCTGTATATATTTTAGGCGACCCTACACGCCTTAACCAAATTATTACAAACCTTTTGTCGAATGCCGTTAAATTTACCGAACATGGCAAAATTACGCTCGACATTGCATCGCAAAACATACAAAACACTGCCAAGGTAAAATTTACAGTTATTGACACAGGTATTGGCATCGAAAAAAACAAAATTGGCTTAATTTTTTCGAGCTTTTCGCAAGCAAGCAACAGTACAACCCGAAAATACGGGGGCACCGGTTTAGGCCTTACAATATCGAAACAACTGGCCGAACTTATGGGCGGTACAATTACTGTTGAAAGCACTGTTGGAAAAGGCAGTACATTTGTTTTCGAAATTAATTTAACAATTACACAACCAAATAAAACAAAATATAAAACTAAAACTTCACCAACATTTAACATAATTAACAAAAGCGATATTAAAATATTACTGGCCGAAGACAACGAGATTAACCAAATGTACGTTACATCGGTGCTTAAACCGTATTTTAATATTACTATTGCCAACAATGGTGCCGTAGCAATATCAATGCTAAACAACAATAACTACGACTTAATACTTATGGACCTGCACATGCCCGAAATTGACGGTTACCAGGCTACATCGAGCATAAGAAGTATGGCCGACCCTGAAAAAAACTCGATACCAATTGTTGCCTTAACAGCAGCCGCAATAAAAGGCGAACGCGACAAATGTATTAATGCAGGCATGAACGATTATATATCGAAACCTTTTGAACCCGAAGCCCTTATTGAGATAATTGCTAAAAACCTAAAAAAAGGATTTAACATAATACCAACTACCAATAACCAAAGCCAACACATTAACGAACCCGATACAAAAAAAATATTCAAATATGTCGATTTAACTTATATTGAGTCGATTGGCGACAACGATGGCAATTTTCAGAATGATTTACTCGATATTTTTCGAAAACAAATACCGGTAATTATTAACGAACTTGACGAGGCCTTACAATTAAACGATTTTTTAAAACTATCGGCTGTAGCACATAAAGCTAAATCGTCGGTAGCTTTATTAGGTATCGAAACCCTTAAAAAAGATATGGAAGCACTTGAAAATAATGCAAAAAACAATTTATACCCCGAAACATATGCAGTTTTGGTAAAACGTTTTGCTAAAATTGCACATGATGTGCTTAACGAAATTAAATTACTTAAATACTAATGTTATGATAGTTATTAACAACGAATTCGAAAAAGCAACCATTGCAAGCTTTAGGCCCGATGTGAAAAAACTAAATATTTTGGTTAGCGACACCATAAAAAAAGAACTTAATAATATACTCGACTCGGGTTGTCGCCATTTAATTGTTGACTTTAACAACATTTTTTTTATCGACAGTTCGGGTTTTGGCTCGCTAATTACTGTTTATAACCATGCAAAAAACCAAAATTCGTATTTGTATCTTGTAAATATTAACAACGAGCTATTATCGCTTTTTAAAATTACAAAACTCGACCAGGTTCTACATATTGCTCAAAGTACTAAACAAATTTTAGACAGTATTAACTAAAACCCAAATTGAACCATTCGCTCAATTTGGGTTTTAAGTAACTATATCAAAATATTGTTGTACCTCAAAAATATTCTCACCGTCGATAAACCGCCCGTTTTGTGTGTCGATTATTGTTTTTAAATTATTTTGGCCAATTGTTAACAATAACTGCGGCGTAATACATTTATATAAATTATTGCCAAAAACAACAAAATTTTTATCGGTGCCCAAAATGTCAGTTAAATAAACTAATGCACCCCTATACTTATTAGTTTGGCTATTTATGTAACATACATAATTGTTAAAATTCCGGGCAGCAAAATTATCAATAATTTTTTTTGTCCTAATCTCAAAATCGGGTTTACTTATTAAAACATTATAACCAATGCCAAACTGTGGACCATCAACACAATTCACTATTACAACAGGCATTTTAAAGGCTAAAATATGGCATAATTTATTGAATATGGCAATACCGTGTTGCCCAATATTATTGGTATCGAACAAAATAACATGTTGTAACAATGGTGGCGGTAGCTCAAACATAACTATCCAAAAAACAAATACGCAATAAATATAGCGGCCACAATTCCAGCAAAATCGGCAATTAAACCGCAGGTAACAGCATGCCTGGTTTTTGATATGCCAACGCTGCCAAAATAAACTGCAATTATGTAAAAAGTTGTATCGGTAGCCCCCTGAAAAGTACAGGCAAGCCTGCCTGCAAACGAATCGACACCATAAATATTCATAGTATCGACCATTAAACCCCGTGCCCCTGCCCCGCTAAGCGGTTTCATTAATGCTACAGGCAAAGCCCCTGCAAAATCAGTATTAAAACCAAAAAAACCAACTATTTTTCCAATAGCACTAATTATAAAATCCATGGCACCCGAAGCCCTAAAAACTCCTACTGCTACCAAAATTGCAATTAAGTAAGGTATAATTTTTACTGCAATTGTAAAACCATCTTTTGCACCTTCAATAAACGTTTCGTAAATGTTTATTTTTTTTCGCAATGCCATTACAATAAACAAAATTATTATGCTAAATAAAATAATATTACCAAACAACGACGATGCATTATTAACTTGCTCGCGCGGTATATTGGTAAAGTAATAAATTATTGCTGCAATAATAAAACTAATTACAGCCATGTATAACAAAACTATTTTGTTAAATAAATTTATACGTTGAGCCACCGACACAGCAACTATACCGGCCAGCGTTGAAAAAAATGTTGACAATAAAATTGGGATAAAAACATCGCTGGCATTTGCCGCCCCCATTTGCGCGCGGTAAACCATAACGCTAATTGGTATTAGGGTTAACCCCGATGTATTAAGTACCAAAAACATTATCATAGCGTTCGATGCCTGTTTTTTATTGGCATTAAGGCTTTGCAGGTCG
>CAZJCR010000069.1:0-15399 GCA_964544385.1 uncultured Bacteroidales bacterium
GGTTCGAGCCATGCTTTAATCCATTTATTGTAATCGACATCGTAAAAATCGTGAACGCGAATGTTTGTGTTTGCATCTTGGTTATCGAACAAAAATTTGTCGACAAAAGCTTGAACCTCGGGGTACGATTCGGTTGGTAATGAACAGTGGCTGTGGTCTTTACGGAATGAGAACCCGAAACGGTCTTCGATACCGAATGTTTTGTAAATTTGTTCGGCGGCACGGCATGCAACATAACCAGCCTCATCGCCTAACCAAACATAATCGGGGTTACCAAGTGCTAAAAATGCACGGGGCAAAATCATTGCAATAAGTTCGTGGTGGTCGTGGGGCAAGGTTCCAACTTTACCTTGGAAATTGGTTTTCATGCTTTGCATAAACCATGAGTAGTTTGTATTGTCAATTTTTTCGACCTCGCCAATGGTTTCGGCTACGCGCCACGAGTTAATGCCGCCGCCGCCCGATTCCTGAGCAATTGTAAGGGCAATGCGTTCGTCGAAAGCTCCTGCAAAGAGAGCCATTTTTCCTGCGTACGAGCATCCGGTAACGGCAATGTGTTTTGTGTCGGCTTTTAGTGCCACTTTTACAATTTCAATACCGTCGATAAGGCGGCTAATACCCCATGACCACGCGCTGTAGTTGCCTACATAAGTAAGGTCGGGATATAATTTGTAATAAGGGTCGTCGGGGTTTTTGTCGCTGGTTTGCGAGTAGGTAACAACCTGATCGTGCATAAACGGTATTTGAATAACGCCGTTAAATAGTTCGGCAGGCAAACTGCCGGTTCCACTGTTCATGCCAATAATAATTGGGAAAGGTCCATCGCCTGCAGGCATTGTAACTTTTGATGTCAGGGTAAGAGCCTGGCCGTTAACGGTAACAATTACAGTTAAAGTGTCGTTGGCAAATGTTGCGGTAATGTTTTCGGGTTTAACCGGTTTAGGGCCAATTTCGTGTTTTTCAATTTCGGCCTTAATTTCGTTACGTCGGCACTCCCATTCGGGAAAAGTATCGACACGTCCGCTGCCGTCTGTCCATTCAAAGGGGTCGGGCAACATAGGATAGTTTATTAATGCGCTTGGTTCGGGTAGTGTTGGTATAGTACATTCGGCACCCGAGTTTTCTACCTCGTAAACAAAAGGTATTTGTGTTTGTGCGTTAACGCCGGCGAATAATAAAAGCGCCAACGTTAGTAGGTTAAGTTTTTTGTTCATTGTTTTAGTGTTTAGTTTATCACAATTATAACGATTTATTTGTAAAACCTGAAAGGGGCTTTTTCATGTTTTAGAGTATCGTTGCAAAACTTTACACTTAAAATGTTGATTTTTAATATTGATATTTATTGGTTAAAAAGTGGTAAAGGTTTGAATATTAATTTGTAAAATAATGATTGATTAAATATTTATTGTTTACAGAGCGTGTTACTCTTTAGTCCAAATACGAGTGTTTAGCTTCATTTGTGAAACAATTGTTTCAATTAATGTAAGTATATGGTACATTTGGGCAACAATGTTAAAATTAGCAGGGCTTTTAAAAACTGTTGGTTCAAATAGTTGTTTGTTGAACGAAATTGCGCAATAAACGCGCTGGCCAATAAACGATATATGTATTTTGTGGTTATACATTTTTTTAATGTTTACAATTGCCTCCATCATAACTGGTGTTAAAATGTAGCGCGCCTCGTTTTGCGACGAGCTGTACACTACAAATTCTTTCTCGAACCGGGGGTCTTCGAGTTGCACTAATTGTCCACGGTTGTTTATTTTTTGAAGTTTGCGGCCAAATTTTCCCAATAACTTTTCGGCGGTGTCGGGTAATACAAAAGTGCGTCCCTCAAGATTTTTATTAAAGTCGGCATGAAAAAAAATCCCATTAAAAATAGTGTGCCATTCGGTTTCTTTTTTGCCATCTTTTGTCGTTTCGGTTTTATAATCGGCTTTAATTTCAGAGAATTCGAAATCGGTTTTGTCAATTTTGCCTGTAATTAAATCGTCGCCATTATAGCGGTCGGGGGTGGTTAAAAATAATGCTGAGTTTGTAAAATGCGATTGCTCTATATGTTTATCGGGTTCGTATGTATAATTGGGGTTAATAAGGGTTACAATTTTCGACACTATTTGGTTTTTAAACTCGTGTCGGTATTTTAGATAGCTTTTAAGTCCTTTTATTACAAAAAATATTACACCAATAATACCTGATATAACTATTGCAATTACAACCCAATATATTGTAACTATTTGGTAAGTAACAAATGTAATAAAGCCAATAATTGCGGCTATTATCCAGTTTCTTTTTGTTGTTATACGCAGGTTCTCAATTTGGTTTAGCTTTGGTTTAAATTCGGTATCGTAAAGGTTTTTAAGATTGTCGATAGTTATCATTTTTTTTGATTTAGTTGTTTAAAAAGGCCGGGTTGAAATATTACCCGGCCATATAATTAAAATAGGCTTTTTACATCAATGTTTTGACGTTCGGTATCGGTAATTACAAAAACCTGTTTGCGTTTAAGCGCCATAAGCCCGGCAATAATACTTTTTGGGAAAACCTGTATAGCATTGTTAAAATCGGTTACAACGGCATTATAAGTGCGCCTTGCGGCCGATATTTGCGATTCAACCTCGTTTAGCGTACGTTGCAAGTTTAAAAAGTTTTCGTTTGCTTTAAGGTCGGGATAGTTTTCGACAGCAACCATAATGCTTTTCATACCCGACGAAATTTGGTTGTCGAGAGCTACTTTTTCGTCGGCCGAAAGGTTTCCTTCGGTTGCCTTGGCGCGCATTTCGGTAATTTTTGATAAAAGTTCTTTTTCGTGCGTGGCATACTGTTTTACAGTTGCAACAAGATTAGGTATAAGGTCGTAACGTTTTTTCAGTTGCACGTCCATTCCGCCAAAAGCATTGTCAACCTCGTTACGGGCGCGTACTAAGCTGTTGTACATAACAACAATTATTAATACAATAAAAATACCCGAACTAATAATAATTAAAGCAGTTGTATTCATAGTATAAATTTTATAAATGTTTGTTTATTAACTTGTTAAGTTTATCGATATTGTTTTTTTCCTCATCGGTAAGTTGTTTGTCGGAGCCTAATATTTCAGATGGGTTTGTTGCCAGTTTGTTTATAGTGCTTTTTGCGTTACTAACCGAGTGGCCAATGTTTTGAAGAGCAGTTCTCCCTTTTCGTATCTTTAAAATAAAGCTAATAACAGTTATAGCAATAACTGCCGAAATAAACAGCATTACCTGTAACCCCGGAGCATTGTTATTTTGGGTGTCGTTATTTTGTGGTGTTTACCCGGCTTGAGCGTTTGTTGTGTCGGGGCTGTAATAATCCGATTCGGGGTTCAGGCTTGTTTCGTTATCGGTATAATTATCGGGGGTGTTATTTTGTGCCTGGTATTGGGCTTCGAGTTTTTCTTTTTGTTCAATATTCGCAATGCAATGTTCGTTTGTAAGCGGTTTATAATTAGGGCCAAAATGGTTCATTTGGTGCATAATTTTTTCGACAACAATTTTAAGTGCCATAACCTGTTGTTGGTTAAGGTTTTGTTCTAATATTGGTTGTTGATATTGTAAATCGGATATTTTAGAGCTTGTTTTTGCAATTTTAAAACTTATGGGTATTAGTTGTGCTGTCTTAATTTTACTAAGCTCAGTGTTGTTAGTAGTGTCGTTGCTTTGTGTTTTGTCAATAACTTGTTGTGTTAGTTTTTTAAATTCGAAAGCGGCATTCTCGAGTTCGGTAATGTAATTAACAACTTGTTGTTGGTTAATTAGTTCGTTTGGTATTTGTGTGTTTTGCCATGTAATATCAGTTTTCTTTGAACACGATATCGATAAACATACAATTGTTATTACAAATAATGCGTGTAAAGCTGTTTTTTTTGTCAGTTGTTTTTTGTTCATGGTTATTTTTTTTGGGTTTATAAATATAATATTTATGAATTTAGGTTAAAGGTAAATAATTGATTTTTAAACAATATAAGTAATTAATATTTGCGGTACTTGGTTTTGAAACCGTTGTGTTTTTATAAATAAGTGAAAAAAGCCAGGCGCATGCCTGGCTTTTTTAAATGTTTGCTACTTTTTTTATTTAAAGTATTGCTTTACTCAATTATTAACTTGCTATGCAATATATTGTGGTTTGTTTTAATTTTTACAATATACAAACCTGGTTTTAAGCTTTGTAAGTTTATTATATTGTTTGTGGCTTTTTTTATAGCCGCGGTTTTACCGTTTAGTTCAATAAACTCAATATACTCAATTGTTTGGTTTGTGTTAATTGTAATATAACTTGTGGCAGGGTTGGGGTAAATATTAAGTTTAGTGATGTTGCTATTAATGTTATTAAGTTTGTTAAGTTCAATATTAATAGTTTTTTGTTGGTTGTTTACGGTTAGTGTGCCCGTATAATTGTTGTAGTTTTGGGCAGTAACAGTAAAGTTGTAATCGCCGTTTTCGAGTTGTATTTCGGCTATGCCTAAGTTGTTAGTAACAATGCTTAAGTTGTTAATACTAATGCTTGCATTTGCTACTGGTAAGCTATTAGCCATTACATTAAAAGTTACAGTAAACATATCAGACGAGGCAATAGTAAGTTCAATTATTTGTTCAACATTTTGGTTGTCAATTGTAAGCGTTGCGCCATAAGTTTTGTATCCATAAGCATTTACGGTATAATTATATGTTCCGTTTTCAAGTTCGATAGCTGCAATACCTTGCTGGTTAGTAGTAATTTGGTTGCCCAAAATATTTATAATTGCTAACGGTACAGGTTGGTTGTTGTAAGTAACCAAAAAATTAGCCATATAAGTTTGCGTTTGCACTGGTGTTAATATTGTTGTAACGCCTGTATTGTAGTTGCTTACATTAATTGAGTTGGTATAAGTATTAAACCCGTTTGCGGTAATGGTATAGTTGTATTTACCAGGTTCGAGCGTAAATGTTGCTTGTCCGTTATCGTTTGAGTTCATGTTTTGGTTATTAATACTTATTTCGGCATTATTAACAGGGTTAAAACCGTCGGATATATTGAACACAGCTGTAAAGCTATCGGTTTGTGTATTTGATGCGCTGAGTTGCCAGTTTGTATTTTCAGTGTAATAGTCGGGTTTAATTATAATAATATAAGGTGTGTCTTTTATTGCATCAAAAACGGTTTCGGAATAATTAGTAATAATAATAGTGTCGCCGGTTGTTGCATTTTTTACAACTACATTATTAGCATTGTCGGATATTGTAACTTGTTGGTTTGTTGCAGGCGTGTATAAAAAGTAATTGTTAACAAGGTAAATATCGGAGCCTATAAAATTGTTACTGCCAACAATCGCGGTTTTTGGTTTTGTTTGCGATTCGCCGTCAAGTGGCTCACGTGCTGTAATGTTCCAGTTTGTAGTGTTTAACGATTGGTTAAGCCATTCAACAATAATAGTTTCGTTTTTTGCCATGTCGACAGCAATTTTGCCATTATAACCCATTTCGTAGTACGGAGCCGAACAGCCGCGCCAAATTTGCAAGTAATTGCCTATATCATCGTCGTTAATAATTACAGTGCTATTTTGGTTAAGTGTATAGCTAAAAAACGGCCTTTTTATGTTGTTTGGCAATTGTTGTTGGCCGGTATTGGTAATGTTAATAGCGTTAGCGCATGTTTCGCCGGTTATTATATCGCGTTCGGCAAGGTTAAATGTAAAAGCAGTTTTTTCGAAATTATAGTAAGTAAAAATAAATGGTGTATTTGCCGATAAAAATTCGGGGTTACTTACAAAACATTGAGCGTTTTCATCGTTATCGGTTACAAAAATTGCGACATCGCTTTTTGGGGTGTACGAGTAGTAGCGTTGGCTAACACCTTCAGGGTATTCAATATCGCCGGGGTTTTCGATAACAATAGCCGATAATTCGGTTTCGCCCGGATAATAATCGCCTACGTAGGCATACCAATTAAAAGGCTGCATAGCACCGGTCCAGCGTATTATGTATGTTTGGTTTTCAACAATTTCTGTTTCAATTTCGCCTTTCATGTCGTATAGTTCAATTGGCAAAACATATACCGCGTTAGCTTTGTCGTTATCGGTTAAAATAAGTTTTTGTGTTTTTGGGGCGGTATAGCTGTAATAAACATATTGCATATATTTATTTTCGATAGTAAACTCGGTTTGGTTGTCAATGTTTCCAAGCGAGTTAATAATTATGGGGTTCGCGATAACTTCGCCAATTTCGCCTTGGTCTTGGTTAATTGACCATGTAAATGGTTGGTCGGTGGTGTTTTCCCATTCAATAATGTAAGTTGTGCCGTTAAAGCAACTGGTTGTTATTTCGCCTTTATTGTTATAAACGTGGTTATTAAGTTGCTGGCAATTGGTGTAAACCTGAACGTGGTTTTGTGCGTTATTGTCGCTAATGCGCAAAGCTCCGTTAATTGTTGCGGTGTAAGTATAAAAAAGTTTTCCTGTGTTGTTTGTAAAATCTATTTCGCCTGTTTGGTCAATATTTATTGGGTACGCGCAGCTAATACCCGGGGTTAACGGTTCTGTTGCGAGTGTCCAGGTAAATTGTTCGTTAGTGTATGGTACGCCTGTCCATTTAAAAGTGTAGGTGTTGTTTTTTTGGGCAACAAAACTGATTTCGCCCAAATAGCCATAAAAACCTTGTTCGCTATTACAATCGGTGTAAACATAAATGTTATTGTTCAGGTCTCCATTCGATACTTCGATAATGCAATCGTTGTTTGGTGTAAACGAGTAAAAATATTCCTGGTATCCTTCGGGAAAAACAATATCGCCGGGTTCGGGAATTATAAGGGCGTTATCGCAACTGTTACCAACCTGGTTGTTTGGTTCAATTAGCCAGCTAAAAAGCTCGTTGCTAAAGCCGTTTTCGTTAAGTTCCCAAATAATTGTAACCTCTTCGTTTTTTTGGGCATCGTAACTAATTTCGCCCGATACGCTCGAAAACTCTTGCTGGTTGCTGTTAATCAGTGTTACTTTTTTTAGCGACACCTTGCTGTTTTTTTCGTTGTTTTGGCTAAAGTTTTGCGATATTTTAAAAACCCCTTTTTCGGGTACTTTAAAATTAAAATATCTTACACCACAAGCCACCGGGGCTGTAACTTGTCCAAAAGTTTCAATTTGTACCGGGTTTGTAAGGCTCTCGCCTAAGCTGGTGCTTTCAATAAAATCGAAAGTAAATATTTTATTGTTTGGGGCATAAATAGTAAACAAAACAGTTTCGTCTTGTTTAACATCAAAATTATATGCCTGTATACCATTTTTTGTAACAATAGGGTTTTGCGCGCAAGCAGGCAATATTTTAAAATTCACGTAAGGCAAATTGTCAATTGCTATACGTCCGTTGGTTGTGGCGGTATATTGCATGTAAAGTTCGCTGTTGTATACATTAATTTTTTGTGTTTTCGATAAAACTAATGGTATGTCGCAAAATTCGCCAGGTACAGGGTTGCTGGTTATTAGCTGCCAATTATAACTTGTATTGTCGTAATTTATAATCGAAATAATATAAGTTCCGGCCGGCTGTTTTGAGCGTAATAAATTATTTGAACCATAATCAAGCTCGTTGCCTTGTTGGTTGTACAAACGTATGTAAATATTAGCGTTGTAAGCGGCACTTATAACTTGTTCGGTAGTGGTAACAAACGAGTAAAATGTAATTTTATTTGTGGTATTTGAACTAAACGAGCCATTGTTTTCGATGCTTATTGGCTGGTTAAAATTTTGGCCTGCTGATGTTTGTAAAACTGTGAAATCGAATTCGGTACTTTGTCCAAAATTGTTTGTCCACTCTATAAAAACAGTTTGGTTTGCCTCCATTTGAATGGTGTTGTATGTTTGTTCAGCTCCAAAATAACCGGTTGCAGCCTTTTCGCCATCGCAATTGTTATAAATATTAACATCGGTATTTTGGGTAGTAAGGCCTAATGTTGTAACCGCGTATGTGCCTTGTTGCGGGGCGGTAAATTTAAACCACTGGTTGCCATTGGTTGTGTTGGTATTTAATGTGTCGCCAAGGTTTATGGTTATTGGGTTTTGGCAACTATCGCCCTGGGCAAATGTTGCTATATAGCAAATTGCTAAAACGGTTGCTAATAGTAGTTTTTTCATAATAATAATTTTTAAATTAAAGTTTATCAGCTTTTACACAAATTAGTTTTACGTTTTATTTGTGTTCAATAATATGGGTGTTATTTAGGTTAAAAATTGTACTTACTGTAAATTTAAACTTGTACAATAGTTTTGTTTTATTGGTTTTATCGTTTATGATAATCGTTACCATTATTATTAATAAAAAGTACCGATGTTATATCAATCGACGATTCGTTGTCGGTAGTAATAGCGTGCGATTTTGAGTTTGAAACTGTGCAATTGTTCATTGTAATTGTTTCGAAACCTGTATTATCAAGAGCTATGGCACCAAAATATTCATAATCGCCGGCGTATTCAATATTGCAAAAGTTAAGTTGCGAGCCTGCCGAACCGTTGTAAAAATACAGGCCTTCCCAATCGCCTTTTTGCGGGGCGGGGCTGTTCGATGTTAAAACTACCGGGTTTGTAGCTGTCCCGTTAATTTTAAGTTGTGCCGATTGGTCGCTCCAGTAAGCAAGTTCAATTCCCGAATCTTTAAAAAACTGTATTTTAACACCCTCGTCAATAATTAATATAGTATTGTTTTGATGCCCAACGCGCATTTTTGTTTTAAGAGCATATGGAATTCCCTGGTTTACCCAAGTGTAAGTTCCGGCGTAGTTTAAGTCTTTATTTCCGTCGATATATATTTTTAACCCGGTTTGATAAGTATTGGCTTTGCCTATCGAACTTGCAGCATAAGGTGTTGTTTCGATAGCATAAAGCCCGGCGTTTTCAATAATGTTGTTTGTGAATGATGCAAAACGACCTTCGTCTTTATGCGTAATTGCGCTCGATTTAGAGTTTGTAAAAGTGCAGTTTGTAAAAGATACATCGGTGTTTTCAATCATTATATTACCGTTATAATCGTAACCGCCGCCATAACTAAATTCACAATAATCGAAAACACAGTTTACAGCACCTGTAAAAAAATTGATACCGTCCCAGTTGCCGGCTTTTTTTACCGGGCTTGCCGATGTAAAAATTATAGGCTTATCGGCAGTACCGTTGGCAATAATAGTTGCGTAGTCGGAGCTCCAGTATGCAATGTCGAGTTGTGCCCCGTCTTTAAATTTTATTGTTGTGCCGGGTTCAATGGTAATAGTTACGCCCAGCTCGCTGCCTACGCGTATTGTGCCTTCAATAATGTATGTGTTATTTGCATACCATGTTGTGCTCTCTTCAATATTGTCCGATACTAAAATTTCCGATGGCAGGTTGTTGTTGTTGTCGTCGGGGTTAATAATTTCGCAACTGTTAAGCGCGAGTATAAAAAATGCAAATACCGAAAAAAGTAGTTTTTTGTTTTTCATATACAATTAATTTAGTTAGTAGTTACCTGAGTTAATTTTGATGCCAAATTATTACCATTGTAAAAACAAAACAGTTTATAACTTGAAACCGTTATTAAAAACATTGAAAGTGTTACAGGTTTTCGATTAACCGAAAAAGGGTTGCCGCGCGGTTATTTTCGACAATTATTTTTACCTGGTTTTTAAGAATAATGTTAACAGGCGTGGAGGTTAAAATTTTGTCGATAAAATTTGTGTTAATTATTTGATAATTATTGGGTTTAAAAAATGTATAATTGTTTAGCCTGTGTTCAAAATACAACATATCCATTACCGATTCAATTGTTTCGGAATTTTGAAGCACAACAATGGTTTTCGAGGTATAAAACTGGCAGTAAATAATTGTTCCGGTATTTGCCAAATAGGTTTCGTTAGTTGTTGGAATTGCTATAATATCCATAATTTATGTTATTGTTTGTAACATAAAAATGGGTTAATAAAGTTTTATAAATTGTGGTTTTTGGTTTTAATGTATAATAAACTTGAAAACGTTAAAGTTTGTCGAGTATTTGCATTAAAACTTGTTTGCGGCGGGCCGATACCGGAATTTCGCGGCCATTGTTTAAAATTATAAAGCCACCGTCGGTTTTGTCAACTTTTTTAATATGGTTTAAGTTTACAAGGTACGACTGGTGCGGGCGCACAAAATTAAATCCTTCTAAAAGTTCGTCGTATTCTTTAATCGGTTTCGATACTAAAATTTCTTTTTTGTCGGCTAAGTAAAAAGTTGTATAGCTGTTGTCGCTTTGGCAGTAAATAATATCTGGCACATCAACAATATGTATTGCATCGCTGGTGCGCAAAACAATTTTTTTCGATTGTGTTTTCTTTTCAAAATGGTCAAAAAAGTTGTCAACTTGTTTGGCAGTGTGGCTATTATTAATTGTGTTTATAGCGTTCTCAATGGCATTAATAAACTCGAACTCGTTAACAGGTTTTAAAATATAGTCGATAGCACTGTATTTAATAGCTTTAATTGCAAAGTGGTTGTAGGCTGTTATAAAAATAAGTTTAAAGTTGTATGGTTTAACATTTTGTAATATGTTAAAGGCTGTGCCACCATTTATTTCAATGTCCATTAAAACAATGTCGGGGTTATTTTGCTTAATAATTTTTATACCGTCGTCAACCGATCCGGCCTCGCCAATAATTTCAATTTGTTTAAAATTATCGTTAATAAGTTGTCGGTTAATGTCGCGCAGGTTTTTTTCGTCGTCAATAATTACAGCTTTAATCATTTGTAATAAAGTTATTTGCTAATTAAATATTGGCAGGTACACTGTTACCTGTGTGCCGGTTTGGTTTATAGTACTTAAATCGGTTATTGTTAAATCGGGTATGTTTTTGTATTTGTGTTTTAAAATTTTCATCCGTTGCTTAAATATTGCTAATGCCATTGATTTGTGATTATTGTTTTTGGTTGCTACCGATGCATTTATGCCAACACCATTATCGGTTATGGTGGCTTTTATTAAATTATTTTGTTCGGTAAAACTTATATTTAACAAACCGGTTTTTTGAGCTTGTTTAAGCCCGTGTTTAATAGCGTTTTCAACAAAAGGTTGTAGCATCATGGGCGGTATTTTAATATAATCGGCGTCAATGTTTTGGTCAATATCAATAAAATAATCAAAACTGTTTGCCAAGCGCATTTTTTCAAGTTCAATATAGTTTTTTAAAGTATCAACTTCGTTAGTAAGCGATATGTCGTCGGCAGCCGAGTTTTGTAAAACCGACCTTGCCAGCGACGCGAAATTACCTAAATACAACGCGGCTTTTTTAGTATCGTTTTTATACATAAAGCTTTGTATACTGGCCAATGCGTTAAAAATAAAATGCGGGTTCATTTGCGACAATAATAACTGCGAGTGTAGTTTGTCGTTTGTAAGTTTATCGTGCCTCTTGCGCAATACATAAATGTATATTACAGCTAATATGCCAACTATTAATAATGCAATAAGCACTAACCCTGTTTTAATACGTTGGTTTTTAATCTGGTTTTCGGCGTTTAGTAAGTTTATTTTTTGTTCTTTTTTGTCAACTTCGTAGGTTATTTCAATAGCTTTAATTTCTTTTTGGTTTGTAGCATTAAGAATACTATCGCTATAGTTGTGTTTTTTTTGTAAAGCATCAATAGCTTTAAGGTGCTGGTTCGTGTTTTTGTAAAGTTCAAATAACGAGTTATATACCAAAATAAGGTTCTCGAACGAGTGTATATCGTTGGCAATTATTTCGCTTTTTTGCAGGTAAAAGGCAGCACTGTCGGGTTTGTGCTGTAATGTTTTTATTTTCCCCAAATACGCGTAGCACAATGCCTGATAACGTTTGTTGTTCTCGGGTATGTGCATTTTTAAGGCTTTGTTAAAATAAAAGGCAGCACTGTCGTAATTGTTTAATGCAAAATGTGCCTGGCCAATAAGGTGCTCGGCCACCGACAGGCCTTTTTTGTTTTTTGTTTGTTCAATCAGTTTTTTCGATTCGGTAAAATAAAACATGGCCGAATCGTTAATGTTTTTAATAAGATAAATTTCACCTATCGAGCCATAATTGTATGCTAATGTGCGTATGTCGTTGTTTTTTATTGCTATATCTGTCGATTGCCGGAAATAATACATGGCTTTTTCGTAGTTTTTTTGAACTACGTAAGTGGCTCCTAACGCGTTCATTGTAAACGACGACGATTTGTAATTGCCAGTTGCATCTGAAATTTTTAATGCGTTATGAAAATTGTTTATTGCTTGTACATTAAGGTCTTGAAGCCGGTAAACCTGGCCAATGTTGTTATAGCTATAATATAATTGCGTGCTGTCGGCAATATACAAGGCAATTTTTAACGACAGGTTATGATAAAACAAGGCCGAATCGTAAACTTCGTCGTAGCGGTATTGAAGCCCAATGCGGTCGTACGCGTCCATTTTTCCTTTTAAATAGCCAAGTTCATTACTCTTTGCAACATATGCATTTAGAGCCTTTAAATAATGGTCGCCAAGCTCTTTACGGTCTTTTTTTATAACATCAAATATTGTGTCAATATAAATTGTGTCGTTTGTATTTTGTAGTAAAGTAAAAATACTATCGTAAATATTATTGATAGTAATTTGTTGTTGTGTTTGTATTTGTGCTAAGCTTGAAAATATTGTTAAAAACAAAAAAAACAAAAGAACCGCTTTGTGCATTATGTTTAATAATTTAGTTGGTTTACCTTTTGCAATATACAATAAAATATTTTTTTGCAGGTATTGATAGTATTAAACTTCAGAATTTATTAAAACCTGGCAATGCAAGATTTTAATAAACAATATCTTTTAGCATATTTGCACAAAAATTAAAAGTAATAAAAGTGGGACGTAAAAAGAGTTTTCCTTTGATAGAAAAGGTAACAATTACAAGTGTTGCAGCCGAGGGCAACGCGATAGCAAAATATAACGATATGGTTATTTTTGTTCCAATGGTTGTGCCTGGCGACGTGGTTGATTTACAGGTTGTAAGTAAACGCAAAAACTTTATGGAAGCCCGTGCTGTCAAATTTCACTCGCACTCAGATACTCGTGTTGAACCTTTTTGCAGCCATTTTGGTGTTTGTGGCGGGTGTAAATGGCAAATGTTGCCATACACCGAGCAATTATTTTTTAAACAAAAACAAGTTACCGATGCCCTGCAACGTATAGCAAAGGTTGAATTACCTGCTGTTAACAATATTTTAGGCAGTAGTAAAACGCGCGAATACCGTAACAAGCTCGAGTTTACATTCTCGCCGCACCGTTGGCTATCGCGGCACGAAATTGGCACCGATCCGGCTAATATGGAGGTGCTAGGTTTTCATATACCAAAACTGTTCGATAAAATACTCGACATCGATAAATGTTACCTGCAACCCGAGCCAAGTAACCAAATAAGGTTATGGATAAAAAATTTTACGCTACAAAACAATTATCCATATTACAGTGCAAAATTTCGCGAGGGTTTTATGCGGAACATTATTATACGCACAACTACTACAGGGCAAGTTATGGTTATTGTTGTGTTTGCTAATAATAACCCCGATGCCATTAACCATATTTTACAGGCAATGCAAACCGGGTTTGGTAATATAATTACATCGATAATGTATGTTGTAAATACAAAAGTTAACGATACAATTAACGACCTCGATGTTGTTAATTTTTCGGGTCCGGGTTATATTGTCGAGCAAATGGAAGAACTGGAGTTCTGTATAGGACCAAAATCGTTTTACCAAACAAACCCCGAACAAGCATACCAACTTTACAAAGTTGTTAGGCAAATGGCCGGTTTAACTGGCACCGAACTTGTTTACGACCTTTATACCGGTACCGGCACAATAGCCCTGTTTGTTGCAAAACATGCAAAAAAAGTTATTGGTATTGAATACGTCCCCGACGCCATTGATGACGCCAAAAACAACGCTAAAAACAACAATATAAATAATACAGCTTTTTTTGCCGGCGACATGAAAGATGTGCTCAATCAACAATTTATTGAACAACATGGCACCCCCGACATTATAATTACCGACCCACCACGCGCCGGAATGCACACCGATGTTATAAATGCAATATTGTTTTGTGCACCCAAAAAGATTGTGTACGTAAGCTGTAACCCGGCAACACAAGCCCGCGATATTGAACTTTTAAGCACTCACTACAAAGTAGCTAAAGTTCAACCTGTCGACATGTTTCCACATACCCACCATGTCGAAAATGTGGTGCTGTTAATTAAACTATGATATTTATCAGTATAAAAAAATAGCGAATAATGTTAATTAATAGTTAAGTTTTGTTATTTTTGGCTACTACTGTGTTATAAAACATAAACAAGGCTGGTATGATTCAAAAAAATATAAGTTGCGATATAGTATTTACATTACCCGATGTTATTTTTTCGTTATTAACTGTCGATGAATTAAATTATGTAAAAGACAGGCATACATGTGCCTTTTATCACAAAAACGATGTGATTTTTCGCGAGGGCGAAGAATCGGTAGGTTTATTAGTATTAGTTGATGGTAAAGTAAAAGTTTTTCGCGAGGGTGTTGGTCGGCGCGAGCAAATAGTACGTATGGTAAAGCCATACGGGCTTATGGGTTATAGGGCATTATTTGCGCAGGAAAACCACATTGCAACCGCCGTTGCGCTCGAAGACACCGTTGTATGTTGTATCGACAAAGATGACCTTATAAAACTTATAAGGCAAAACCCCGACTTTGCAATTGGCATAATTAAGTCGCTGGCAACCGAGTTAGGTTTTTCGAACCGTCGTACAGTAGCACTTACACAAAAACACATACGGGGCAGGTTAGCCGAGTCGATAATATTTTTAAAAGATACCTACGGGCTTGAAGACGACGGGGCTACAATTAAAATTTACCTCTCGCGCGAAGACATTGCAAACCTGTCGAACATGACAACATCAAACGCTATACGTACACTGTCAACATTTGCATCAGAGGGAGTTATTTCAATATCGGGTCGCAAAATAAAAATACTCGACATTAAAAAGCTCGACCGCATTAGTACACTTGGATAATTTTAGCCACCAATTATGGTGGCTTTTTTTATTTAATTAATATTATTGCATAGTTGTTTAACTATTTTTAGTTTTATCTTTGTTGGCTGTTAATAAATAAATAAGTAATTAAACACTATTAAATACAAACACAGCAACCGTTTTATTTCATTATGGACAAAACAATTAAAAGGGCACTTATATCGGTTTATCATAAAGATAACCTTGAAGGAGTTGTTAAAACACTTCACAAACTTGGCGTTGAACTATTGTCAACAGGTGGCACCCAATCGTTTATCGAAGGGTTAAACATACCGGTAACCCCGGTCGAAAAACTTACATCGTACCCATCAATATTAGGTGGCAGGGTAAAAACACTAC
>CAZJCR010000069.1:15409-15951 GCA_964544385.1 uncultured Bacteroidales bacterium
GGCATACTTGCCCGCAGGCAAAACGATAACGATATTGAGCAATTAGCCGAATATAATATACCCGAAATTGACCTTGTTATTGTCGATTTATATCCTTTCGAAAAAACCGTTGCAAGCCAGGCTCCCGAGCACGATATTATCGAAAAAATTGATATTGGAGGCATATCGCTTATACGCGCTGCTGCAAAAAACTTTAAAGATGTACTTATAATTAGCCATATGGGCCAGTATCAAGGCCTTGTTGAAATGCTTAAAAACCAAAATGGCACAACAACATTCGAGCAACGCCGTTACTATGCCGGCGAGGCTTTCCAGGTTTCGTCGCATTACGATATTGCAATATATAACTATTTTCAGCCCGAGTTGCCATCGGCTTTTAAAATCGATTTTGCCCCTGGCCAGGTTTTACGCTACGGCGAAAACCCACACCAAAACGCAACATTTTATGGCAATTTTGATGCAATGTTTACAAAAGTAGCCGGTAAAGATATTAGCTACAACAACCTACTCGATATTGAAGCCGCTGTTAAATTAATCGACGA
>CAZJCR010000070.1:0-15907 GCA_964544385.1 uncultured Bacteroidales bacterium
TTTAATTTTTTTTTAAACAATTATTTTATATTTGTTTTATTAACCAATAAAAATTACGGCCTAACAAATACAAATAATACACTAAAAGTAGTATATACGCAAGGCGTATTGTATTACAAGGGATTATGCCGATGATAGTTGTTAACCCGGCTGGCATATTAGCCATTCTCTAAAGTAACAATAAACAAAAACCCCAACCTTTTTACAATTTGCATACTGATAAAGGTTGAGGCATGTTAAATAAAATTAACTCACAAAATTATGAATTTTTTTCAAATCTGTCAAATTACCTTAATATCGGCTGCTATTATTAGTTGCTCAAAAGAAACAGAAACTCCATTAAACAACAAACTTAAAAATGCAGAAATTGAACATGAATTTGATTTAAGTAATATGACTATACTTAAAAACGATTCTGTTAGAATTACCGAACCACTTGATGATGATAATATTATTACTGTATTAATTGGAAACAGTAACAATGTTTTGTACCAATTTGATAGTGATTCGAGTTTTGTAAAATGGTGTAAAACCAGCAAAGAAATTAAGGAAACCGGCATTGCAATTGATATAGAGCTTTTTCACAAAACTGTTTGTAAAATATCAGATTATGTTGTTGACCATAGAATTGATGATTTAGATATTACCGACAGTTTACCAAATGAATTGTCAAATATGATTAAAATAATTACACCAAATGGCAATGATACAAAAATATCGTTAACTACACTTTTTGATAACGTTGGCTTTTGTGGCTCAAAAAAAACAATGAGTACACTATGCATACCTAATTTACAAGGGTTTAGAAACAGAACCGAATCGTTAAAACAATTTGGTGGAACATTTGCTGTTTATTGCGATAACAGGTGGTTCAGAGGAAAGAAATTATACATTTTTTCCATACCCTATTGCTATGTTAGTAATTTAGGAACAATGAACAACAGAATTGAATCAATATTCTCGTGTAATTAAATTAAATAAAGCCGGTTTGCATAAACCGGCTTTACAAATACTTAATAATTAAAAAAACCTATAATTATGTACCACAAAGCAATTATTACAATTTTATTTGCCTTTATTAGCATACCAATGTTCGCGCAACTAAAAGGCTATGCCGACACTTACATAGGGGGCATTATTTTATATGGGCCCGACGATGTTGCCCCAGGCAAAGATTACCTGTGCTATAATACCATTTTAAGTGCCACGTATTACAAAACATTCGGGCATTTTGATGCCGGTATTGGTTATACACATAATGGGCAATACCTCGACGACTCGGAAACAATTAGTGCCCGTTGGTGCTATAGTTATACAATGCGGGCATCGGTACGTAAATCGTTTTTTAAACATAAATGGCTTTTTGTTGATGCCAATTACTATTTGGGCTATTACAACAACCATAATTATATCGAAAACCAAAGCAGTTCGGTAATAAACACATTTGGGGCAAATATTGGTGTAGCTTTATTAATAAACAACATATTTAAAAAAATTGATAAAAACCAACGCTTTGCAATAACTTACCAAATTGGATATAACTACGCACCCGGTGTAAAAGGTTTTTTACGTAACCCACAAGTAAATAACGGTACGGGTGGTATTGGTTTACGGTACAATTTTTACAGTAAAAAGGCACAATAAAACAACAATTAATTGGGCAAAGTAAAAAATGGTTTATTTTTGTTGCCAAATAAGTTTTAGTTATGGAAATTGAACAAAATGCCCGATTGGCAAAGCAGGCAGCAATAAATTTAGCCGCGGTATGTACAAATTATAAAAACAATGCGCTGCTAAATATAGCCGACCAAATAGACAAAAACCGAGAAGCAATAATTGCAGCCAACCAAACCGATATTGCCGAAAGCGAAAAAAACAATCTTGAAGCTCCATTATTAAAACGGTTAAAATTTGACAACCAAAAAATTGACGAAGTAATAAACGGGCTAAAAAGCCTTGCTACCCTACCCGACCCCGTTGGCTCGACACTAATGGGCACCGAGCTCGACAATGGTTTAAACCTTTATCGCGTAAGCTGGCCTATTGGCGTTATTGGCGTTATTTTTGAGTCGCGCCCCGACGCTCTTGTACAAATAGCATCGCTTTGCCTTAAAAGCGGTAACGCCGTGTTACTTAAAGGCGGCAGCGAGGCCATAAACACTAACCGCCAGCTTATTAAAATAATTACTGATGCCACCACGCCCTGGCACATACCACAAGGCTGGGCACAACTGTTAGAAACCCGCGACCATGTTAACGCCATGCTAAAACTCGATAATTTTATTGACCTTATTATACCACGCGGTTCGAACAGTTTTGTAAAATATATTATGGACAACTCGAACATACCAGTACTTGGCCACGCCGACGGCATTTGCCATGTGTATGTTGACGAAACTGCCGATTTAGAAATGGCAGTAAAAATTGTAACCGACTCGAAAACCCAATACGTGTCGGTGTGCAATGCTGCCGAAACCCTGCTTGTACATCACTCGATAGCCGCATCGTTTTTACCATTGCTCGACATTGCGCTTGAGGCAAAAGATGTTGAACTGCGCGGATGCCCAAAAACACTTAGCTATATTGATGCTGTACCTGCTACCGAACAAGACTGGAAAACCGAGTACCTTGACTATATTTTGTCGGTAAAAATTGTTGACAACATTGAACAGGCCATTGACCATATTAACCAATACGGCTCGGGCCATACCGATGTTATTGTTACCGACAACAACAAAAACGCGTCGCAGTTTTTTAAACTTGTCGACTCGGGCAATGTTTTTCACAACTGCTCGTCGCGCTTTAGCGATGGCTTTAGATATGGCTTTGGTGCCGAAGTTGGTGTTAGTACAAACAAAATACACGCCCGCGGACCTGTTGGGCTCGAAGGTTTAATGATATATAAATATATTATTAAAGGTAATGGACACATAGTTGCCGACTATGCCAACGGTACAAAAAAATTTACCCACAAAAAAACAGATACTAAATTCGAGTTTTAACCAATTTAGGTACTATTATAAACTAAAGCTATGGTAATTTTTTGTAATTTACCATAGTTTTTTTTTACCCATGACTGTAATTGCACAAAAAATAAAATACTTTATTAACTGCCTTGTTGAGCTGTTGTACCCCGAGTTTTGCGTTGCCTGTAACAATAAACTTGTTAACCAGGAAAAAGTGCTTTGCACAAAATGTTTGTACCAAATGCCTTATACAAATTACCACAATATACCAGGCAACAAGGTTGAGCAAATATTTTGGGGCCGTGTACAAATTGAGAATGCAACATCGTTATTTACCTTTATAAAAAAAAGCCGGTATCAAAAACTAATACATAACTTAAAATATAAAGGCCGGCACGATGTTGGTATTGAGCTTGGACGCATATTGGGCACGCAACTTGTTTTGTCAACGGGTTTTAAATTTATCGATTATATAGTGCCTGTACCACTACACCCCAAAAAAGAGCGCAAACGTGGTTATAATCAAAGTTATATGATAGCGCAAGGCATATCGGAAAGTATGCATGTGCCAGTAAACACGCGTATTTTAAAGCGCGCTGTTTACACGCAAACGCAAACAAAAAAAACCAGGTTTGAGCGTTGGGAAAACACCGCCGAGGTTTTTGCCGTTGAAAATGCCCAACAAATTGAATGTAAGCATATTTTATTAGTCGACGATATTTTAACAACCGGAGCTACAATTGAAGGTTGCGCAACAGTATTGCAAAAAGCTGCAAATGTAAAAATATCGGTGGCAACCTTAGGCTATGCAGGGCTTAGTTAAACACGAATTGAGCTAATGGCTCAATTGATTTAGATTTTGTAAGTTTAATGAATTTAAAATTCGGGGTTAAAAATCGAAATAAAAATTTTGTAACGAAGTACGCACACCAAACAGCAAAAGGTTTTGGTTAGTTGTGTTAACCCCACTTTGCTGCTTACGGTTAGTGTAACTTATATAAATATTAAGGTTTGTAGCCGGGTTAACAAGGTACGATAATGTTGCCGACAGGTATTGCAAATTAACCTTTTGCGCTTGTCCAAGCGTGTTTCCATAGTCGTTGGCACGAATTGTATAAGGCTTAAAAATGTTATTGCCAAAGTTAAGGCCGGCAGTGTCGGAGCCATGAACAGCATATGAGTAACGAGCCTCGAAAAAAACACGGTTGTAGTTATATTTTAAAAACGATACCCACTCAACAAAGTTTGAGCCCAAAGGGTGGGCTAATGGCTGGTTATAGTTTGCATAGTTTTTTAAAGTGTTTAGATGCGCGTACATAAAAGGGCGTACAAAATTAACCTCGGTTTGCACATCGAGTTTATCGATAAAAAGGTTATAGGTTTTGTATCCGGCCTGTATGGCAAATTTATTGCTCCAAAACCCCCATTGTAACGATGTGTCGGATTTGTTGAACATGTGTTTAATATCGGCTTTAATTTCGGTAAGGTTAAACTCGTCGATAACAAACTGGCCGTAAAAAGTATGTTTTTTAAAAACGCGCAACCTGCCATTACCGCCCATTAAAACATTGTCGGGCGAGCCCACCGAGAACTCGACAGGGCGGAAAAAAGCTATGGGGTTAATGTAATTAAAATCGAAACCGCGATGATTTGTACTGTCGGCATTTTGCCAAATAACCGACTCGAAAAGGCCAACATTTAACCAAGGTGTAATTGCATAATCGATAAAATGGAAGACACCCCATTTTTTGTCGTAAGGCGTGCCATAATTGTATCGCGTTGTTAAGTCTTGAAACTGGGCAAACAATAACCAGTATTTTAAGTTCCAAACGTTTGTAGTAAGCTTAAAAAAAGGATAACTAAGCGAGTTGTCGCTAAGAATAAGAGAGCGGTACCCGTCGCCAATAAAGTTTTTGCCATGGCCTAACTGAAAATTAAAGAATTTTGATGGGGAGTATGATGCATATGCGTCGACAAAAGCGTAATCGTAACCAGTAGTTTTATATATTTTTGGAGAACCTTGCCCTGGCACAACTTTAAGATTTTTAACACGGTCGCGGCGCATGTCGTTAAACATTGCCTGGTTTTCGTAAAACGATGTGCTAAAAGCAACTTTTTTACCAATGCTGCCTTTAACCAAAAAGCCCCGTGTATTTACCCAACTTGTTCCGGTATAGCCAGTTCCGGAGCCTTTGCCAAGTTCAAAATTAAAAAGCGGGTCAATGGTAATGTAAAAGTCGTTTTGTTTAATTTTTACAAGGTTTCGGTTAAAAACAATGTCGAAAAACTTGTTACTAACATTTTTTTTAAACAGCGTATCGATAGCCACCAAAGAGTCGGTTTGGCTTATTAAAAAAGGTTTTACAGCCGTGTGGAACCGCTTTTGCGATAAATAAACATAACGGTCGAAATGGTTAAACGAGTTGTTATGATATTGCGAGAAAGACTCTTGCGCGGTGATGTTTAAACAAATCGATAAAAAAATAGTTAAAAGTAAAACCGGTTTAGTTTTATAACTGTGCATAAAAAGTGTATAAAAATTAAAGGTAACAAATATCGTTAATAATATTATTTTAGCCATAACAAAATATGGTATTACAAAGGTTTATTTACATAATAATTAATTTTTATAATAAAATAAACATGTTATTTTTGCATGTTTAATACTTTAAAAAAATGCCAACCCGTGGATACTCGAAATACCAAAATGCAATAATATTAGCCGGCGACATATTGCTGTTAATGACAGGCTTTATGATAAGCTATTACATTAGGCAGGACCGTATGTTTTTGTTTGACCAGCCCGATTATGTTGTAATATTTTTAGTTTATGTGTTTTCGTGGTGGATAATATCGAACAATGTGTCGGTAATAAACACAAAACGGGCAATACGTATTGAGAATATTTTGTTGCTTACGATGCGCAACACCTTATTACATGTGGCATTGATATATTTAGCCATGGCAGTTTTTAAGTTTTATGGCATATCGAGGCTCACTGTTTTTTACGCGTTTATATTTGAACTTGTATTTTTAATTTTATGGCGAATAATATTTTTTAATGCCTTACGTGCATACCGAAAAGCAGGATATAATTTTAGGCATGTTGCCATATTGGGCACAAACAAAAGAGCTATCGAGGTATATAAAAATATAGCATCGAGCACCTTAATGGGTTACAAGTTTATAGGTTTTTTTGAAGACGAGAGCATAGTAAGGCCAATAGGCAAATGCCCAATTTACCCGCTGGCACAATTTGAGACAATAGCAAAACAACACGATATTGACGAAATATTTTGTGCCTTAGACCGTGAACAAGAGAACCGCATACGCGACATTATTAGTTATTGCGAGAACAACCTTATACGGTTTAAGCTTGTACCAAGCTTTCAACAATACATTCGCAAAAAAGTAACTATCGATTTTGTAAACGGCATACCCATAGTTTTGTTAAGGCAGGAGCCGCTCGAGAGTTTGTTTGCAAGGTTTATGAAAAGAGCTTTCGACGTTGTTTTTTCGCTATTGATAATACTATGCGTTTTTTCGTGGTTGTTTCCGATAATTGCACTACTTATAAAAATTGAGTCGCGTGGGCCGGTATTTTTTACACAATTGCGCACAGGTAAAGACAATAATAATTTTAACATTATTAAGTTCCGCTCAATGACAGTAAATACCGAAGCCAACATGAAACAAGCCACTAAAAACGACTCACGTTTAACAAGTGTAGGCAGGTTTATACGCAAAACTAACATTGACGAACTGCCACAATTTTTTAATGTTTTAAAAGGCGATATGTCGGTAGTAGGCCCGCGCCCCCACATGCTTTTACACACCAAACAATACAGCGAGATAATAAACAAATACATGGTACGACACCTTGTAAAACCAGGAATTACAGGCTGGGCACAGGTTAACGGGTTTAGGGGCGAGACATCGAACCCATTGCTTATGGAGCAAAGAGTTGAACACGATGTTTGGTATTTAGAGAACTGGACCTTTATACTCGACCTTGTTATTATTGGCCGTACAATTATTAACATGGTAACAGGCGAAAAAAACGCCGGATAAATTTTAATTTATCAACAACTATTTTAAGGTTAAAATAAATAGCTGCCCCGGTTTAGAGTGAAAACAACCACAAAAAAATAACACTTTTATCAATAACTAAACCACATGGGCATTACAACAAATTAAGTTTGACATAAAAAACTGCTAAACCAATAAAAATGCTATTTTTACCTTTTAAAAACGCCATTGAAAACACTAACTATATACATATTAACAATACTGTTATTTTTTATAAGCCCAATAAAGGCTCAAACCGATACTGCCAATAGTGTAAAATTTTACCCGGGCTTTAAATTTACCGAGGGCGTATACTTAAACCATCAGCAATTAGTTAACAACAAACCAGTATTAAAAAACCATATAGTTACAAAATATAACAGGTACAGTTTCGAGTTTTTTGATAACCTGCTATTAGAACCCATAATTGAATACTACGACCAGTTTGGCCTGCTAAATACAATTGAAACTAACAATATTTGGGGTTTTTGCCGCTTAGGCTCGGTATTTATAAATTTTGGCAACGATTTTTGCCGCATACCGGTAATAGGCAATATTTGTCACTTTGTAGCCACAATTACCGTTTACGACGAGCGGTACAACCAACCATACATGAATTATCCTTACGGAACAACCCCTACAACAACATCGCGCACCGAGATACAACAGTTTATTATGGATTTTAAAACCGGCAAAATTTTAGAATATACAACCCAAAATGTTGAACAACTTTTAATGCCCGATACCGAACTTTACACTGAGTACAAAAAACTTAAAAACAAAAAAAAACGCGACCTTAAGTTCCTGTATATCCGTAAATATAACGAGAAACACCCGCTATATATACCAAATAATTAATTAAAAACTACAAGGTTTATATATATTTGCCTAAAACAATTTAAAACATTTACTTATGAAAAAACTATTTTTATCGATAACCTTACTGGCCGCGGTAATATTTTCGCAAGCCCAGCAATCGGTTGGTTCAAAAGCCGACATTGACCGTTTTTTTAGGACAACAACCTACGTTGTGCTCGAAAACAACCCCATGTTGCAATACAACCGCATAATTAAAGAGACCGTTGAAAAACACTGGAAACTTACCCCGGTTGAGTTTGTAACCTATTCAACCGACGAGTTCGAAAAAGCAAGGTTCGACACTACAAAATCGTTTTTAATGATGAACCGCTTTAGCTATAACAAAGACAAGGTAAAAACACAGTACATATTTTTAACAGTACAATTAGGCGGTAATTACGAGTTTGTACGTCAAATGCCCGAAATTGCAGGTGTACCAATTGCCTACGAAGATGTTGAAGAAGAAACTTACGCCCACAAACTTGGTATGCTTTGCCTGTTTTTACAAAACCACATTACACTTACCCGCGACAACAGCAACCTAAACCCGAAAAACATTATTAAACATTACTACAAAAGCATGACTGCCGACATACACGATAAAACCCTTTATCTGACAAAAGAAGACCTTGCAAAAAATTTTAGTAATGCTAACCAAATAAAACAAACATATCAATATAACTATAAAATAGTTTCGCGCGAAGGCATACAGGCCGCTATTGACAACAAAGACCAAAACGTAGTTTTTATACACAAAGTTGGCCCCGAAGGTACTAAACGTAAAGCCCGTTGTTTTAAAACAATTGTTGGCGCAGCCGACGCGCGTTTATACTATTTTAGCTGGCACATGATTGACGACAAAAAACCCGAAGGTTTTTTAAAAAGCGACTGGAAAAAAATAGCAAAAGCAAAAAAAAAGAATTAAGCATAAAATAAAAACTACTGTTTTAAATACTAAAACGCCATTAACAATATAGTTTTTGGCGTTTGTTTTTTGAACAATAGCTGCTTATTTAGCCTGTTAAACAATATTTACAATACAAATATTTTATGAATTTTATAAATGCTGATATTTACTATTGACAATAAAAAGATTACTTAATAAAAACACAAATCAACAATTTTGCCCCAAATTGTAAACCAAAATTTACCATTTGGACAATTTGTATTAATAAAAAAGTGCAAATTTGCGCTTTATAAAACCAAAATTTTATAGATTTGATAGTTTACAAAATAAAACCACAAAATAAACAACCTATGGCCAGTTTAAAAAATTACCTTACAGGTACAGTATTGTTGTTATTATTTGTTTCGATAACAATAACCGCCAAACCAAATATTACCGACAGCCTTTTAAAAGTAATACCACAATTAGAGGGCAACTATAAACTCGAAGCCATTAGGCAACTTACAATGGTAGGCCGCGGCACTTTAAACGAGCTTAAATACTATAACATGTTTTACAACGAAGGGAAAAAACAAAACAATATCAGGGCACAAGCTGCAGCCCTTGGTTATATTGCCGACCACTACTTTAATAAACACAACTCCGACAGTTTCCCTTTAGCATTCGATACTTTTGAACAATTTTGCTTAACCAATAAAATATACAAATACTATTATTACGTAACTGCAAATTATGTTAATTGGTTTTGTTTGCGCGAAAAATACTCGACAGCATTATTAAAAGCAACCGAAACATACGAACTGGCCAAAACCGAGAATGATAACGAAGGTATTATACTGTCGTTAAAATCGATGGCAATGGTATACGAAGCCATGGGGCAAGTTAATGAAGCTATTAATATGACAAAAAAAGCTTTACCAATTATTAACACCCTGCCACTCCCAAATTTTCCGAAAATTGAAATTTATCACAGGCTTAGCAACTACTATACACAACTTAACAATTACAATTTGGTATTAGCTTATAACGACTCAATGTTAAATGCCGTAAACAATGCCCATAAATTTGATAGCTTAATAAATTTAGATGAAGAGCGGATTTTAATAGCAACAGTGTATTCGCAGGCATACTCGGAACTGGGAAAAACCCAAAAAGCATTAGGATACCTTAACCAGGCCGAAGAATTGTTCAACAACAGCAATATGCCGCATTTGTGGCATATTATTACCCAAACCAAAAGCAATTATTATAAGAGTGCTGCCGATTATAACAAAGCAATAGAATATAACCAAAAGTTCATCGGTTTTTTACAACAAAACAATATGTCGATGGATTTAGGAAAATCGCTAAAAAAACAGGCCGACTATTATACAAGGCTCAATAAGTTTGATTATGCATCGAAACTTTATGCACAAGTAATTGAATTAAACGACTCAATTGACAAAAAACGATATGCAAATCAAATTAACGAGTTACGTACAATTTACGAGCTCGACAAATTAGAACTCGAAGCCGAAAAAAACCAACTTAAATTAAAAAACACTCGTAATTTGGCCGCTTTGCTATCGGCTTTGGCAGCAATGCTTACTGCATTTATAATTGTGGTGCTTTATAACCAAAAAAAATTAAAAGCAAAAAACCGCTCGTTATTCCGTCAAATTACCGAGCAACAAAAATGGGCCGACAGCTTTAACCAACAAGTTTTACAAGCCGACAACGAGTTACAGCCCGAAACACCCGACAGCACCATATGCAAAGTAAGCGAACTTATGAAAAAGCTTAACTCGCTAATGCAAACCGAAAAACTTTACACGCAGTCGGACTTAAACCGAAAAAAACTTGCCGACCTGCTTAACACTAACGAAACCTACCTTTTTGAGGCAATTAAACGACTACCTTAACGTTATGAGGCTTGAACATGCCCGCGAACTGTTATCACTGCCAAATACCGAACTTACAATTGAGGCAATAGCAATTGACTCGGGCTTTGGTTCGCGCAATACTTTTTACAGGCTGTTCCGCGAAAAATATGGGCTTACCCCTGTCGAATTCCGAAAATTAGCTAACGAACAACAATAAGTTATACCTAAATTGAGCGAATCGCTCAATCGATTTAGATTTTGTAAGTATTTCACTACACTCCGTTAGTGAAATACAACAAAATCGACATCGGGATTATACCTAAATAAAGCGTTTATTTGCTGCGCTTTAACCGCTTAACTTAGGTTATAAACAAAACGCTACTTATTTTCAAGCATATTTAATATTACCCAAATTGAGCGATTCGTTCAATCGATTTAGACCCAAATTGAACTATTCCCTCAATTTTTTAAGGCCACATTTAGCTCACAATTTATTAATTGCTGTGGTTTTTAAAACTGCATCAGCAAAAAATATTGCCTTTTTTACAAAAAATACACCCTTGTAACAAACTGTTATACTGTTAATTGCTGATTTGAGACAAAGTTTTTCGGATTTGAGACATCAGTTTTTTGCCAAAAATATACGTTTGCTATGGTTTTACTAAACAAAAAAAGGCAACCCTATATGGACAATAAAAAATTCTATAACAATACCTGCTGGATATACATAATGCACGAAAAAAACAAACCATACTATTTTGGCATAACCGGTAATATAAAACAACGCATTGATGATTACCGGGACCAAAAACTTAAAGTTGAAGGGCATGACAACCCAATAATGGTTTTTATCAGAAAATTTCCCGACACCCTTACCGCAGTTGGCTATAAAATGGTATTAAAAAAACTATCAAACGAGTCGGTTATGTTGCTGATAAAACGCGCAAACCCCGAAATGGTAAATTATTTAACCGAATATATTTAACTAAATTATCAATAATGAAAAAAAGAATTTTATTAACATTAGCCCTTTGGCTGGTCTTAATAGGCAGCACATGGGCTCAAAACAACGCTTTGCATTTTGATGGCAGCAACGACTACGTTACCTGCCCGGCTATTAATCCGGAAAACTTTACCGTGGAGGCGTGGGTTTACCCATCTTTACTAAACCGCGACCAGCCTGCCTTTTCAACACTAAGCGAAACCGCTAACACGGGTATGGAGCTGCATATTGCCGCCGACAATAAGCCTGTAATAACAATCCGCAACGGTAGTAGCTGGCTCGATGCTAAAGCTACATCGACTGTAAGCATTGACACCTGGGTGCACCTTGCAGCCACTTACAATGGATCTACTGTTACACTTTACGTAAACGGTGTGGAGGCGAAAACAGCATCAGCCACAGCTTACAACCCGGGCAGCAAGGCACTATACATAGGCAAGCGCACAGAAGGAAATGCATCTAACTTTGCCGGTAAAATTGACGAGGTACGTGTTTGGAGCACCGCCCGCACCCAAGCCGAAATTATTGCGGGTATGCCGAGCGGTTTTATTGGTACCGAAACTAATCTGGCTCTTTACTACAAATTCAACCAGGGTACAATCTTAGCTGATAACAGCACTGTTACCTCCCTTACCGATGCCACAACCAACGCAAAGCACGGCACGCTTACCAACTTTACTCTTACCGGCACAACATCCAACTGGGTTGAAGGCTATAATACGAATGATGTAACCTACGGCCTTACTGTTTCATCAAACAGCTTAGCTTTAGAACACACCATTAGCAGTACTGCCACCTTTACCATTACTTCGAATACTACCTGGAGCATAACCGGAACCGGCGACTGGTACTCGCTTGATGCCACAACAGGCACAGGCTCCAAAACCATTACCGTTACTGCCACCCAGGCCAACGAAACCAACTCGGCACGGAGCATTGAGCTCACCGTGTCGGGAACTGATGTAGAAAACAGCATTATAACCCTAACACAGGAGAATGCTACGATAGATTTTTCAGAAAGTATAGTTAATATCAACAAAGCAGCTGGTAGCCTGGCTACCCTGTCCCTTACCACCGATGTGGCCTGGACAGCAACCTGCTCCGACACATGGCTCACCGTAAGCCCGTTATCGGGTACTGGTGATGCCACCCTTACCCTTACCGCCGAAGCCCTACCTGAGGGTTCCACAGGGCGCACTGCCAATATATCGTTCTCAGGTTTGTTCGATGCGGCTACTATTCAGGTAGTACAGAGTGGAAACAACGCCCTACACTTTGACAATGGCTACAACAAAGTGGACATCGGAGCTTTGGCCGCAGGTTCGCCCGACTTCTCGCAGGGGTTTACCTTTGCCGGATGGGTTAAATTCGACTCGTTCAACGATATGGCCAGAATTTTCAATTTTACTATAAGTTCAACCTCCAACACCAACTGCCTGATACTACGCGCCAGTGGCACAAAGGGACTTCTGAGAGCCATAGTAAATCAGTTAACAGTAACCACTACTAAGGAACTCGAAACAAACACATGGTACTACATCGCCTTCACGATAACATCGGCAGGAAAGGGCACCATTTATGTTAATGGTGTACCGTATTATAGCTATACCCATATGGCTCCAGCCAACGTGGCACGCAACACCTGCTACCTGGGCAATAGCAACTACAACGAGAGAAAGGGGCTTAACGGCTCGCTCGACGAGGTGAGTATTTGGAACAAAGCCTTAACCCAAGCCGAAATTATAGCGGGTATGCAGAACGGTTTTATTGGTACCGAATCGAACCTGGCTATTTACTACAAATTCAACCAGGGTACGGTTCTGAATGATAACAGCTCCGTTACCACGCTTACCGATGCCACAACCAACGCAAAGCACGGTACGCTTATCAATTTTGCCCTTACCGGCCAAACATCGAACTGGGTCGAAGGCTATAATACCAATGATGTAACTTACAGTATTGCTGCGTCATCTGCCGAGGTTGACATCGAGCGTACAAGTAGCAGCACGGCAACTTTCAACATAGCATCGAACACCACCTGGGGCATTGTTGATGCCGACGACTGGCTCGACCTGGATGTTACCTCGGGTACAGGGAACGGAACCATTACCCTAACCGCCAACGAAACCAATACCACCGATGCCACCCGTAGCATACAACTGGTTATTACCGGCACCAACGCTGCCAACGACACCGTAACGGTTACCCAGCAACGGGGCACTATTTCTGTATCGGCCAGCTCTGCATCTATTAATTCATCGGTTGGCAGTACAACCACTTTCGATATTACATCGAATACCGACTGGACCATAGCCGAATCGACCGACTGGTTCAGTGTAAGCCCCGTTTCGGGCACTGGCAATGCCACCATCACGGTTACGGCCGATTTGTTAAACAATAACAGTAACCCCCGTAGCGCATCGCTCACCATTTCGGGCACTAATGCCACCGATACTACAGTAACAATTACCCAGGGGCCAGCCACCATCGCGCTATCGCGAACCGCTGTCGATATTGATGCGCCAGCCAATAGCCATGCCCATTTTTTTGTTACCACCGATGTTGACTGGCAGGCCACCTGCTCCGCTTCGTGGTTAACTTTAAACAAAACATCAGGCACAGGTAACGATGCAATTTCCATTACCGCCGAGGCTTTGCCCGAAGGGGTTACTGAGCGGTATGCCAATATCGTACTTTCCGGCGTATTCCAACCTGCCGGGGTTGTTGTTACACAGAAAGCACTGCCCAACAACGCGCTACACTTTGATGGCAGTAACGATTACGTGGTTTGCAAACCCGTTGCCCCCAGCCAGTTTACAGCCGAGAGTTGGGTGTACTTAGACAATGTATCGGACCATAAAGCTATTATAAGCAATGCAAATGAAAATAGCTACTATAAAAATTTTCGTTTTGAGATTGAATACAATAAACTCAGTTTATATATGGGCTACGTTTCCAATTGGAATACATTGGTTTCTAATACTACAATTGAGGCGAATAAGTGGTATCATGTGGCCGCATCTTTCGATGGTTCGGTTGCAAAATTCTACATTAACGGGGTTCAGGATGCCTACACCAAAACAATTTCGTCGTTTACTACAGCCGAAGATATCCCCTTGTATATAGGGGCATACTATTTATCTACCACCTGTTATCCTTTTAATGGTAAAATTGATGATGTTAGGCTTTGGTCGCACGCCCGCAGTGCCGAAGAAATTATGAGCGATATAAACAACCAAACCACCGATAACACCGGCTTACTGGTTTGGTACAATTTTAACCAGGGCATTACCAATGGCAACAACGCAGGAATTACCCCTTTGAATGATGCCTCGGGCAACCTGAACGATGGTACGCTAACCAATTTTGCCCTAAACGGTACTACATCGAACTGGGTTGAAGGAACCCCCGGAAAATTCCTTTTAGCAAATACCTCAACCACCGGCTTAACAGCCGAAGCCGGCAGTACAACCGTAACAATATCATCAAACACTAATTGGGAGCTAATTAATAATACCAACTGGCTTACCCCTAATATTACCGAGGGCAATGGCAATACAACGGTTACCCTGGCTTATTCAGCCAATAACAACCACAATGAACGTAGCAACACGGTAGCCTTTGCTACACAAGGGCTTGATACCGTTTTTATAACCTTTACCCAGCAACCCGGGAAAGTCCTCTCGGCCAATTTCTCGGCCGACAATACAAATTCAAGTGTTAAACCGGCTACCGTAACCTTTACCGATGCCTCAACCGCCACCAATACCACCATTACCAGCTGGGCATGGGACTTTGGCGATGGCAGCACATCAACCGACCAAAACCCGGTACACACCTACACCGATTTTGGCAGCTATACCGTTACCCTTATAGTTTACGATGGCACGTTTTCCGACACATTGATTAATGCCGGATACATTAATACTTCGAATGATATTTTGATGCACGGCGGCGAAGTAACCATATCCGATAGTGTATACTTTTACGACTCGGGCGGGGCAAACAATCAGTATGCTAATTATGAAAACTATACCCTGGTATTTCAACCTTCGATACCGGGAGCATCAATAAAATTAGATTTCATCTCGTTTAGTTCGGAGAATAACTGGGATTATCTAAACATTTACAATGGTGCAAATATATCAGCAGACCTATTGGCCAAACAAACGGGAACTACTTATACTACACCACTGCTGGCCAACAATACAAACGGGGTGCTATGCGCTTACTTTCACAGCGA
>CAZJCR010000071.1:0-7596 GCA_964544385.1 uncultured Bacteroidales bacterium
GAGTTTAATTTTAACCATGCGCCTTATTTAGAACCTGTAAATAACCTTATAAACGGTAATATTTCAACAATGTTGGTTTCGCAGGGTTCTGTATCGGAAAATGTTACCACCGGCGACTACTTTACCGACGAACCATACATAAGCTCATCGGGCAGTTGGGGCGCCACTGATGCAAGCCAGGCAAAATATTTTTATTTTACAATTATTGCCAACCAACAATACCTTTTTAAAATCGATTCGCTATACTTTAATGGTTATGCAACAGCATCGGGGCCTAACATGTGCTCATTTATAATTAACGATTCAATTATCGACACTACAAATTTTAATGCAGCCACGTTATTTATTGCATCAAAAAAAATTGGCCTTATGCAGCCCCAAAAATCAATTACAGTTAAAATTGCAGGTTGGAACACCGGTGCAACAAGTGGTACCGGCGATTTTAGAATTGACAATGTTAAAGCTTTTTTATCAACCGAAATTATACCACTACCCGACAGTAATTCAACTATTACAAACCATATACAATCGAATTTTGTTTTAGAGTCTACTACTATCGAAAACCCGGGTATTAGTATTCTGAATTTTAACGTTACCGATTCGGCCACAACCGATAATAAACCAACAATTATTGACAGTTTACGATTTTGGACAAATACTTTACAACCAAATATTACCTCAGGTAACATTATTGGCGGTGCTTTATTAAAAGGTGCCGGGTTCGAAAATGGTATTATGGCTGCTTTGCGCGATTCGTTTTTAGTTTTTGACACCCGTAACCTTATTAGTATAAACAACGGTACAAACATTACCGATGGCCTGCAACTATGTATTTGGTTAAACCCTTGGTGCAATATTACCGACAGTTTACAATTTTTAATTAATACAAACTGGCAAAATATTTTTACAAACCCCGAGAGTTCAAAAATAAGATACGGAAGTATATCGGACACATTAACAGTTAACGTGCAGGCAAGTATGCTAAATATTGTTTTTCCGCAAACACCGGTTTTTACCGACACGCTATTTAATATTAGCATATGCGCCACCGACAGTTTAGGGTTTGTTGACAAATCGGTAAACAATACTGTTGAACTGATAGAAAAAAATGGCAAAATTGAGTTATTTACCACTAACCAAACTAACAATATAATTACCAATGGTTTGGCAAATATAAACGGGCTGTTTTTTACTAAAACCGACACTGCCCTTTTACAAGTTCAAATACCTGGCTTTATGCCAATTACATCGGATACAATTATTATTGGCAAATACTTGTTTGCCGATAATTTTGAAACCAACAGCCTAAAAAAATGGCATAATACAAACCATTGGGAAACCAGTAATATTAACCCAGTTAACGGCAATTACTCGCTTAAACATAATATTATTAACGAGGGTGGTACAAGCTTTATATCGTCGACATTTAGTAACAATAATTTTAATACAGGCACAACTATCTGGAGGCTTGTGCTTAACAATGGCGATTTTGACCCCACATCGACAAATAAATTTTATTACTACCTTATGGCCAACGACACATTATTAACCGACTCGCTTAACTACGGTTACCTTGTTGGCGTTAACTTTACTGGCAGTACCGACACATTATCGCTATGGCGCGTTGAGCCAAACGGCGTAAAAACAATAATATCGACAACTTTGTTAGACTGGAACGCGAACCAAAAAATTGCCATTGAAATTGCGCGCAAAACCCCTGGTATATGGACTATAGCGCACGACACCACTGCAACTTTTAAAAACCTTGCAAAAAACAAACCTGTAACCGACAAAACTTATAGCATGGCCAAAACCCACGGCTTAGTTTTTAGCTACACCAACACCCGTGCCGGAATGTTAAAAGCCGACGACATTTCGGTTTTTACTATTAACACACCTCCGGTTATTATTAGTGCCCAACCATTATCAGACAATACTATACAAGTTGTTTTATCGGAAAACCTGTTAGAGTTTAACATTGGTAACATAAACAATTACAGTCTGGCATCGGCCGGCGACAGTTCAGTTATAATACAATTTGTAAAACAAAACCCTCAAAACCCGTCATTGCTTACAATTACTGTTAACCGCCTTATGGCAGCCGATTATGTACTTACAATATCGAGCCTTTACGATACCGACTCGCTATTAATGTTGCCACAACAAACAACATTTACTCACACTGTAAAAGCTAAACGGCACGATATTGTTTTTACCGAAATTATGTACGACCCCACACCGGTTGTTAGTTTGCCCGCGTACGATTATATTGAAATAACAAACCGGGCTGTAAACAAATTTAATTTAGAAAACTGGCGTTTATCAATCGATGGCATTAGCCGCCAGCTTAGTAATACATTTATAATGCCCGGCCAACAGGTTATTATTGCCCCGGCCGCTGCTATCGAGCTATTTGGGCAATATGGCACAACAATTTCGGGCATAGGCACAACAAGCCTTACCAATACAGCTAAAACACTCAAGCTTTTCTCGCCCGAGAACATACTTGTCGACAGCTTGTTTTATAACCCGCTGTGGATAACCGACGAAGCAAAACAAGACGGCGGTTGGGCAATTGAACGTATCGACACGGCAAACCTTTGCGGCCAGCATATTAACTGGGCAGTATCGGTTGATAGTGCTGGTGGCACACCCGGCAAAAAAAACTCGATTGCCGCTAATAATATCGATAATGAAAAGCCATTTGTTACAAAACATAACATTGTAAAAAGCAACATTATAGAAATTACTTTTAGCGAACCGGTTACAAATTTATCGGGGTTTGTACCACAAAACTACATTATAAATAACAACATTGGCCTACCCGACTCGGTTTGGTTAAACAGCACACCAGCTACCATAAGGTTACGCTATAAAAACGACCTTGAGGCCGACAAACAATATATTTTGTGGATAAGCAACATTACCGACCATTGTAATAACATAATTACCGATACAAATATTACTGTTGCCTACTATATTAATAAACCAAACGATATTATTTTTAACGAGATTATGGCCGATGCCACGCCATCGGTACAATTGCCCGAAATTACATATATTGAACTATATAACCGCAGCGGCCACCCGGTTAACCTTAACAAGTACAAACTAAAATACGACAATTATACACGCGAGTTTCCCGATTACACAATGGCAACTGGCCAATACTTGTTGCTTTGCCCAACAGGTAATTCAAACTTGTTACAAAATTATGGGCCGGTATTAGATATTTTAAGCACAACAACATTGTCGGCAACTGGCCGTTTTTTACAAATTATTGATACAGCAGGACAATTAGTAACAAGCATAAACTACAACAAAACATGGTACAACCACACCGAGAAAACCGATGGAGGATGGTCGATTGAGCGAATTGACACCGAAAACCATTGCAGCGGACACATAAACTGGCAGGCATCGGTAAACCCGGCCGGTGGCACACCAGGCAGCCAAAACTCGGTTAACGGTTTACTTACCGACAACACCCCCCCTAAACTTTTACAAACCGAATGCCCCAAAACTAAAACCATAATACTTAAATTTAACGAACAGCTGTCGGCCAACGTTTTAACCCAATCTAATATATTTAGTTTTACACCTTTAAATTATATCGATACAATAAAACTTACCGGACAAACATACCAAAACATTGAAATAACACTAAAGAACCCCCTAATTGCCGATGCCCAAAATACAATAACAATAAATGGTTTAACCGATGCCTGTGGCAATATTATGCCCGACACAACTGCACCTTTTATGTACTTTTTACTACAACCAAACAGCATAATAATTACCGAAATAATGCCCGACCCCTCGCCTGTTATTGGTTTGCCCGAATTTGAATATATCGAACTTTATAACCGCTCAAATTATAACATTAACTTAGGCAGGCTTAAACTTGGCGTTAACACAACATATAAAACACTACCCAATTATGAGCTTAAGCCCAACAACTACATAATTTTATGCCAACCCGATACCGACACAATATTTGCAACCTACGGTAATACTTTATCTATACAATCGTTTGTTGCTTTGCCCAACAGTGCAGGTTCAATAACCATTGCCGACACTGCCGGTAAGGTTATTAACCGCGTAAATTATACAACCCAATGGTATGCCGATAACGATAAAACAAATGGAGGTTGGTCGCTCGAGTTAATTGATACCGATAACACCTGCGCAAAAATATACAACTGGCAGGCTAGCCAAAACCAAAACGGGGGCACTCCAGGTTTCCAAAACTCGGTTGCACGCCCAAATATCGACACTGTTGCTCCGTATATTGAAAAAGCAATGGCTATTTCGAGTACCGAAATTTTATTAGTGTTTAGCGAAATTTGCGACTCGCTAAAAATTCTTAACACCGGGTACTATAAACTAATTGATATTGGAACCCCAATTAACATTACTCTCGACCCTAAAAACCAACAATACTGCTATTTACACCTACCAAAACAACTAACCGAATCGGTAAATTATAAACTTACCGTAACAAAAGTTGCCGATTATTGCGGTAACGCAATGGAACGCGATACCTTTGACATTACATATAACCAATCCAACCTTTACGATATTGTTATTAACGAAATAATGTGGAAACCCACTGATGCATATGGATTACCTCCAGTTGAGTATATTGAACTTTACAACCAGGGAAACAAGTATTTATCGTTATTTAAATGGAATTTAATTATTAATAAAACAATTATTACAATACCGCCGGTAACAATGCAACCTAATAGCTTTTTACTTTTAGCAGCCGAAAACAACTCCACCACGTTGGCCAAATACGGTCAAGTTGCAGCATTGCCAAACTGGCCCGACCTGCCCACATCAACTACCATAACACTTACCGACAACCAAAATAATTTAGTGGCAATATCGGCATACAGCTCGGGCTGGTACACCGACGAACTTAAACTACAAGGCGGTTACAGCCTTGAACGAATTGACCCAGGTAACACCAACGAAACAGCGGAAAACTGGCAGGTTTGCAACAGCCCGCAAGGTGGAACACCAGGCATTAAAAACTCGGTTTTTGCAACTAACAATGCCCAAAACAGTTTTTTTATCGAAAGGGTTTTAACCATCGACGATAAAACAATACGCTTATTTTTTAACAAAACTGTTAACCCCAAAACTGTTTTGCCCCAAAACTTTACAATTACACCCGATAACCAAATTGCCATAAATGCATTAGTACTTACCGATGGCTTTAAAAAAGCCGACTTAATTTTTGACAAACCATTTATAAACAATGTGCTATATCAAATTACAGCAAACAATAACGTTACCGACGTTGCCGGTAATATACTTACTATTAACACATTACCATTTGCCTTGCCAGTGCAAACAACTAAACCGCAAATTGTAATTAACGAGGTTTTATTTAACCCATGGGCTAATGGTTACGATTTTGTTGAACTATACAACAACTCGGACCAATACTACAACCTTAACAACATTAGCATAGCTACACGCGATGCCGCTACCAGCGAAATTAAAAGCATAACAGCAATAAACCCCGAAGGTTATTTGTTGTTTCCGCGGCAATTTGTTGTTTTGTCGCAAAATGGCCAAAAAATTATTGAACAATACATATCGCACAATAATATGGTTTTTCACGATATGGTATCGTTACCGGGCTACGCCGACAAAAGCGGTGCTGTTGTATTACTTTGCGAACAGAATATTATTGATGAGTTTAACTACAACGAATCGATGCACTTTAACCTTTTAAACAATAAAGAGGGAGTGAGCCTCGAAAAAATTAATTATAATTTACCAAGCTCCGATATTTACAACTGGCAATCGGCATCGGAGCCTGTTGGTTGGGCTACACCAGGCATACAAAACTCGGCTTACCGCGATAAACCCGACAACCTGAACAGTTTTATTGTTGAACCCGAAACTTTTTCGCCCGACAACGACGGTTTTGACGACCGTGTTAATTTTTATTACAATTTTGATAATCCCGGAAAAATGGCAAATATTACTATATATAGCGCGAAAGGCGGAATTGTGCGCAAACTTGCTCAAAACATTTTACTTAGCCAACAGGGCGTAATTTCGTGGGACGGACTTAACGATAACCAGCAACTTGTACCGGTTGGTATTTATGTTGTGTTTTTCGAAGTTATTAATTTAGACGGCAACATTCAACGGTCGAAAAAAGTTTGTGTATTGTCATCAAAATTTTAAACTAAAATAATAATCTATTTATTTAAAACCTAAGTTGAACGGTTGCAACTGAGCGAACAAACGCTTTACTTAGGTATAACACCGATGTAGAGTTTGTTGTGTTTCACTAACTAAGTGTAGTGAAATACTTACAAAATCTAAATCGATTGAGCCATTAGCTCAATTTGGGTAAAAATTAACTTAAATTTTTACAAACAGTTACCTCCAAACAAAATATGGCTATTATAGTATTGAAACAAATAGTTCAATATAGTTAAACAATAATATTAAATGCATTTTTAAAATTATTAATCATTACTTGCTCAAAATTGGTATTTGGCAACAGTTGTTTTGCTTTAATGTATAGGCTTTCAATTAAAACATCAGAGTCGTCGGTTTCGAAAAACATATTGTTAACAGGTAACATTGTAAAAACCTGCTCTAATTGCTGGCTTTGTAATAATGCTTTACCAAACGACAAATAAAAACCTGCGTTAATTAATTGTGCAGCTGTTACAGCATTGCCCCTAAAACCATGTATTATTACCGGCACCGTAATTTTATTATATTTAACTACACCAATAACATCGGCGTAAGCCTTTACAACATGCAAAATTAAGGGCTTATTATATTTTTGGGCAAGCAGGCATTGGCCTGTAAACCAATCTATTTGTATTTTAACAGGCTTATCAATAACCCTGTCGATACCGGTTTCGCCAACTGCAATTACATTTTTTTGTAGTAACGCCGTTTCAATACTTTGCATGGCACTATTATAATTGTAATGGCCAATATGCCATGGGTGCACACCTACCGAGCAAAACATTTTATGCTCATAACTGTCGCCCGCAAATACATTATTTACAGCAATTATATTGCTATTACTATAGTTTTTATGGGTATGTATATCGATTAAAGCCATGCAAATAATAAACAAATTGCATAAATATATCTATTTTGTGTAAATTTGGAAACATTAATTACAAACATGATAAAAACCCAAAAATTAAAACTTATGAGAAGAGTTACTCAAGTTATTTTAGCATTATTTTTATTGTCGGTAAATTTACAGGCACAAGTAAGCGAAACAGTAAGCGTTGGTGAGCTTAACCCTTATTTTAACGCGTACATGCAACCCTTTGCAACCGCCATGGCAACCGGTATGAGCAGCGGGTGGGCGCATACAGCAGGCGTACACAAAACATTAGGTTTCGATATATCGATAAGTGCAGCTATTGTAAATATACCCGATGCCGACCTTACTTTTAACCCTGAAAAAATAGGAATGGATAGCCGTTACACGTTCGAGTCGTCAACAGCTCCAACCATGAGTGCTAAAAACAATGTTAGTGCACCAATGGTTTACCGCAATTTTAACAACACTGCTATACCCCAAGTGGGTGTTAA
>CAZJCR010000071.1:7606-15895 GCA_964544385.1 uncultured Bacteroidales bacterium
CAAAGGTGCCGGCGCATCAATACAGGCATGCATTGGTGTACCATTTGGCACCGAAGTTATGCTGCGCATTATACCCGATTTTAGCTCAACAGTTAACACTATTGTTAATAGTAACGACTTTAAACTATCGAAAACAGGTATGTGGGGGTTTGGTGTAAAGCACGATATTAAACAATGGATACCGGTAATAAAAAAGTTGCCATTTTTAGAGATATCGGGAATGTTGGCATACTCGAAATTTAAAACCGGTTTTACAAGTAGTATGTTAAATATAAACCCCGACATGTTTAGTGCCGAAACAACTATTGAAGACCCTAAAGTATGGGACAACCAACGTTTCGATATTAATGTAAGTTCGTTTACAGGTTCGTTGTTAATTGGAGCCAGCCTGCCCGTTTTTCAACCTTTTATTGGTGTTGGCTTTAACCGCGGTGGTTTTAATGCTGGCTTTAAAGGCAATTACCCTGTTATTACCTGCACTACCGACGGCCACACTGTTGAAAGCTACCAAACCGACCCAATATCAATAAAATCGAACAAAACGCAGTTTAATTTTCAGGCAGGTGCACGTTTAAAACTTGGCCCTGTTGTTTTTCACGGCCAGTTTACACGCCAGGCATACAACATGTATAGCGGCGGTATAGCATTCACTTTTAGATAAATATTATTTGGTTAATATATTATTAGTACCAATATATTTTTAACAAAAAAACAAAAGCCTATTTAGATTATTTTTCTAAATAGGCTTTTGTAATTTTAATATGGTAATAAAATTGCCCTAAACGCTAAAAATTAAAGACTAATAACATGCTTAAGTTCTTTTTCGGCAACTTCATTGGCAAGTTCGGTACTGTCCTCTTCGCCCAAATATTTATGTATTAAGCCATGGCCAACATAAATTAAAGGGGTAATTAATACCGCAATAACTAATTTAACAAAATACCCGGTAAGCGCAAGTTTAATATACATTGTAAACGATATTTTACCTGGCAGCCAAAACGCTATACCGGTAACAATAAACGAATCGATTAACTGTGAAACTGCTGTTGAGCCGGTTGCCCTAAGCCAAATCATTGTGTTACCGGTACGCTTACGAATTAACCAAAATACGAACATATCAATAAGCTGCGACGCCACAAAAGCTGTAAGGCTACCAATAATTATCCACATCGACTGGCCAAAAACGCCAATAAACATATCGTCTTTAACAGGCGAGTCGGGCGATGCTTTAATAAACATACCGGCAGCCAAAATAATAAAAACATAAATTATTAAGCAGGCTGTCATTAAGGTAAGGTAACGAACACCTTTTTTACCAAAATACTCGTTAATAATATCGGTCGATAAAAAAACTATTGGCCAGGGTATTATGCCTATGCTCAAAACCAATGGGCCTATTGATATAAGTTTACCACCTATTAGCTCGCCAATTATTGCGTTGGTAACAAAAAACCCGGTAAGAATTGTGAATAAAATTTCACGTTTTGTTTTAAACATCGGCTTTTACAGTTGATTTTTCGAATAAATATAGGCAAATTTTACTTTATGTCAACAATTTTAAAAATATTTTACATTTTATGATAATAAAATTATACAAACTTTTTTGAGCAAATTAATGTAACATTCAATATTTAACTACCTATAAATTTTATAAAACATATTACTGTTAATTATTAAACTCGTATATGTAAAAATTATTATCAGTTAAATATTTGCCCTTAAAAAAAACATAAATAATGTTTAAACCCTTATTAATTATCAATAATATATTGATATTTGTTACCACATAAACCTAAAATAACTTTATTGTAACCCAAATTGAGCGATTCGCTCAATCGATGACAATTTTTTTTACATGTATTGTAAAATATTTATACAATTATTAACAAAAGCAAATACATTAAATTACTGATATTATAATATTTACATTTTTTGGAATACAATTTGGCAACCTAAATTTATTTACTTTAAAAACATATAATTATTATACTATGGACTTACGTGAATTTATGAGGTTTCACTTATTAAAAGCATTACTTGCTTTTGTAACATTGCAAATTATTGTTATTGCAATAATACAAAACTACAACCACCCGCCGGTTGCAATGCCCGATACTATAACTGTTGTTGAACAACAAACTGTTAAAATATCGCCGCTTATAAACGATACCGACAAAGATGCCGGCAACGAACTGCTAATTGCACAGTTTACTAATCCGTTTAACGGTAGTATTAAGCAAAAAGGTAATTTTTTGTTTTACACACCAAATAATGGTTTTACAGGCCCCGACAGCTTAACTTATATAATTACCGATGGCAAAAAAAATTCGAGAAAAGCAATTATAACAATATCGGTTACTCCAAACCTTGCCCCGGTTGCCAATGCCGACAGTGTAAAAGTTTATTGCAACAATACAACTATTATCGATGTTTTAAATAACGACACCGATAACGAAAACGATTCAATTTATATTGCACATTTTACTCAACCTATTAACGGCAAAATTATACTTTACAAAAACCAATTTTTATATACTGCAAATTGCCCCCAAAACCTAACCGACAGTTTTACATACATTGTTAACGATAACAAAAACAAATCGAACGTTGCTACTGTTAAAATAAACATTAAACCAAATACCGAACCTTGCTACCCATGGCTACCAACCGATATTGGGCACACCGCTATTGCAGGTTCGTTAAGTTTTTTAAACAACTCGCTTGTTTTAACAGCATCGGGCAACGATATTTGGGACAACTCCGACGACTTTTTATACGCCAGCCAATTAACAAGCGGCAATTTTGTTATTTACACCAAAATTGACAGTTTTACTGCTATTAACGAGTGGGCCAAAGCCGGTATAATGCTGCGCGGTTCGTTAATGGCAAACGCTACTAACGTTTTTATTTGCCTTACCGGAAAGCATGGCATAGGTTTCCAATACCGCTCAAACCCAGGACAACAAACCCAAGGCAGTAAAAATATCGACTTAAATGCCCCTTGCTGGGTTAAAATTGAACGAAATAATAATACATTCGGTTTTTTTACATCGGCAAACGGCATAAAATGGGATAACATTGGTACACAACAAGTTGACATGGAACCAAATGTTTTTGTTGGATTGGCTGTTACAAGCCACAATAACAGCGAAACTGCTACCGCAAAATTTAGTAACTACAAGCTTAAAAAACAATAAAAAACAACACAATCCTTTATCAACACAAACCTTTACCGTGTTAAAGAGCAAAAGCTAAAAATGCAGTTTTTACGATTTTAACAAAATGGTAAAGGTTTTTTTTATTAACCCAATATCATAATTTATAATGATTCTAAATTAAAAAGATTTATTTACATTTGCCATTCAATATTGAGATAAATGTACTAATGAACCTTTCGGAATTAAACATAGGCGAAAAAGCTGTTATAGTAAAAGTAAAAGGGCACGGCTCGTTTCAAAAGCGCATACGCGAGATGGGCTTTATACGCGGGCAATTTGTTGAATCGATAAAAAGCGCGCCATTCAGGGGCCCTGTTGAATACAAAGTGATGGACTACCACGTGTCGTTACGCAAAAACGAGGCAAAGCTTATCGAAATTACTACCGATTTACTTGAAACAAAAAGCAACAACCCCAAATTAGAGCAAATTATTGAAGACGAACACGTGCTAATTGGCGGTAACAACAGCCTTAAACATATAAACGTAGCATTTGTTGGTAACCCCAATTGCGGCAAAACATCGTTGTTCAATTTTGCATCGGGGCAACGCGAGCATGTTGGCAATTACAGTGGCGTTACTATCGAATCGAAAAACGGTAGATACAAACAAAACGGTTACACCTTTAACATTATCGATTTACCAGGCACATACTCGCTAACAGCATACACCCCCGAGGAACTTTACGTGCGTAAATTTATTTTTCAGGAACACCCCGATATTGTTGTAAATGTTATTGACGCATCGAACCTTGAACGTAACCTTTACCTTACAACACAACTTATTGATATGGATATTAAGGTTGTTATTGCACTTAACATGTACGACGACCTTGAAAAAAGCGGCGCAATACTTAAAATTGGAACACTAAGCAGGCTTTTAGGTATACCAATTATACCAACCATTGCAACCAAAGGCGTTGGTATTAGCAACCTTTTTAATAAAATTATCGATGTTTTTGAAAACCGCGACGCAATAGTAAGGCATATACACATTAACCATGGCCGCGAGGTTGAACAATCGATAAAACAAATACGCGAAGTTTTACGACAAAACAAACGGCTGGCTGTAAAATTATCGTCAAGGTTTTTAGCCATTAAGCTGCTCGAGCAAGATAAACAGGCTATTAACATGGTTACAAAACACGATGATGGCCATAATATTTTAAAAACTGTTTATCAGGAAATTGAACGAATCGAGAAAATTATTGGCGACGACAGCGAATCGGTTATTACCGATGCAAAATATGGTTTTATTAACGGAGCCCTAAAAGAGACTTTTACAACCGGCGAATTTAAACGCAGAGTACACAGTAATGCTATCGACAAGGTGCTTACCCATAAAATATGGGGATTACCGTTTTTTGCGCTGTTTATGTTTATTATGTTTTATGCAACTTTTACAATTGGTTCGTACCCAATGGATTGGATAGATACCGGCATAGGTATATTAAACAGTTTTATTAAAAGCAGCCTGCCACAAGGCATGCTTAACAACCTTATTACCGACGGTATGATAAGTGGTATGGGCAGTGTACTTGTTTTTTTACCCAATATTGTTATCCTGTTTTTATTTATATCGTTTATGGAAGACACCGGCTACATGGCGCGAGCCGCTTTTATAATGGATAAATTTATGCACAAACTTGGTCTGCATGGCCGCTCGTTTATACCTTTAATAATGGGGTTTGGCTGCAACGTACCGGCTATTATGGGCACGCGCACAATACGCAACCACAACGACAGGCTGCTAACAATGCTTATTATACCATTCATGTCGTGTAGCGCACGGTTACCGGTTTATATTCTTTTTATCGGGCTGTTTTTTCCTAAATCGCCGGCTTTGGTGCTTTTAGGGTTATACTTAACAGGCATTATTATGGCCGTAATTATGGCCAATATTTTTAACAAAACAATTTTTAAAACCAAAGAGGCTCCTTTTGTTATGGAATTGCCCCCATACAGGCTCCCAAATCTTAAATCAATTGGGTTGCACATGTGGGAACGCTCGTCGGAGTACCTTAAAAAGGTTGGGGGCATAATTTTAATAGCAGTTGTTATTATTTGGGCTTTAGGATATTTTCCGCGCAAGGTTAACTATACCCAAAATTACCAACAACAAATAACCGAACAAACAATTATACTTAACAACAATAATAACAACACGCAAGCTCAGGCAACAATCGACTCGCTACAGATGTTAATGCACCGCGAAAAACTTGAACTATCGTACCTTGGCCGCATTGGCAAATTTATTGAACCAGTTATACGCCCGCTTGGCTTTAACTGGCATATGGGCATTTCGTTAATATCGGGCATGGCGGCCAAAGAGGTTGTTGTTGGCACACTGGGGGTTTTATTACAGGCCGATAGCGACAACGACAACCGGTTAGGCCAACAAATTAAAGAACTAAAATATAACGACGGCAAAAATGCCGGTAAACCTGTTTTTACACCATTAGTTGCCGCATCGTTTTTACTTTTTGTATTACTGTATTTCCCTTGCGTTGGCGTTATATCGGCAATAGCACGCGAATCGGGCCGCTGGAAATGGTCGTTTTTTATGATGGCCTACACAACCGGCCTTGCATGGGTAGTGTCATTTTTAGTTTATCAAACAGGTAAAATATTCGGGTTATGACAAACATATTTTTAAATATTATAGCAATTTTGATAATAGCATCGGCATTTAGCATTGCTGTACATAAAATTGTAAAAAACATTTTAAACCCGCCACAAAACAAATGCGAGAGTGGTTGTGGCAGTTGCACAACACAATGCCAGTTAAAACAAATTACCCAAAAACAACACTAATTTTTTAAGCAAATAGTATAACTCGTATTGTAACCTCGGTAATTTTACACAGTTTTGCAATTTGTTAAAACAAACTGCAATAAATGAAAGACTTATCGACAGGTAACGTAGGCTCGGTAATATTCAGGTTTACCCTGCCAATGTTGGCCGGCAATATTTTCCACCAGCTATACCACATTATCGATATGATAATAGTAGGCCGCTTTTTAGGTAAAGATGCACTTGCTGCCATTGGCCCATCGTACCCGGTTACTTTTGCACTGTCGGCATTAATAATTGGTATTACTACCGGGTTTGGCATAGTTGTAAGCCAGTACTTTGGAGCTAAACAAATTGATAATGTTAAGCGAACTGCCGGAACAATGTTCATTTCAATGGGGCTTGCATCAATAGCCATGACATTATTAGGCATTGCCTTACGAGTACCTATTTTTAAACTTTTACAATTACCCGGCTATTTAATGCCATCGGCAACAACATATTTGTCGATAGTACTTTGCGGAACAATTTTTATGTTCGCTTTTAATGGCATAAGTGCTGTTTTAAGAGGCTTAGGCGACTCAAAAACGCCGCTTGTTTTTTTAATTGCATCAACAATAATAAATATTTTACTCGATTTGCTTTTTATTATAGTTTTTGGCTGGGGTATTGCCGGTGCCGCGCTGGCAACTGTTTTAGCCGAAATTGCCGCATTTATAGCCGTGGCAATATACATAAACAAAACCCACCAGCTTTTGTCAATACGCGTATCGACAATGGTTTTTGATAAACAAATATTAAAACAAGGCATACGTATAGGTTTGCCTACCGGCCTGCAACAAACATTTGTAGCCCTTGGCATGATGGCACTTATGGGTATTGTTAACACTTTTGGCACAAATGTAATTGCCGCTTACAGTATTGGTGTCCGCATCGACTCGTTTGTAAGCCTGCCGGCAATGGCTTTTAGCGCGGCATTATCAACATTTGTTGGGCAAAACCTTGGTGCCGGCAAAAACGACAGGGTTAAAAAAGGCTTAATATCAACAATTATAATGTCGTCGGCTGTATGCGTGGTAATTACAGGCCTTATTATAGTTTTTAGGCAACAGCTAATGGGTTTGTTTAACTCCGACCCCGATGTAATACACATTGGCGCCGATTACCTTACTATTGTAAACATGTTTTATTTATTGTTTAATCTTATGTTTGTTTTTCATGGTGTGGCACGTGGAGCAGGTGCTACACTGGTACCAATGTTTATAAGTGTTTTATCGTTATGGATAATACGCGTTCCTTTTGCTGCAATTTTGTCGAAACCTTTGGGCGAAACTGGCATTTGGTGGTCGGTACCAATAGCCTGGGTTTTTGGCTTTGGTGGCGCTTTAGTTTATTACCTGTCGGGTAAATGGAAAAATAAAATAGTAGTTAAACAAACTACTTAATAAAACAACAAAAAGTTTATTTACTAAATAATCAATTGGTTTATACCTAAATTGAGCGGTTGGAGCTATGCAAACAAGTGCTTTACTTAGGGTTAACCCCGATGTAGAGTTTGTTGTATTTCATTAACGAAGTGCAGTGAAATACTTACAAAATCTAAATCGATTGAGCCATTAGCTCAATTTGGGAATAATAATGTAATTATTGTTAAAACCTTATTTAAATTATATGTTCTAAAATTTACCTATAATTATTAACAGCATATAGTTATAACACGGTAATTGTAATAAATAAAAAAAGCCGCCCAAAATTAAGGGCAGCTTTTAATATATTCAATAACAAATTATTTCGAAAAATCCATTGCAGCCATTCGCTGGTACGATTTGTAACGCCATTTAGCGTTATCTTCGGCGGCAGCAAACAGTTCGACAGCGGTTTCGGGGAAGCTTTTCATAAGCGATGTGTAACGAACCTCACCTTTAAGGAAATTTTGGAACTCGGCCCAGTTAGGTTCTTTCGAGTCTAACACAAATGGATTTTTGCCTTCGTTCTCTAAAAGCGGGTTAAAACGGAACAAGTGCCAGTAACCACATTCAACAGCTTTTTTCATCTCTTGTTGCGATGCGCCCATACCGCTGTGTAAACCATGATTAATACATGGTGCATAAGCAATAATAAGCGAAGGTCCAGGGTAAGCTTCGGCCTCTTTAAGTGCTTTAAGATATTGTGCTTGGTTTGCTCCCATTGCTACCTGAGCAACGTAAACATAACCATAGCTCATGGCCATCATGCCAAGGTCTTTTTTACGAATACGTTTACCCGATGCAGCAAATTTAG
>CAZJCR010000072.1:0-15790 GCA_964544385.1 uncultured Bacteroidales bacterium
AACAACAAACTCGCGCCCGGTGGCTTTTTTTAAAAAATGGCGGGCTTTTTCCAATTGTTCCGGAAAATGTTTCCATGTTTCCAGTATCTCGGTATAAATACCAAACGATGTTATGCACGACACCACGGCGTTGGTAATACCCATTTCGGTCATTAGCGCAAAATGGCGGGCGGCAATGGTTTGCAGGGTATCAAAATTAACAACATCGCAATGGTATCCAATACCGGCGCAGGTTGTATGGTAGGCGTCGTCGACAATGTTTTTGCCAAGGTTGTTGCGTAAAATGTTGAGCAGCGCGTTCTCCGAGCCTGGATAAAAATTTTGCCTTATACAGCTCCGCAGGTAATAATAATTATTGTCGGCAATGTGCTTGTTAAAGTTTTTCCAACCAGTTTTTTGGGGGGCTTCCATATTTTTATTGTTCGTTTTCAACAAATTTTTCATAACCATCCATATCGGCATTATCAGCATTTGTGCCTAAACCCAGTTCAACAGCTTTTTGGCGGCTGTAGTTTTCGATACTGTTAAATAAGCTAATACCGCCGGTTTCGGCAAAAATTGCATTAAGTTCGTCTATCGACTGTTGTGGAATTTTGCGTAGCGCGCCCGGTCCGGGTTTGTCAAGGTTACCACCTGCAACAGGGTATACATTGTCCATATTTTTATAAACCCATTGCCATACAGGGCCTTGCTCGGGGTGTTTGTCGGGTATTACGCTTGTTGGGTGTATGCAATATCCGTATTTTAAAATATTTTTGCCAACGGTCTGTTTAATAAGATATTGTTGACGGCCAAGCCTGCTTTTTATAAATGCACCGGTTTCTTGCGATAGTTGCCGCAGCGCGCTTATTACCATACCCGGGCAGTTGTTGCGCGGGCAACGTGTTTTGCACGACATACACTGGCCGCAATACCAAATATAATCGTTCTCGATAAACGCCTGTAGTTTTTCTTCGTCGCCACTTTTAACAGTATTTATAACTGTTCGCGGGTCGTAATCAAAATATTCGGCTGCAGGGCATATTGCGGTACAAATACCACAATTCATGCACGATTTTGCCGCCTCAACAAACCTAATATCTTGTTCGAGCCTCGATATTAATGATTTAGACATTACTTAGTTTTTAGTGCTTACTGTAAACAAAGTAACTACATTGGCTTTAATAAATATTTAGCATTATAACCCAAATTTATATAGGTATTTATACACATACAATTTATACCTAAGTTGAGCGGTTGGAGCAAAGCGAACAAGCGCTTTATTTAGGTATAATCCCTATTGAGCGATTCGCTCAATTTAGGTTGTAATCTACATCTTTATAAAAATCATTATGCCAGGTTCGTAATGCTTGCGAAACATTTTTTGCAATTATTTTCCTCCCTTTTTCGGCATAATGCTCTGTAGTCCAATTCTGGTCAATAAACTGATTATCTTCAACTGCATTCAAATTATTAACAATCAGAACATTTCTATAGTAGGTTTCTAATATTCTAACATTTTCGTTAATTATATAAATTAAATCATCACCAACCATTTCTTTTGCTTTTTCAGTGTTCTCTGCCATTAAATTAAAAACAATGTTCCATCCTCTTTTATTAGCTAATTCAATAATGTCATCAAAATCTTTAATTCTCGGATTGCTTGTGGTATCTAACTGAAAGCCATAGGTTTTAATATAATGACAAGCTAATTCGGTTTGTTTATAATCAATACACATGTTACTGTCTTTTATACCTGTATTTGCCATCCATTTATCCCATTCTATTACGTTTTCAAATTGAAATTCGAACGGTAAATGGAATTTATCATCTTTCCATTTCTTTTTAAACTGTTTTTCTCTTTCAATATCGGTTTTAATATCGTAGCCTTTAAACGACAGCAAGAATCGATTAAAAAGTGGTGGATATGGTTTAATAAGAACTATACTTTTTTGAAGTGGTGTTTCAAGATTAGAATAAATCCATGTTGCATCAAAAGAACGTAAATTTAGAGTAACCACAATAGTTTTAACCTGGTTATCTTCAGGAATGTTCTCCAACAAAACTTTATAAATGCCGGCATGGCTTGCAGGCTTTGTAATGTCATAGGTGTTTAATCCGGGGTAATGGTCGCCAATAAAGTCCGAAATTCGTCTTTTATCAATATCATCACTACGAAAAGTAAGGTTCGACGACTCTCCTATGTAAATAATATCGGCATCATTTGGAATATCTCTTACATAATTTATTATATCAGAGTATTTTTGAATGTCGGACTCGTAAAACCATTTACTATAAACATAATTTAAAATTATGATAATTATAAATAAGAGAAATATTTTGCCTATAATTTTTTTATACATATTGCATTATTTAGAATTGGAAATAAATGAACGGATTATTATCAACACCGGCAAAAACAATTATGCTAAATATAAAAATACTATAAATAACCCATCGGCCTATAAAAGGTAAATTGTTTAACCATGAATCAATGCGTTTATTATACAGCAATATATCGCTAATAACAAAAAACGATAACCAAAACCAAATGTAATTAGGAACATTTAGTGTTTCGGTTATTTGTTGTGTTCCTGTAAATAAAAGGTTGAAAATATTAATTGCCTGATTAAATGACTGACTTCGGAAAAACACCCAAATTAAAGTAACTAAAATAAAAGTTTTAATCGATAAAAATATATGCCCTAACGAATAAGGCCTATATTCTTTTTCAAGCTTAAAAACTGAGTTTATAAATTTCTCAAATAAGTATAAAAAGCCAAATAATGCACCCCAAATCAAAAATGTCCAGTTTGCACCATGCCAAATTCCACTAACTACAAAAACAATTAAAATATTAATAATCCACCTGCTTTTTTTTACCCTGTTACCTCCAAGCGGGTAATATAAATAATCGCGAAACCAGGTAGAAAGTGAAATATGCCATCGTTGCCAAAATTCAGAAATGTTTTTTGCTAAATAAGGCGTATTAAAGTTGTCCATTATTTTTATGCCCATTATTTGCGCGCTCCCAATAGCAATAATTGAATACCCGTAAAAATCGCTGTAAATTTGAAAAGAGTAAAAAATTATTCCTGTTAATATATCAAATGATGAATAGTTACTTGGAGCAGCATATATTTTGTCGACAATACCTGCTAAATTATCGGCAATAACCATTTTAATAAATAAACCGTACAGAATAAGCCTTAACCCACTAACTAAATTACTGTATAAAAATTCATGCTTTGCCTTAAGTTGTGGTGCAAGTTGCGAGAAACGCTCAATTGGCCCGGCTACAAGTTGAGGAAAAAATGAGACATATAAGGCAAAATAGCCTAAGTGCTTTTCGGCTTTTTGTCGTCCTAAAAAAACATCAATTGAATAACTCAGGGTTTGAAAAGTATAGAATGATATTCCAACTGGTAATAAAAAATTCATTAACGGGATATCTCTGTTAACCTCGAACTTATCAAAAAGCAGGTTTAGGTTTTCAGATGCAAAATTAAAGTATTTAAAGAAAAATAGTAGCCCTAAGTTTGCACAAAGGCTTATTATAAGTAAAGGTAATCTCGATTTTTTATCAGGCAGTTTTTCCATCAAAATGCCAATACAATAATCTATCAGTGTTGATATAACTATTAAAAAAATATACTCTGCTTTCCAACTCATATAAAAAAAATAGCTTGCAGCAAGCAGCAATATCCATCTGGTTTTATGAGGAAGCAAAAAATAAATAATTATTACTATCGGTAAAAAAACAACAAAATTTATTGTATTAAAAAGCATATATTTAAAATTTTGTTAATTATACATAGGTTTATTTAATTGGCGGTTACATTTTAACTACATTCGATATAATTATTACAATAACTTTTTAAAACAGTATCATTACTCAAAAAACCTTTTGTATTATGATAATTTGTTTTTGTTACTACCCAAATTGAGCGATTCGCTCAATCGATTTAGATTTTGTAAGTAATTCACTACACTTAGTTAGTGAAATACAACAAACTCTACATCGGGATTATACCTAAGTAAATAATAATACTATTGCAATAAATATATATAATAAAACTTAATAATTATATTTTTTAGTTAAATATACATTCTAACAGCATGTATATATTGCTTTTAGCTATATTTTACGGGATAGCTAACCCCTATTTTGTTATAAAACATAAGCCGGCCAAAAGTAACAATAATTATAAATCAAGCAATTAAAACCAAGCTTAAATTTTAGTTAAGTAAAACCCAAATTGAGCTATTAGCTCAATCGATATAGGTTTTATAAGTGTTTTAATTCATTTATTAGTTAGTGAAACACAACAAATTATACATCAGCGTTATACGTAAGTAAAGCGTTTATTTACTACGCTTTAACCGCTTAACTTAGGTAATACAGTTTTATATTAGTAAAAAAAATAATTATAAAATTGTGTACTAATTACTGCCAATTCAAAGTTTATAGCAAATAAAAACCTGCTTTGAATAGCAGGTTTTTACAATGCGGGCGGGTTTATGCTTATATTAATCAGAGTACCTGTTTTTTCCTCGAATTATCAGTTTATATATCAGATGTTTTTCATAATTTCTCTACCAAAATCCATACATTCCTGTCGTTTTAAGTTATCATACTCCTCCATATTGGGGAACGATTTCATTTGTTCCCGAACTTTAGGTTCCATAAGCCCCCAGGTTATGCGGCCTAAAAATACTCTTGTTGGCACCTTATCTACACCAGTTAATTTTGATAGATGATTATCAAAAAACATAGTGTATTGGGCTTTTGTAACAGGTTGTTTCATATTACCACATATTGCAAATAAGCCTTTTATTTTTCCTTTTAGGGTTTCTTTGTGTTTAGCCAAATATTCCTGGAGTTCTTTAGGTGTTTCATTACTCCTTATTGAACCACCTACAATAATATATTTATATTTTGACAAATCGGGGTTTTCGCGTACATCAAATACATTTGCTATTCCATCCATCCCTTCTGATATCCAAACACTGGCATCACGTGATGACCCACACCACGTACCATACAAAATTGCCCACTCTGACTTATCAGTTGTTGGAAAAAAATCGAGTGACAATAATGATTTTGGAATTAGGAACATCCCGATTGTGGCAAGACTGGTTTTTAAAAAATCTCTTCGCTCCATAGTATAATTTTTTTTAATTCAGTATAAATTATTTATATCTAAAAATCCTTAAAAGGTACTTAAAAATATTTATCATAACGGTTACATCAAAACATTAGCTTGGGTTAAACCCCTGTTTATCATAAAAACACAAGCTATCAAAAAGCAACAATAACTTTATCATTTTAAAAGTGCCAGTAAGTAAAAAAGCCGTATAATGTTAATACAATTTACCAATTGCCCGATGTAGCTCAATGCACGTGGCATTATGTTTTATTAATATTGATTTTTTGTTAACCTTACTATCTCCATGTAATATCAACAGGGTTTCGTCGTGGAATAGAGATTATCTTATAACTTGAATATCCAAGCAAAATTGGACAAGCAGCTTTGCGCCCATTTGGTATTGATAAAAAATCAGATAATGGCTTATATTTATCTAAAGCCATTTTTACAAAACCAGCCCAACAAGTACCTATTCCAAAAGCCGGTGCAGCAATATCAACATGTGTCAGCGCAATAATTGCCTCGGTAGGGTCGTCAATTGGGTCAACCGGAATGTGCGCAAATAGCAAATGTGGCGCATTGTGACAAATTAAGTCTGTTCCATTGTCCCAAGCTGTAATTAAAACAGTTACATAAGGTGCAAGCGGGTGTGGCGTGTTTTGAATTGTCCTCATCCAATCAATTGCTAAACCTGCAATATGCTTTACATCCGATGGTTTACTAATAAAAACCCATTTTAAGGGTTGTCCATTACCTCCCGATGCAGCATAACGGGCAATATCAATAACCTTGGCAATTAATTCTTTATCAATAGTTTTTGATGAATAATGCCTTACCGAACGCCGGCTTTTTATGTAATATCCTAAATTTTGTGGCTCAATAGCGTTATCTAAATACGATGTGTCAATTTTTTCTTCAACAAGAAAATCAAGAGTAAGCGCTTTTTGCGGGCAAAAAGACTCACAATGCCCACATTTTATACAGTAATCGGTTTTTTCGTTCGGTATTTTGGGGAAAACAGTGCCTGACCCTTTATCAATAATTTGAATTGTACATACAATTGCGCAAGTATTGCAATTAGTACATTTATTTGTGTCGATAATTATTTGGGGCATTTTTTCTCATTTAGTAGTTAATTAATAATACAAATTCAAATCTAATACTTTTTAACATGATATTTTGTTAACCGTATTATATTTTAATTAAATACCAATAAATATTAACTTTATAATTCTAATTTTTAAAGTTCAACCAATGTTTTTCGACAAAATAATTAGCAACAAAATACAGTGTGGCATATGCCCGCACAACTGTTTGCTTGACATTGGCAAAACAGGCATTTGCGGCGTTATGTCAAACCAGGGTGGCACTATAAAAAACATGGCTTACGGCCTTTTGTCGGCAATTAACACCGACCCTGTCGAAAAAAAACCATTATACCATTTTTATCCAGGCTCACAAATTATGTCGATAGGTAGTTACGGATGTAATTTTAAATGTAATTTTTGCCAAAACTGGCAAATATCGCAAATTAACTATAACAATATTAATAACCACAAAGCATTTACCGTAAACCAAATTGCCAACATGGCAGTAAACGATAATAATAATATTGGGTTAGCCTACACATACAACGAACCTACTGTATGGTTTAATTTTATGCACGAACTGGCAATAAAAATGCAAATTGCCGGCAAAAAAAATGTTATGGTTACAAATGGCTTTATAAACCCAAAACCTTTGGCAATATTGCTCGATTATATCGATGCTTTTAATGTCGACCTAAAAGCTTTTGATAACAATTTTTATAACACATTAGTTGGCGGGCAACTACAACCTGTTATTAATACTCTTAAAACAATAGCAAAAAGCAACTGCCACTTAGAAATTACATACCTTGTAATACCCGGTAAAAATGACAATACCGATACCTTTACCGATATGGTGAATTTTATTGCCAACGAACTGGGAACCAACATAGTTTTACACTTATCGCGATATTTTCCAAACTATAAACAAACACAACCACCAACAAACCAAAATATTTTAAACAACCTATATTTTATAGCTAAACAAAAATTAAAATATGTTTACATAGGCAACACAAATAGCATTAACACTACATATTGCCCAAACTGTAATGCCGAACTTATTAATCGCGACGGGTATAAAATAACTTTTACCAATAATTATGTTAACGGTAAATGTAATATTTGCAATAGCCAAATTATAAACTTTACCTAAACCGGAGTATTTTATGCAAAGCAAACAAGCATTTTAAGTATTATTATTTATATGTTTAAAAACTGCTGTTTGCAAACATTTATAATAAAAAAAATAAAATATAATATAAACCTATATATCAGCTATTTAAACCCACAAACACATCTATTTTGACGCAAAAAACTGTCAAATGTCGCTGTTATTAAATATGTTATAAAACCCCGGCACTACAAAACATTTTGGGTATAATTGCATAACAGGCAAAGCAAACAATGCTATAACTTTAAACTAAAACTATATGCAAAATATACCAATAAGCGATAGTATTATTACTCAGGCCTTAAACCAAACAACAAACCCCGACTTAGGCACTTGTACCATACGCGAAATTGTGGCCGTGGCCAATACAATTGAACAACTTAGCGACATTAATTTTATAAGGCTCGAAATGGGCATACCTGGTATTAATGCACCAACAATTGGTATTAACGCCGAAATTGAGGCGCTCAATAACGGAGTAGCATCAAAATACCCACCCATTGAAGGCGTTAACAGCTTAAAAACCGAAACAGCAAGTTTTATTAAAAACTTTATTGGCGTTAACATACAACCAACAAGCTGTATACCCACAGTTGGCTCAATGCAGGGGGCGTACATAGCTTTTATGCTTGTTAACAATTTTAGTCAAAACCATGATACAGTACTGTTTATCGACCCTGGGTTTTCGGTACAAAAAACACAACTAAAAGTGTTAGGATATAAATATAAACATTTTGACGTGTACAACTATCGCGGTACTAAACTACACAACAAACTTGAACAATACTGCAGCCAGGGTAACATTAGCTCAATAGTTTACTCCAACCCCAATAACCCATCGTGGATATGCCTTACCAACGACGAACTAAAAACAATTGCCGAAATTGCAAATAAATATAACATTACAGTTATTGAAGATTTAGCATACTTTGGCATGGATTTCCGCACCGATATTTCGATACCTGGCCAACCACCCTATCAACCATCGGTTGCAAACTACACAAATAATTACATTATTTTGTTGTCGGGTTCAAAAGCCTTTAGCTATGCAGGCCAGCGAATTGCAATGCTTTGTATTGCCGATAATTTATTTAATAGCAGTTACAGCCAGCTCGAAAAACGTTTTGGAACAAAAGTTGTAGGGTACACCGCCATACACAGGTTACTTTACACGTTAAGCTCAGGAGTATGCCACTCGTCGCAGCACGCACTGGCCGCAATGCTTAAAGCTGCAAACAACGGCGGGTTTAATTTTATCGATAACCTTAAAATATACGGCGATAAAGCCAAAATTATAAAACAAATGTTTACACAAAACGGGTTTCATATAGTTTACGATAACGATAATAACACACAAATTGCCGACGGTTTTTATTTTACAGTTGCTTACAACAATATGCACAGCTCAATGTTATTAAAAAACTTACTATATTATGGAATAAGTGCAATAGGTTTAATAAATTGCGGCAGTAATAATAAAAATGGTATAAGGGTATGCGTATCGCAAGTTAAACCCGAACAATACAACATACTAAACAACAGGTTAAAACAATTTAACACTAATTTTACAAAATAGTACAAACAATAAATTAGTTATCTTTAAATTAATAATTAAGCTAAAATAAATATTATGGCAAAAGTAAAAGGAGCCATCAAAGTTGATGTTGAACGTTGCAAAGGTTGCGGGCTTTGCGTTGTTGCATGCCCCTCTAATGTTATTCAATTAAACAAACAAGTTAACGGTAAAGGATACAACTACTCGTACATGCATAACCCCGACGCCTGCATTGGCTGCTCAAATTGCGCGGTAGTTTGCCCCGACAGCGTTATAACAGTTTTTAGAGTTAAAATATAAACAGTGATAAATTTTTAAACTATGGGCGAATACAAATTAATGAAAGGGAACGAAGTAATTGCCGAGGCCGCTATACGCTGCGGCTGCGACGGATATTTTGGATACCCTATTACTCCCCAAAGCGAAATATTGGAGACCCTTATGGCACTTAAACCTTGGGAAACTTCCGGAATGGTTGTTTTACAAGCCGAAAGCGAAGTTGCATCAATAAACATGCTGTACGGTGGTGCCAGTTGCGGAAAAAAAGTAATGACATCGTCGTCGAGCCCGGGCATTAGCCTTATGCTCGAAGGAGTATCATATATTGCAGGTGCCGAACTACCTTGCGTTATTGTTAACGTAGTACGCGGCGGGCCTGGCCTTGGCACAATACAACCATCGCAGGCCGACTATTTTCAGGCCACACATGGCGGAGGGCATGGCGACTACCAAATGATTGTACTGGCACCATCATCGGTACAAGAATCGTACGACTTTGTAGGCTTAGGTTTCGACCTGGCCTTTAAATACCGCATACCGGTTATGCTATTGTCCGACGGCGTTATTGGCCAAATGATGGAAAAAGTAAAACTTAGTAAACCAATACCACGCTGGACCGATGAACAAATTAAGCAAATATCGGGCAGTTGGGCCACAACCGGTAAAACAAAAGACCGTCAAAGGCACATTAGCACATCGCTAAACCTTGTGTCGGAACTACAAGAAGAACACAACCATAAACTTCAGGCAAAATATCGCGAGATTGAAAAAAACGAAATCCGATTTGAAGAATACCTTACCAACGACGCCGAATATCTTATTGTAGCCTACGGCTCATCGGCACGCATAAACAAAAAAACTGTCGATTTGGCAAGGGCAAAAGGTATTAAAGCCGGGCTGTTAAGGCCAATAACCCTTTGGCGTTTCCCAACTAACCGTATTAACCAGTTGTGCAAACAACTTAAAGGCATTTTATCGGTTGAGATGAGTGCCGGGCAAATGGTTTACGATATTAAAATTGCAGCCAACGGCCAGGTAAAAGTTGAACATTTTGGACGATATGGTGGCGTTGTACACTCACCGGGCGAGGTTGAAACAGCCCTTGAGGAAAAATTAATTAACAAAATGTAACGAATTTAGCTATGGACATATCAGAAATTATAAAACCCGAAAACCAGGTATACCAAGTATCAAAGGTTTTAACCGATGCCCCAATGCACTATTGCCCAGGCTGTAGCCATGGCGTTGTACACAAATTAGTGGCCGAGGTTATCGACGAACTGGGCATACAAGAAAAAACTATAGGTATATCGCCCGTAGGTTGCTCGGTACTGGCATATAACTATATCGATATTGACTGGCAACAGGCAGCTCATGGCCGTGCCCCGGCATTGGCCACAGCAGCCAAACGCCTTATGCCAAACCATTACGTTTTTACTTACCAGGGCGACGGCGACCTTGCATCTATTGGTGCCAGCGAGATACTACACGCCTGTAACCGCGGCGAAAACATTACTGTTATTTTTATTAATAACGCTATTTATGGCATGACAGGCGGACAAATGGCACCTACAACACTTTTAGGTATGCCAACATCGACAACGCCTAACGGCCGCGACGCCCAACTGCACGGTTACCCTCTAAAAATTACCGAACTTATTGCATTACTGCCAGGTGCCGCTTATGTTACACGCCAAAGCGTGCAAACCCCGGCAGCAGTGCGTAAAGCAAAATCAGCAATTAAAAAAGGGTTTCAAAACCAGGCAAAAAATATAGGTACATCGTTTATCGAAATTGTTAGCACATGCTCGTCGGGTTGGAAACTTAACCCGGTACAATCAAACAAATGGATGGAAAACCACATGTTCCCGTTTTATCCGCTTGGCGACCTTAAAGACAGCGAAAAAGACAACGCTGATGATTATAAAAAATTTATTGAATAGATAACCACACTTATTATGACTGAAGAGATAATTATTGCCGGATTTGGCGGCCAAGGTGTACTGTCGATGGGTAAAATATTGGCTTACTCGGGAGTTATGCAAGACAAAGAGGTTTCGTGGATGCCCGCTTACGGGCCCGAAATGAGAGGTGGCACAGCTAACGTTACAGTTATTGTGAGCAACGAGCCAATAAGCTCGCCAATTGTAAATTTTGCCGACACGGTAATTGTACTTAACCAACAGTCGCTCGATAAATTTGAAAAAAATGTTAAACCTGGCGGCATTTTATTGTTCGACCCAAACGGCATAACAAACCCGCCCAAACGTTCCGACATTCAAATTTATACTATCGAAGCAGCCGAGGAGGCAGCCAAAATGGGCAACTCAAAAACCTACAATATGATAGTTTTAGGTGCTTATCTTAAAATAAAACCTATTGTTGATTTACCTTTTGTTGAAAAAGGGCTCGAAAACTCGCTACCCAAAAGGCATCATAAACTTATACCTGTTAATATACAAGCAATAAGCCATGGCATGAATTGCATAAAACAATTCAAAAATTAACCTTAACTATTTTTTTTACTGATATAAAGCAAACTCTGTTATAAGGGTTTGCTTTTTTTTTATTTACCAATTACACTACAAATAATTTGTAAACAAGTATTATAAATTTATTTTTGCCGTTCACAAATTTTTAATATCAAATGATTACAATAAGGAAATTATTGGAACAAGTTACTATTTGGAGAGGCCGGCATTTAAAAGAACGAAATTTTTTACTTGTTTTAAGCCTTATTGTTGGCATAATATCGGGAGGTGCAGCGGTAATATTAAAAAATGCAATACATTATACCCACCGTTTTTTAGAAAGTAAACTCGATATTGGCGCCGAAAACTATCTTTATTTAGCCCTGCCAGGTATTGGCATAATAATTACTGTACTTTTTATTCACTTTTTTATAAAAGAAGATTTAGGCCACGGCATAAGTAAAGTTTTATTTGCAATGTCGAAAAAAGGTGGCATAATAAAATTACACAACACATACTCGAGCATAATAAGCAGTACACTAACCATTGGTTTTGGTGGCAGCGTAGGTTCCGAGGCTCCCGTTGTTTTAACCGGGGCTGCAATTGGTTCAAATTTAGGCCGCATTATGAGGCTACACCAAAGGCAAATAATTTTGCTGATGGGTTGCGGTGCTGCCGGTGCAGTTGCCGGAATTTTTAAAGCACCTATTGCTGGCATACTTTTCACGCTCGAGGTGCTGATGCTCGATTTAACAATGTCGTCGCTTATACCATTGCTTATATCGGCAGTTACTGCTGCTGTTATGGCATTTTTTTTTATGGGCCATGGCGAGGCACTTTTTTCGTTTACACTTGAGGCTCCATTTGTAATAGGCAACCTGCCATATTATATTATTTTAGGAGTTGCCGCCGGGTTATTAAGCCTTTATTTTACAAGAGTTGCAATGGCTATCGAAAGTAAAATTGGAAGCATTAAAACAAAATACAGTAAATTTTTAATTGGCGGCATTACCTTAGGGTTATTAGTATTTATTTTTCCACCTTTATTTGGCGAGGGTTACTCAACTTTAACATCGATACTATCGGGCAACAGCCACGAGCTAATGTCGCACAGCTTATTTTATAAAGGGCACAACAGCTTTTTTGTATTAGTAACATTTTTAGTATTGTTACTTATTTTTAAAGTATTTGCCACAAGTATAACAACAGGCTCAGGCGGGGTTGGTGGTGTTTTTGCACCATCGCTGTTTATGGGCGGTGTTTTAGGTTACCTTGTTGCTGTTATTTTAAACCGTTTTACTTTTATTAATGTTAACGAGGCCAACTTTGCTTTAGTTGGTATGGCCGCCTTTATGAGCGGTTTAATGCACGCACCATTAACATCGATATTTTTAATTGCCGAAATAACAGGCGGGTACGGCTTAATTGTACCACTAATTATATCATCAACAATATCGTATATAACAATAATGTATTTTGAACCGCACTCAATATATACAATACGATTGGCACAACGCGGCGAGCTTATTACCCACAATAAAGACCGCGCCGCTTTAACACTTATGAGGCTCGAAAAAGAAGTAGAACGCGACCTGTCGGCTGTTTATCCCGACCAAACTTTACGCGAACTGGTTGTTGAAATATCGCGCTCAAAACGCAATATTTTTCCGGTTATTGACCAACGCAATAACCTTTTAGGAATTGTACTGCTTGATGATATACGCGAAATTATGTTTAATATTGATGCTTACGACAACACATTAGTAAGTGATGTTATGACAGCCCCGCCCGATATTGTTGACTTAAACGAAACCATGGAAAGCGTTATGCAAAAATTTGAACAATCCGGGGCATGGAACCTGCCAGTAATAAAAAATGGTAAATACGAAGGGTTTATATCAAAATCGAAAATTTACGCTGCATACCGCAAAGTGCTTGTTTACTTCTCTGAAGAATAATTGGCTACAACCTGCCTAACCGTATCCTAAGTTGAGCGGTTGAAATCAATTGAACAAAGACTTTACTCAGGGTTAACCCCGATGTAGAGTTTGTTGTATTTCATCAACTAAGTGCAGTGAAATACTTACAAAATCTAAATCGATTGAGCCATTAGCTCAATTTGGGTTGTATAAAGTTTTTACTTAAATTACACATACTATTATTAATTATAGTAATTCAGTAAATTTTATTATACCGCAAGCTTTTTACAAAAACAACGTCATAAACAAAAGAATAAATTCACACATACATTGGAAGAGACTCTTTTAATTAAAGAACTACAAAACAACAACCAATTGGCATTTAAGCAATTGGTTGAGATGTTTAAAAATAAAGTTATAAATACAGCTTATGGCTTTGTTCAAAATAAACATAATGCCCAAGATGTTGCCCAAGATGTATTTATCGAAATATTTAACTCAATAAACAGCTTTACAGGTAAATCAACCTTATCGACATGGATTTACCGAATTACTGTTAACAAATCGCTCGACTATTTACGACACCAAAAACGTAAAAAACGCTGGGCAACATTACTTAATATAACCGACAACAGTAACGACGAAAATACTTATCAAAGCTCCGATAACCCTTTATTAAACCTTGAACAAGCCGAACGTATTGAAATTTTAAACTCGGCTCTTAAAAAGCTGCCCGAATCGCAACGCGTAGCTTTTACTTTACATAAATACGAAGACTTAAACCACGCCCAAATTGCACAAATACTAAATACTACAGTACCATCGGTTGAGTCGCTTATGCATCGTGCTAAACAAAATTTAAGAAAATATTTATACAATTATTATTATAAACACTAACCGCAAGTTTTAAAAAAAAGTATCGTCAAAACATTAAAAACCGTTTCATTATGAACAATATAAATACAATTGAAAACGAAGTAGAAAAAACACTCGATAGTTTGAATAATTTTAAAAAAATTACTACCGACCCGTTTTTTTACACACGCTTAATGGTGCGGCTTGAAAAAGAAAACGAACCACACTGGATTACACAAATTTTTGAATACCGATGGTTAAAACCAGTTTTTATTACTTTAATTATACTTATTAATATTATTGCCGTGGTTGAGTTTACTTATTACAACAACGAGATTGCCCGCGTAAACAATAATTTAATTATTGATTTTACCCAAAACTATAACAATACAACAACCGACTATTTAGTATATACCGCTGAATAAATAACCATTATAAAACATTAATAATGAACAGACAAAATAAATATTACTGGCTTATATCAATAATAGTTTTACTTATTATTACAAATATTGCTACAGTTACTGCTGTTTTAATTAAAGCTAAGCAAACAAAAACCGAGGTTAACAACCGTAAAAACTGGCGCGAAAAAAATAACATAAAGCCATTTTTAATGTCGGAGCTTAACCTTACAACACAACAATACGACAGCCTTGAAACCGAACGGAAAAATTATTTTAACGACCTTAAATTTTATAACAACAATATTTTTAGGCTAAAAACAAATATTGGTAACGAAATTTTTAAAACTAACACCAATTATATTGTAGTGTCGCAATACACCGACTCGGTAAACTTTTACAATAACAGTATTGAACAACTTAATATTAAACACTTTTCAAATGTTAAAACTATTTTAGACACTACGCAACAACAAAAGTTTTTGAAAATGCTGCGTTGCCAACATAAAAAAACCGAACATAATAACCGAAAAAACCGAAATAAATAACACCTGTATTTAATCCGGATAAATACAGCAATAAACAATAATAATTATTAATAGTAAAAATTAAAGTTATGGACACAAAAAAAATAAAAATTGTAATTATGGCTATATTTATTGTAGCTGCTACAAACACATGGGCACAACGACAGTTTAATAACCAAAACCAAAATTGCCCGCAATACTCACAAAACCAAAACTATAATAAACAAAATAACGGTAACAACAAATACAATAATAACCAACGTTATTATCAAAACCTTGAACTTACCGACGAACAAACTAATACAATTAACAACTTACGGTTAGCACATCAAAAAGAGATGCTACCATTGCACAATAACCTTAACGAGAAAAAAGCACGGCTTAACACGCTC
>CAZJCR010000073.1:0-15728 GCA_964544385.1 uncultured Bacteroidales bacterium
GGTGTCGACTGATTTTTTTTGAATAATTTTAATACTTTAAGTTTTTAACTTCTTCTTTAGACACCGTGTTTATAAACTAATTATAAACAGGTTGTTATATTTTTATAATTGTTCAAAAAAGTCGTTTCCTTTATCGTCGACAATAATAAAAGCTGGAAAATTTTCGACACGTATTTTTCGTACAGCTTCCATTCCAAGTTCTTCAAAATCGACAACCTCGACCGATTTTATACTATCTTTTGCCAAAATAGCAGCCGGGCCGCCAATTGAGCCTAAATAAAACCCGCCATGTTTTTTGCAAGCGTTTGTAACATCAATTGAGCGGTTTCCTTTGGCAACCATAATCATTGATCCGCCAAGTTGCATAAATTGGTCAACATAGCTGTCCATACGCCCTGCTGTAGTTGGCCCAAAGCTCCCCGATGCCATACCTTTAGGTGTTTTTGCAGGGCCGGCGTAGTAAACAGGGTGGTTTTTAAAATACTCGGGCATTGGTTTACCGTCGTCAACCATTTTTTTGATACGCGCGTGGGCAATATCGCGGGCAACAATAAGAGTGCCTGTAAGGCTAAGGCGTGTTTTTACCGGGTATTTTGTAAGTTCGGCCAATACTTCGGCCATTGGGCGGTCAATATTAATTTCGACAGCCGGAGCCATGTTTGGTGCTTGTTTAGGTAAAAAGCGAGCTGGGTTTTTCTCGAGCTCTTCAACAAAAATACCCTTGTCTGTAATTTTAGCTTTTATGTTACGGTCGGCACTACAGCTAACACCAATGCCAACCGGGCACGATGCTGCGTGGCGTGGCAGACGTATAACTCTTACATCGTGAACAAAATATTTACCGCCAAATTGTGCGCCAATATTGCTTTGCTGGCAAATTTCAAGTACTTTTTCTTCCCATTCAATATCGCGAAAAGCCTGACCGCCGTCGTTACCTTGTGTAGGCAAAGTGTCGTAATAACCAGCACTGGCTTTTTTAACGGCAGCTAAAGTTGCTTCGGCCGATGTTCCGCCAATAACGAGTGCTAAATGGTAGGGCGGGCATGCCGATGTACCTAAGTATTTAATTTTTTCGGTAACAAATTTTGTAAGTGCGCTGGGTGTAAGCAGTGCTTTAGTTTCCTGAAAAAGGAATGTTTTGTTTGCCGAGCCTCCGCCTTTTGTAATAAACAAAAACTCGTATTCGTTGCCCTCTTCGGCGTAAATATCAATTTGCGCGGGCAGGTTGTTGCCGGTGTTTTTTTCGTCGAACATAGTGTAAGGCACAACTTGCGAGTAGCGTAAGTTGCGGTTTTTGTAAGTTTCAAAAATGCCTTTCGACAGGTGTTCGGCGTCGTTTGTGCCGGTATACACGTTTTCGCCTTTTTTTCCAATAACAATTGCAGTACCGGTATCCTGACATGTTGGTAGTTCGCCATCGGCACTAACAACCTGGTTAAGCAACATTGTGTGGGCAACAAAACGGTCGTTGTCCGATGCTTCGGGGTCCGATAATATTTTACCTACTTTTTCGAGGTGCGATGCGCGTAAATAAAACGACACATCGGCCATAGCTTCGGCAGCAAGTATTTCAAGGCCTTTGGGGTCAACCTTTAATATTTGGCGGCCGTCAAATTCAACAGTCGACACATAATTGGTTGTAAGCAACCGGTACTTTGTGCCGTCGGGTTTTGTAGGAAATGGTTTTTGATACTTAAAATCGGTCATAACTAATATTTTAAATAAAAAATTTACTTTATAAAATGAGTTGCGAAAATATAAAAAAATAGGTTTACAGTTTATAAAATAGCTAACTTTTACTATTTATGTTTTACTTAAGTTGAACAGTTGGCACATAGTTAGCAAGTGTTTTATTTAGAAATAACCCCGATGTAGAGTTTGTTGTGTTTCACTAACGGAGTATAGTGAAATACTTACAAAATCTAAATCGATTGAGCCATTAGCTCAATTTGGGTATAAACCAATTGGGCTAATTGCCAAATTTGAGTTTTACGAGCTTTAGTACTATTATCAGCTATTGCTATATTACAAAACAAAAAACTATATTTGCAACAATTATTTAAAATACTGCTATGAACCCCCAAATAGAGCAATTTCGCGATTACCGCGCCAAAATGAACGAACGCATATTATCGCACGATAATTTGGTAATTAAAAGGTTGTTTAACCTCGATACAAATACTTATACACAGGGAGCTTTGCCGGTTAAAACTAAAGAGATGCTCGGGCTTGTTGCAAGTTTGGTTTTGCGTTGCGACGACTGCGTGAAATACCATTTAGAAAAATGCCACGAACAAAATGTATCGACCAATGAGTTGTTTGAAGTGCTGGCTGTTGCAAATATTGTGGGCGGTACAATTGTAATACCACATACACGCCGGGCTGTTGAGTATTGGGATATTTTACAAACAGCATAAACAATTAATTATTAATAATTAATTTATTTTTATGGTTTTATTGTTTATAATTCAATTTTATATTTAATAAAAAACATCATAAAACTAAATGCCGGTTAAAAATTCATTAATTTATTATTTTTAGGCCATTAAAATAATTCTAATACAAATGATAAAAAGAATTAAGTATCAATTAAGTTTTGCAGTAATAGTATTTTTTATTCTTGTTTTTCCGCTTGTAAATTTTAATCACCACTCATACAACGAACCAAAAGAAGGTGTAATACTTTTCGACATAAAGTCGTATTATGCCTATTTGCCGGCCACCTTTATATATAAAGACCTTAGCCTTGGTTTTATGCGCAACGACCCCTCGTTTTTTAACCGTTGGATATGGCCTGTTGAAACCCCTACGGGGAAAAGCGCGATATTAACAACAATGGGTTTATCGGTTTTATACGCGCCTTTTTTTTTAATTGGCCACGTTGCAGCAACTATTTCGCCGCAATACGATGCCAACGGTTATAGCTTTCCTTACCATGTGGCTTTGCAGTTTAGTACACTGTTTTATTTTATTATTGGATTAATATTTTTACGAAAACTTTTAGCGCGGTATTTTAACGATAAAGTAACCGCCCTTACAATGTTTGCAATTGCCGGTGGTACAAACCTGTTTTTTTACGTGGGTTATGCAGCTCCAATGCCACATGGATACAACTTTGTGCTTATTACAATGTTTGTATATTTTTTAGAGAAATGGTACGATAAAATATCGTTAAAAAATACAGTAATACTTGGTCTTTTATCGGGTATTATTGCACTAATACGGCCTACAAATATTATTATACTTTTACTGATACCTTTTTGGCGTACTGCCAGTTTTATCGACATAAAAAACAATTTTACCCGGTTAGTTAAAAATTGGTATCACGTTGCGTTAATGGCCGCAATGTTTATTTTAGTTTGGGTACCACAGTTTATTTACTGGAAATACGTGTCGGGCAGGTTGTTTTATTTCTCGTATGGCGAGCGCAGTGACCGCTTTTACTGGGATAACCCACAAATTTTTAAAATGCTGTTTAGTTTTGATAAAGGCTGGTTTATTTATACTCCAATAATGTTACTTGCTGTTATTGGCCTTTATAGCATGTACAAACAAAAAATTAAGTTTACCATACCAATTTCAATTTATTTAACTGTAATGATTTATGTTTTATCGTCGTGGTGGTGTTGGTGGTACGGCGGTAGTTTTGGGCAACGCAGCATGGTCGATTTTTATGGGCTAATGGCGTTACCATTGGCAGCATTTATTAATGGTGGTTTTAAAAACAAAATTTGGCGTTATGCTACAGTAGCATTAATGTTTTTACTTGTATTTTTTAACCAGTTTAATATAAAGCAATATCGTAATATGTCGTTAAGTTACTGGCTTACCAATAAAGAGGCTTATTGCGAAAATTTTTTAAAAATTAGGCCTACTGCTAAATACTGGAGCGTAATAATGCACCCTGACTATAAACTTGCAAGGCTTGGAATATACGAGTACGAAGCACCATTTAGCCGCAGCCAGGTTGTTACACAGCAAATGCTTGTTGACCGTATTATTGCCGAAAATAAAAACAACACCACACTTATTAACAGTTTAAAAACAATACACCCAGCTGTCAATGTTAGCACCGACACACTGCTTATGCAATACGCTATGTTACTGGTAAATAACAACGATGCCGGGAAATACTTTAAAAGTATTAAAATTGATTATTACCTAACCGAGATAAATAACAGCCCGCGTTGGAAAAAACAGGTGCAAAAGAAAGCCAGCCGCAGCGGGGTTACTTTTGAACAAATGGCACTTATTGAGGCTAACAGGGTTTATAACCACTACTCAAAAAAATATGATCAACAATAAAACTATAGCCGTGGTAATACCGGCATACAACGAGGAGTCGCAAATTAAGATGGTTTTATCGACAATACCCGGTTTTGTTGACCGCATTATTGTTGTTAACGACGGCTCAACCGACAATACTTCGGCAATTGTACGGCAAATTATTGATGCCGACACTAACGATTACACAAATAATTTAATAAAACCATTACAAATTACGCCCAACCGCTACAACATGGTTGATATTGCAATGCACGACCTTATAAAAGGGCAGGCAAATTTGTATGTGGCACACAAAATTTATAACAACCAGCCACAAAAATCGCGTATTATACTTATCGATAATATACAAAATGGCGGTGTTGGCGCGGCTGTTGCAAATGGTTATAAATGGTGCCGCGAGAACGAGATACATTGCGTTGCCAAAATTGATGGCGATGGGCAAATGGACCCCTCGGAGCTTGAGGCTATTTGCATGCCCGTACTAAATAATCAGGTTGATTATGTTAAAGGTAACCGGCTTATTTACCCCGGCTCATCGCTAATTATTCCTAAAATAAGGTACTTTGGCAATTCGGTACTTTCAATACTAACAAAAATAGCATCGGGGTACTGGCATATTAGCGACACCCAAACTGCCTTTACCGCAATATCGCTTAAAGCGTTAAAAGCACTTAAACTTTACGACCTTTACCCAACTTACGGTTACCCAAACGATATTTTGGTAAAACTAAACATAAACTTTTGCACTATTACCGAGGTGCCAATTAAACCGGTTTACGAAATTGGCGAACAGTCGAAAATGAAAATTCTGAAAGTAATACCTCGCATATCGCGCATTTTGTTAAAAGGTTTTTTTAAACGTTTATGGCAAAAATACATGGTAAAAAGCTTTCACCCAATGTTTATTCTTTATCATATAGGCTTTTTATTGTTAACAGTGTCGGTGCCTTTTGGCATAAAAATACTTTTAAAAGTATTTAGCCACTCGGCAGCAAACCCCGTAACAGTTTTGGCATTTATATTTTTGTTCATAAGCGGGTTTCAGTCGCTACTGTTTGCAATGTGGATGGATATTCAGGACAATGAACGGTTAAACAAATAAAAATGATTTTAATATCTATTGTAACGCCGGTTTACGGCTGCAAAACATCGTTACACGAACTTTATTTAAGGGTTAAACAAACGGTTGAACAAATTACCGATAATTTTGAGCTTATTTTTGTAAACGACAACAGCCCCGACAACCCGTGGCCAACTATTGTCGATTTGCATAACCGCGACAACCGTGTAAAAGGTATATGTTTGTCGAAAAATTTTGGCCAACACAAAGCTATTTACGCTGGTTTAACCAAAGCTAAAGGCCAGTGGGTTGTAGTAATGGACTGCGATTTACAGGACCGCCCCGAAGAGATACTGAATTTTTATAATACAGCCATTAACACAGGTTCGCAAGTTGTTTTAGGACGCCGCGAAAACCGCCGCGACAATTTTATTAAAAAAACTTTTTCGAAAGTTTTTTACAAAGTGCTCGGCTATTTAACCGATACCCGACAAGACAGCGCCATAGCTAATTTTGGCATTTATAACACCAATGTAGTACAGGCTGTTTGCAGTATGGGCGACTCGTTTAAATATTTTCCGGCTATGGTTAAATGGGTTGGCTTTAAACAAACAACTTTAAATATTGAGCACGACGAGCGTAAATACGGAAAAACATCGTACTCCATAAAAAAACTGGTGCAATTAGGGCTCGATGTTATTATTGCTTTTTCGGAAAAACCATTACGACTTACAATTAAACTCGGGCTGGTAATTTCATCATTCACATTTTTATTATTAATAATTGAGCTTATACGGTATTTTAACGGCAATATTAAAGTTTTGGGATACACAAGCCTTATTTTGTCGATATGGTTTTTTGGCGGGTTAACTATTTTTATTATCGGGGTTGTTGGCCTTTACATTGGCAAAACTTTCGATAAAGTTAAAAGCCGCCCGGTTTTTATTATTGACCAAGAGTTAAACTAATGCTTGACATTGAAACACTTACATGGGATACCAATTTTTTTGGGTTTAAAATTGGCCGCTGCAACATAAATAATACTGTTATTTTTGATGCTGACGCTTTAGTAAATGTGTCGAAAAAAATGGGCTATAAACTGGTTTATTGCACAGTTGCCCCCGATAATATTTATGCTAACAAGGCTTTGGCCGATGCAAAAATTAAACTTGTCGATAAAAAAGTAACATTTATTAAAAATGTTGCAACCTTTAACATACCTGTAAATGACAATATTACAAACTTTACGGGTAATACTGTAGATGCACAATTATACAAATTAGCATTGCAAAGTGGTATTTACTCGCGGTTTAAAACCGATGAAAACATACCAGACGGTATGTTCGAAAAATTTTATAATACCTGGATTGAAAACAGCGTACTACATGGCTTTGCCGATAAAACTTTTGTTTATACCGTTGATAACCAAATTTTAGGTTTTGTTACCTTAAAATGCCTGCAAACACAGGGGGCAATTGGGTTAATTGCTGTCGACAGTAGTGCCCGTGGCCAAAATATTGGCAGTTGGTTAATTGCAAAGTGCCAAAACTATTTGCATACCACAGGTATTACTAAATTGTTGGTGGTAACACAATTCGATAACCAACCGGCTTTTAATTTTTATATAAAAAACGGTTTTATTGTACACGAAACACAAAATATATATCACTTATGGACAAAATAACCATGTTTTTTAAGCATAACTACCATTATTTTGTTTGCGCATTTATATCGGTTTTTTCCATTTTAGTTTTTTATAACAACTTGGAGCCAAGCAATATTAATTACATGTTAAATTCCGATATATTATATTTTGCCAGTGTTTTTACCGATATTTTTATCGACGGCAACAGTTTTGCCAATTGGAGCGTTCCTGGGGCACCAGGCTTTTTCCCCGACATGCTTTTTTATTTTTTGCTTTTTGCTGTATTTAAAAATGTAGCTTTATCATCAATGGTATTTGCAATTTTGCAATTTTACACTGTTATTTTTTTGTTTGCATACATAATTAAATTAGTTACCGGCATCAATAATAAATTTTTAATTTATGCAGTAACATTATTTTATTTGTTGTTTGTTGTTGTTGGTATTTTTGGTAATGGTTTTATTATAACATTCCATGTTTTATCAAACACTTACCACATTGGGCCATTTGTTAACTCGCTGCTGTCGTTAGTGTTTATGTTTAAATACTTTAACCATCAAAAAATAAAATACTTAGTATTATTGTTATTAACCGGAATTATTGCAATTATATCCGACAAGCTTTATATAGTAATGTTTACTGTGCCGGCGTTATTTAGTGTTATTGTTATGTACAATAAAAGTAACTTAAAACAAAACTCGCTGATACTTGGCACCATTTTAACTCAAATAGTTTTGGGCGTAACGTTTTTTAATTTACTAAAGTTGTCGGGTTTTTTAACCATACGCGACTACTCGGTTGCCCAAATATCGGTACCTAAAATGTTAAGTTCGGCACAGCTGCTTTTTTCACAGTTATACGGATATTTTAAAACCGATATTTTTTTGTCATTAATTGTACTTATTCCGTTAGTAACCTTTATTACCTTGTTGGTACAGTTGTTTATTACATTTTGTTTAAATAAAACACAACAGCAATTAAACTACATTACACGCCTTAAACTATTTGTTTTATGCTACATGTTTATAGTTTTTTTTACACCGGTTATTTTGGGCGATTACATTGGTACAGCCAAAATACGTTATAATATTTCGGCGTTATACATTGGTGTTTTAACGGCACCAGTATTACTTTACCAAATAAAAATAAACTTGTATAAAAAAGTTTTGGCCATTATAATTTCGGGTACTTATATATTTTTGTTAATTAACCTTACAAATTATTCAAAAAATAAAAATAGTGGGTTAAAAAATTATCTAAATTTTTATCCGCAAATATCGCAGGCTGTCGATAATGCCAACAATACTTATGAACTTAAAAAAGGTGTGGCAACATATTGGGGCTCAAAACATGCCTGGCTGTTTAACAAATCGGGCAAAAAAATTTATACAGCAAACCCAACAGGCTATGCAAACCTTTGGATAGTTTGTAATAGCGATTGGTTTTTTAAAAATAACCCTGCAACTAATAATGTATTTAACTTTGTAATATTAAACAAAAGCGAAGATACCACCTTGCTTATATCGAATATGGGGGCATACAAAAAACTAATCGATTTTAATGATTACCGGGTTTTTATTTACCCCGATTTTATTTACAACCCAAATACTAAAGCACCTGTTTTTATAAACAAATAAAAATATTTTTATGATACCATTTAACAAACCATTCATATCGGGAAACGAAATAGAATATATTAAACAAGCCGTACAATCGGGCAAAATATCGGGCAACGGAATGTTTTCGAAAAAATGCCACGAGTATTTTACAAACCGGTATAATTTTAATAAAGTATTATTAACAACAAGTTGTACCGATGCGCTCGAGATGTGTTCAATACTATTAGACATTTGCCCGGGCGACGAGGTTATTTTACCTTCGTACACTTTTGTGTCAACAGCAAATGCATTTGCACTGCGCGGCGCAAAACTTGTTTTTGCCGACAGCCGCGCCGATAATCCCAATATTGACGAAACTCTTATTGAGGAACTTATTACACCAAAAACCAAAGCAATTGTGCCAGTACATTATGCTGGTATGGCTTGCCAAATGGACACTATTTTGGGTATTGCAAAAAAACATAATATTAAAGTTATTGAAGATGCCGCCCAGGCAATAAACTCGTTTTATAACGGTAAACCTTTAGGCTCGTTAGGTAATTTGGCAGCTTTCTCGTTTCACGAAACAAAAAATATTATTGCCGGCGAGGGTGGTCTTTTAGCTATTAACGACAATAATTACACACGTAGGTCCGAAATTATTTGGGAGAAAGGCACTAACCGGGCCGAGTTTTTCAGGGGCGAAGTCGATAAATACGGTTGGGTTGATATTGGCTCATCGTTCCTGCCATCGGAACTTACTGCAGCATTTTTATACGCCCAGCTCGAGAACCTCGACAATATACAAAAACGCCGAATCGAAATTTGGGATTACTATTATCAGCTTTTACAGCCGTTGCAACAAAAAGGATTCATAAAACTACCACTTATACCAAACTATGCCACAAACAACGGGCACATGTTTTATATAATTTGCAACTCGTTAACAAGCCGTTCAAACTTAATAAACTACTTAAAGAAAAACCAGATACTATCGGTTTTCCACTATTTATCGTTACATAAATCGGAATTTTATAAAAATAATCACGACGGCCGAGAGCTTAAAAATACCGATTTTTATACCGACCATCTGTTAAGGTTGCCTTTATATTATGAGCTTACTAATAGCCAGGTTGAATTTATTGCCAACAAAATTACCAGTTTTTTTAGTTAACATGTAACCATTTTTTTTGCGTAATTTTTACAAACCAGGCAAGCGTAAAAATAAAAATCTCGCCGCTAACAAACCATAGCCTTTGTATTACCGATATTGTAACAGCCATTGCCGGGTCAATACCGGCGGCTGTTAATATTAATACAATTATGCTTTCGCGAACACCAATACCGCCTGGTACAATTACTGCAAGCAAACCATAACAAACACTTACCGGAAAAGCAAACGCAACAATAACCGGTACCCCTGGTATTAACGACAAGGTAAGCAGGTAAAAACCAAAACTCCACAAAAACCAGTATCCAAATACTGCCTTAAAAATTGGCAAGGCAGCTTTTAATCCAACAAACGGTACGTTAAAACTCTTTTTAAATAGTTTTACATATATTTTTACAGCCAAATTATACACCTTTTTCCAAAACAAAAACAAGTACAAACATAAAGCTGTTAGTGCCACAATTACAATAAAAACAGGTTTTATTGATATAAACAATAAGGCAATTAAGCTTACAAACAAACCGGTAAATAAATATACCAACTGCTCTTTTAACGATATTGCACTGTTGTGCGACAAACTGCCAAACCCGGCATTTACCACTACCGACGCCCGCCCTAAAATTACCCAAATTTTTCCAGGTATGTATTTGGCAAATACCGATACCCCATGTGAGTATAAAGCCAGTTTTTTGCTAATTTTTATATTATGCACTTTTAGGCTGTTGCCCCAGCTTAATGCACTAACTGTAAACCCCGCCCACAATATTATTATCGATAATACAAGCAATGGTATATTAAACTGTAAGTTGTTTAATATCAAATAATCGAATGTATATAAATAATAAAGTACCAAACATACCGACAGGTATAATAAAACTCTGAAAACCCACTTTAACTTTAACATAATATAGCAATATAATTTTGTTGTAAAGAAACAAAAATATGGTTTACATTTTTAGATATGTATGTTATAATACTCTACAAACAAAATAATAAATTATTAAAATATGCTTATTCTATTTAAAACCGTTATCGGCAATAATACAATTTAATTATGCATAGTTTTAGTAAAATAAATAAACACAATTAAGTTGTTGATAATTATTAAGTTGTAATTAGTAAACTTTGTAAATTGTTATTAACGGTAATAGTTATAAGTTGAGCAAAACTTGGCAAAAAACAAAAAATGAATATTATTTTAAGTTTAAAAATAATTTAGTTGCGATAAAATTAAGATTAACAATAAATTAAATTTAATTACCGTATTAAAATGTATAACCAATTAAAATGTGTTGTAATTGAACATGTTATGTAAAAAATAATTATACTAAACTATATTAATCGATAATAACATGTGTTTTTGAAACAAAATTTTACTAAAACTGTTATAACAATTTTATTACAATGTGTAACAAAACCGATTGTATTTTAAAATAAATTGATTTACTTTGCTATATAGGGATGTTTTTAGTATCAAACAATTTAAAATGAAAGAAATAAGCTTTTGGAACGAGCAATGGTGTCGTTTTACATTGCCCGAAATTGTTGAGGGCGAAATTTACGAAGTGTCGAATTATGGTAAAGTACGGCATTACGACCAAACCACCGGTAGTTGGGAAATATTAAAAAGTGTAAACCAGTACAAAGATAAATCGGGTTTCGAGTACATTAATAATTTTAAACGAAAACTACACAGCAAAAAGCGGGTTACCGAATCGGTACACAGGCTTGTGGCTATGCACTTTTGTAAACAACCCGGCCCCGACCATAAATACGTTATACACCGCGATTATAACAAACTAAACAACTACCACGAAAACCTTGAATGGGTTACACGTACCGAGCTCCACCAACACAACCAACACAACCCAAATGTTATTACTGCCCGCAAAAAACGCCTCAAAAACATTACATACGCAAAACTTACCGAAACCGAAGTTATAAGGCTTAAAAAGAAACTTAAGCGCGGCAAAAACCCGTTATATAAAATTGCAAAAGAATTTGGTATTACTCATACACAACTTAACCGTATACGTAAAGGCGAAAATTGGGGACATGTAAAAATTGATTAAATTTGCACCCTTGATTTAATTTTTACGTTTTGGAAACAAAAAAATTCATAATTAACACCGACGGTTACCAACTGCCTTTAGTTGAGCAGTTTTACTCGTTACAAGGCGAGGGGTTCCATACCGGTAAAGCTGCTTACTTTATACGTATTGGTGGTTGCGATATTGGCTGTCGTTGGTGCGACTCAAAAATGTCGTGGGACCCTTCAATACACCAATTGGTACATATCGATAATATTGTCGACAGCGTACTTAAAACTCCGGCTCAGGCGGTTGTTATTACCGGTGGCGAGCCATCGTTGTATAATTTATTGCCATTGTGTAATAAACTTAAGCAACATAATATTAAAACTTTTGTCGAAACATCGGGGGCACACCAACTTACTGGTGTGTGGGACTGGATATGCCTGTCGCCTAAAACTAATTATCACCCGCACCAAAGTATGTATGCGCGCGCTAACGAACTTAAAGTTATTATTTACGACCTTGATACCGATTTTTTATGGGCCGAAGATTGCGCCAAAAAAGTTGAACCAAACTGTTTATTGTTTTTACAAACTGAGTGGAGCAGGTACAAAACCAATATAGGCCCTGTTGTTGAGTACTGTAAAAATAACCCAAAATGGATGGTATCGTTACAGGCACACAAGTTTATGAAAATACCTTAAATAAATTATCTTACAATAACTTTGTGTGTTTTGATAATATTGCCCGAAGTTACCCGTATAAAGTAAACCCCGGGGTGTAACCCGGCATTGTTAATATTTATTATGTTATTGTTAATATTTGTTTCGTAAACTTTTTTACCGCTTATTTGGTAAAGTTCTACTAAACCGGTGTTTAAACTTGTTTCAATATTAAAGTTGCCGTTGTTTGGGTTTGGATATACTGTAAAAACTGTAGTCTGGTTATCTTTTATCCCAACAGGGTTTTGCAACGTGTAAGCTTTTATACAAACATCAATTTTGTCGGCATTGTTAGTGGCATTATTGCCCAAGGCGTACCAACTTTCGCCGGTGCTGCTTATCCAGCAATTGTTGGTTGTTATTTGAGGCTCCGCGTAGTTTTCAATAAACTTTTCGACAGGTATTGGGCTTTTACTGCCAGGCATGTAATATTTTATTTTAATAAACACGTTGTTACCATTTTCAATAGCAACAGGGTTTGGCAACTTGTATAAATAATAGCCCGGAAATGTTGCATTTAAAGGCTCGCCTTTGCTCAATAGCCCGCTAAGTTTACCGTTGGTAAAATGGCTGTATACTTCAATTTCGATATAGCTGTTTTGGGTATGCAGGTATGTACCAATATATTGTATTGGCAAATATCCGTCGATAGTAAATTTAACCAAGGCGTAACCTGTGGGTTCGCCGTAGCCTGCTTTAGCACAAAAACCAAGCTCGTCGAAACCGTAAATTTTGTCGGTTGGGCTGTAATTAAAACGCGTTGGAAAATACCCAACGTTGCCCGGGAAAACCGAATCGCTGTACGATACATAAAAATACCCTTTGTCGCCCCAGCTACGTCCAAAATCGTTTTTAACAATCCATGCCCCGTTATTGTTACCAATTTTTAATGTATCGTTCCAGCCAACAAGGGTAACACTGTGGTTTTGGTCGGTTTTTTTATTGCAAAAATAAGTATAGTTGCTGGTGTTAAAATAGTCGTCGTGGTAATACATGCTGCTTACAAGCGCGCCATAGTCAATAATACATTGTTTAATTGTTTCAATATTATTTGGTACAATGCGAGCCTCGGGCACTAATGCCATTGGTGCATAAGGCTCACACACGGCCGTTGCCGATGAGTTGTATGGGTGGCGCATCTCGTTTACCGGGCCTTTACCGTTTACAAGGTAAGCAATAGCTTTGTCGATATTACCAGCAGTGCACGAGCCATAGGGGCCTGTAAAAAAGCCATTGCAGGTACGCAGGTTTTGTTCCGACAGGTCGAACGTGCCATAACCATTTTTTAACCAGTTGCTCTCAATAGCTGCCATGGTTGCAAATGTCCAACATGCACCGCAAACGCCTTTGTTTTTAACCTCGGTTACAAGGTTTTTTTCGCGCAAATCGTAACGTGTTGGCAATGCATTGGTTTGTTTAATATTATTTTTACTAAATGTATAAATATTTAATGGTATGCGTGGGTTAACCGGTTCGATAGTAATATTTTGTGACACAACTAAGTTGTTAACTATTAATATTATCGATATAAAGCTGATTATTTTTTGCATAGCTGTTTATTTAAAATAGTACAATTTAGGCATTTTTAGTAAAAGTTTATATTTTATCTAACCGCTCGGCTTTAAGCACTCCTTTAATTTTGTTAATGTTAGCTAAAAGTGAGTCAAGGTGGTCGAGATTGTTAACAAAAATAGTTATAAATCCCTGAAAAACACCGTCTTTAGTGTTAATAGCAATGCTCCTTATTTTTACTTTATGGTCTTTCGATATAACTTCCGAAATGTGGCTGATAATACCAATGCGGTCGATACCTGTAACTATAATATCAACATCGAACGACGAGCCAATTTTTTCGTCGGTCCATTGTGCCGGTAACACTCGATATGGGTAGCGGGCTTTCATGTCGGCGGCATTTGGGCAGGTTTGGCGGTGTATTTGTATTCCGCGGTCAACGGTAACAAAGCCAAAAATTTTGTCGCCTGGTATTGGGTGGCAACATTTTGCAAGCTTATAATCAATATTTGTTATGTTTTGGTCGATAATAAGCAGGTTATCGGTATTTTTTTGATGGTGTACGTATTCGCCAGCGCTTGCGTCGGTTTGGCTAACGGTTTCTTTTTCGTCGTTGTTAAGCGATTCGACAATAAAATCTTTAACTTTTTGTACATCAAGTTTTTCGTCGGCAATATCTTGGTAAAAGTCGAGTGCCCGTTTGTATTTAAATTGGTTAATAGCTTTAAGCAGTGCTTGTTCGTCGGGTTCAATTTTAATGTGCGACAGTTTACGTTCGAGCATCTCTTTGCCAAGTTCGGCCTGGCGAAATTCGTTTTCGCTAATAGCGCGTTTAATTTTTGTTTTAGCCCGCGAGCTAACTGCTATGTTAAGCCACTCAATTTTTGGTTTTTGGTTTTTCGATGTAATTATTTCAACGGTATCGCCATTTTGTAATTTATGTTTAATTGGAACAATGCGGTCGTTAACTTTGGCACCTGTACATTGGTTGCCAATATTGCTGTGTATTGAGTATGCAAAATCAAGAATAGTTGATCCGCCGCGCAGTTTTTTTATGTCGCCCTGGGGGGTAAAAATAAATATATCGGTTAAGCTTTCGGTTTTTTGGTTACTGTATGTTTTTTCAATAAACTCGGGGTTTTTTTGTTCAAGTACATCGCGTATGGTTCGTAACCATTGGTCGTGAGTTTCGCCTTTCCCCGATTCTTTGTATTTCCAGTGTGCTGCATCGCCTTTTTCGGCTATCTCGTCCATACGGCGTGTGCGTATTTGTACCTCAACCCAATGGTTGTCGGGGCCAATTACTGTAGTGTGTAACGACTCGTAACCGCTGGGTCTTGGTGTCGATATCCAGTCGCGTAAGCGGGTAGGGTTTGGGGTGTAAATATTAGTAACAAGGCTGTATATGTGCCAGCAGGCGTCTTTTTCGTGTTCTTTTTCAACATTGTCTAAAATAACGCGAATGGCAAAAAGGTCGAATATTTCTGATATATCGATATCTTTTTTTACAACCTTTCCGTAAATTGAATTTACCGATTTTGGGCGGCCTTTAATTTCGTACTTAATGCCGGCTTGATCGAGTATTTTTTTTATTGGAGCCGAGAATTGTTCAATATAATCTTCGCGTTGTTTTTTTGTGTCTTTAAGTTTGCGGGCAATACTGTAATAGTTTTCGGGGTCAATGTGGCGCAGCGATATAT
>CAZJCR010000074.1:0-4697 GCA_964544385.1 uncultured Bacteroidales bacterium
TATGCATTTGCTTTGGTTAACGAAGGCTTATCAGATGGTGACCATATTTTAAACATAAAGGTTATTAGCGAATCAAGCACATCGGGTCATTTTGTACAAATAGCAAGGGTATTAGTTGCCGGTAATATTGGCTCTGCTGCTCCAATTGCTGTTACTGCCAACTATCAAAAAAGCATAGTTGGTTACAATACAGAACTCGATGGCGGGCAAAGTTTTGACCCCGATGGTGAATTAATTACAGGTTATAACTGGTCATTTGCCCAAAAACCATCGGGCAGTACAACTACTATTACAAACAGTAATAAACAAATAGCATCGTTTATACCCGACCTTGCCGGCGAATATATTATTGAGCTTGTTGTTACAGCTGGCTTTTTACAAAGCATACCGGCCGTAAAAACTGTTAAAGTACGTGCATCAAACGCAAAGCCGGTTGCTGTGGTTGGTAATGATACCGCATCGGCTCTAAACAAAAATTTTAACCTTGTTGGCAAAAAAAGCTACGATACCGACGGCGACCCGATAACATATAATTGGAAAATTGTGTCGAAACCACAAGGCAGCACATCGGTATTATTTGCACAATATTCGGCCACAGCGCGCACAAAATTCGATATGGAAGGCGAGTATGTTTTTTCGTTAGTTGTTAGCGACAGCATCGAATTAAGCGAAACAGCTACAATTAAAATAACAGCTATCGACGGTTACACTAAGGTTAATAGCATTATCGACAATAATATACAGGTGTTCCCAAACCCTGTTAATGACGATATAAATATTTCGTTCACTAACAGTAATAACGGTTTGGCTATTATTGATATGTATTCGGCTATTGGTAAAAAAGTGTTTAGCAAAATTATTGATAATAGTTTTGGACAAAACGTAGTTTTTACTACTAATCTACAACAACTTAATCTACAACCTGGTATTTATATTATTAGTATAAAAAATGATGATATAACTAATGCATTTAAAGTTAACTTTGTTAAGTAATTTTAAAATTTTTATAATGAAAAACATATTATTTACAACTTTATTTACAGCCATTGTAATTTTATTTGCAGGTTGTAATAAAAAAAGCCAGCCGCTCGAGCTTAATAAATTGTTTGGCAACAATATGGTGTTACAAGCAAACATGCAAATACCCGTATGGGGTACTGCCACCCCCGACGCCAATGTTTCAGTAGCTTTTAGGGGTCAGTTTGTTACATCAAAAACAGGTTCCGACGGAAAATTTAAGCTTGTTTTAGATGCCGAACAATATGGCGGCCCCGACAGCATGGTTATAACCTGTAAAACTAATAAAATAGTATTACAGAATGTTATGGTTGGCGAGGTTTGGGTTTGCTCGGGGCAAAGCAACATGGAGATGCCTGTTGATGGAAATTGGGCTAAGCTTAACAACGCAAAAATTGAGGTTGAACAGGCAAATTACCCAAACATAAGGCTGTTTACAGTAAAACGCAATATAGCTTTTCAGCCTGTCGACACAATTGCAACCGATGGATGGCAACAGTGTTCGCCACAATCGATTAAAGAATTTTCGGCAACAGCCTACTTTTTTGGCCGTAAACTACATACCGAGCTTAATGTGCCGGTTGGCCTTATTCACTCGTCGTGGGGCGGTACCGATGCCGAAGCATGGACAAGTGCAAACACTTTAAAAAACATTGACCTTTATGCCGAACGTACCAACATTGTTAGCAGCCTTAATGTTAGCCGCGACAGCCTTTTGGCCAAATACAAACACGACTGGGACAAACGCGAGGCCGAAATTGCCCAGGCCGAAACAGGCATTAAAGGTACCGACACGATTTTTAAAAACCCCGATGTATCTGATGGCTCATGGCTAAAAATGGATTTACCAAAGCTGTGGGAAGAAACCGAGCTCGGTGTTTTCGATGGTTCGGGATGGTTTTATCGCATTGTTGAGCTTACTAATGAACAAGCCAATAGCGAAATAACACTTAATTATGGTGCTCCCGACGATTACGACCAGGCTTGGTTTAATGGTGTTTTTGTTGGCAAAAACGACAAATGGAATATACCTCGGAAATACAAAGTGCCAGCAGGTATTGCTAAACCCGGTAAAAATGTAATTGTAATACGTATTTTAGATTACCAGGGCGGTGGCGGTTTTATGGGTGAACCCGGGCATTATTATTTGCAAACAGGTAATACTAAAATAGCTATTGATAAAGGCTGGTTGGTTAAAAAAGGTTTCGACATGGCCGATATCGAAACAAAACCAGTTTCGCCTATGGACCCAAACATGCCTACTGTACTATATAACGGAATGATAAACCCTGTTATACCGTATGCCATGCAAGGCGTAATTTGGTATCAGGGCGAAAATAACGCAGGCAAAGCCTTTCATTACCGCCAGTTATTTAAAGCTCTTATTACCGATTGGCGCGCGCAATGGGGGCAAGGTAACTTCCCGTTCCTTTTTGTACAATTGGCAAATTATCAACAACCGTCGGCAATGCCTGTTGACGACACCTGGGCCGAGTTGCGCGAGGCACAAACAATGGCACTCCAACTGCCTAACACCGGCATGGCTGTTACAACCGATATTGGCGACGCTGTTGACATTCACCCAGGTAACAAGCAAGATGTTGGTTTACGCTTAGCTTTAAATGCTTTGGCTTTAGTTTATGGTAAAGATATTGAATATGCAAGTCCTTTGCTCGACACTTGTATTTTTGAAAGTAACGTAGCAAAAATATCGTTTTTAAACACTTACAAAGGGCTAACTACCAACGACAATAAACCATTACGTGGTTTTGCAATTGCCGGCCCCGACAAACAATTTTACTGGGCAAATGCAAAAATTGTTGACAATAAAGTAATTTTAAGCAGCAATAAAGTTAAGCAACCGGTAGCCGTACGTTACAATTGGGCAGTAAACCCCCAAGGCAATTTATTTAATTCGGCCGGGTTACCTGCATCTTCGTTCCGTACCGACAGTTGGAAAGGAATAACCGAACCTTAATCACAAATCTTCATAGTTTTTAACGCCTCATAAAAAATTGCTTTTTTGGGGCGTTTTTTCATTTATTTTTATTATTTACGTAGGGTTTTTAATTTTTTAACTGTTATATAAATTGTGTTGGTAAATTAAATAGCAAACAAATAAAATCATCAAATTGTAATAAATCGCAGTTTTATATAACCATTACAACTATTTTAACAACCGTGTTTTTAAACAAATACAGTATTTTATTTTTATAAAATTTAACATTAACAATAAAATAAAACAGCCTATGTTACGCAAATTACGAGTTATTGCTGCATTAATAAGCTTTTTGCTTATTGCCTTTTTGTTTCTCGATTATACCGGTAGCCTGCACAAATGGTTTGGTTTTATGGCCAAAATACAATTGTTTCCTGCAATATTAGCTCTTAATTTTATTGTTATAATTGCCCTTATATTATTAACATTAATATTTGGCCGCCTGTATTGCTCAGTAATTTGCCCATTAGGTGTTTTGCAAGATATAATATCGCGCGTGGCAGGTAAATTTAAAAAGCGAAGGTTTACCTACTCGCCGGCTTTAAACCTGTTACGATACATTTTTTTAGCCTTGTTTATTGTATCGTTTTTTGCAGGTTTTAGTGTATCTGTTTCGTTAATTGAACCTTATAGTGCTTTTGGGCGCGTTGTGTCTAATTTGTTTGCCCCTTTGTATAAATTAGCAAACAACGGGTTGGCACTGGTAGCACAACATTACAACAGCTACATGTTTTACCACACCAGCGTTTTTATTAAAGGGCTGTCGGTATTTGTAACCGCAATTGTTACTTTTATAATAATAGCAATACTTGCCTGGCGTAATGGCCGCACATATTGCAATACAGTATGCCCGGTTGGTACTTTTTTGGGTTTTTTATCGCGGGTATCGTACCTTAAACCTGTTATCGATAAAAACACATGCAACAATTGTGGGCTTTGTACGCGCAACTGCAAGGCATCGTGTATCGATTTTAAAAACCATACAATTGATTACTCGCGTTGTGTTACCTGTTTTAATTGTATCGATACCTGTAAAGTTAATGCAATAAAATATAGTCATAAAAAAAGTAGCCAACCTCAAAATCAAACCCACAGTAATACCGACAACAGCGTTTCGCGCCGAAAATTTTTAACGGTATCGGCACTATTTGCTTTTACTGCTACCATAAAAGCCCAGGAGAAAAAAATTGACGGCGGCCTGGCTTATATCGAAGATAAAAAAGCTCCTGAACGCGAAAACCCTGTAACGCCTCCGGGGTCGCTCAACAGTCGTAATTTTGCACAAAAATGTACCGCTTGTCAGCTTTGTGTATCGGTTTGCCCAAACAACATACTTTACCCATCGGCAAACATAAATAACCTTATGCAACCATACATGTCGTTCGAGCGTGGATATTGCCGGCCCGAGTGTGTTAAATGTTCCGAAGTTTGCCCAACAGGGGCAATTACGCAAATTACAGTTGCCGACAAATCGGCTCTACAAATTGGCCACGCTGTGTGGATAAAAGAAAACTGCGTAGTTTTTACCGACAATGTTAGTTGCGACAATTGCGCCCGACATTGTCCTGTTAACGCAATACAAATGGTTGCAATTGACAGCAACAACCCTGAATCGTTAAAATTTCCGGTTGTTAATACCGAGCGTTGTATAGGTTGCGGAGCCTGTGAAAACCTTTGCCCG
>CAZJCR010000074.1:4707-13519 GCA_964544385.1 uncultured Bacteroidales bacterium
TTTAGCGCGTTAGTGGTGCACGGTAATTTAATGCACCGTACTGTTTAATTTTTTAATAACTACTTATTGAAATAACTATGGAAAACAATAATAAAAAAAATATTAAACGTCGCGATTTTTTTAAACTATTGGGCGGGGCAGCTGCATTGTCGGCAGGCTTAAATTATGCATGTAAAAACAATAACAATAAATCTGTGGCAGGTGGCAACTTAAAACCCGCCGATATACCTGCCGACAAAATGACCTACCGTATTAACCCGTCAACAGGCGACAAAGTATCGCTTTTGGCTTATGGTTGCATGCGCTGGCCATTAAAACCAACCCCCGATGGCAAAGGACAAGAGATTGACCAAGAGGCCGTTAACCAGCTTATCGATTACGCGATTGAACATGGTGTTAACTATTTCGACACCGCTCCAAGATATGTTATGGGCTTGTCGGAAAAAGCCACGGGCATAGCCCTTAAACGTCACCCGCGCGACAAATTTTTTGTTGCTACAAAACTATCGAATTTTGCCGGCAACCCCTACACAACATCACGTAAAGGAACGCTCGAAATTTATTACAACTCGTTTAAAAACCTCCAGGTCGATTATATCGATTATTACCTTTTACACGCAACAGGTATTGGTGGTATGAAAGCCATTAAAGAACGATATTTTGACAACGGTGTACTCGACTTTTTGCTAAAAGAACGCGAGGCAGGGCGAATACGTAATTTAGGATGGTCGTTCCATGGCGACATAGCAGTTTACGATTATCTTTTGTCGCTCGACATAAAATGGGATTTTGTAATGATACAAATTAATTATGTTGACTGGGAGCAAACCGAAAGGCTCGACATTAACGCCCAATATTTATATAACGAACTTGTTAAGCGCAACATACCTGTAATGGTTATGGAACCGCTTTTGGGCGGCAGGCTTGCCAAGCTTAACAATTACCAAATGGCACACTTAAAACAGCAACGCCCCAACGACAGCGTGGCATCGTGGGCTTTCCGCTTTGCCGGCTCGCTACCTTCGGTGCTTACTGTGCTTAGCGGAATGACATACATGGAACATCTGCAAGATAATATACGCACATACTCGCCGCTCGAACCATTATCAGAACATGAGCAACAAATACTTAAAGATGTGGCGCAAATGTTCCTTAAGTTCCCTACAATTCCGTGTACCGATTGTAAATACTGCATGCCATGCCCTTATGGTATCGATATTCCGGCAGTTTTTACCCATTATAACCGGTGCCTTAACGAGGGTAATGTAGCAAAAAGCTCGCTTGACGAAAATTACAAACAGGCTCGCCGTGCATTTTTAATAGGCTACGACCGCAGCGTACCAAAACTACGCCAGGCAAGCCATTGCATTGGTTGCAATATTTGCAAGCCACATTGCCCACAAACTATCGACATTCCGGCACAAATGCGCCGTATCGACAATTTTGTTGAACAACTTAAACAGGGCATCGAATTTTAATTTTATTAAAAAGGCTTAAACCGATGCATTTAAATTTTTACAAAAAAACCGGGAGCTTTAAATAATATTTCACTTATGGACAATATTATCGATATTTTACATAAAGGCAATTACTCGTGTGTAATTAAAAATGGCAATACAATACGTACTTTTACGCAACGTGGCGTTAACGATTTGTATTATTTATTTACTAACGAACCCGATTTTTTACGCGGGGCAATTGTTGCCGATAAAATTGTTGGCAAAGCAGCCGCGGCAATTATGATAGCCGGTGGTGTTAAAAGCCTTTATACCGATATAATTAGTACAAAAGCAATTGATGTACTTAAAAACAGTAATACTGTATACAACTTTAAAACCCAAATTGATGTTGTTATTAATCGCGACAAAACAAACATGTGCCCGCTCGAAAAAGCATGTTTTGATATTAAAAAAATACCCGATATTATAAAAACCATATCGTTATTTTTAAATACCAAATCAAAATAAAGTATTAGCAAAACATAATTAATAAAATATATCGATGCGCAATAACAATTATAAAATAGTAAACCGTACAGTTGTTTTTATTGTGCTATGTTGTTTTGTAGTTTATTTTGCCGATGCGCAAAACCCGATACCCGACACATCGGGGGTAAAAAGCCATCAAAAAATTAACGAAGTTGTTGTAACCGGAACCCGTGCAACCAACGACATAAGGCATATACCAATGAGCCTGTCGGTTATAACCGCCAATAAAATTGCCGAAAGTAACCAAACGTCGTTATTGCCATTATTAACCGAACAGGTTCCAGGGCTTTTTACAACAAGTCGCGGGGCAATGGGTTACGGTGTGTCAACAGGCTCGGCCGGTAGTTTTAGCATACGCGGTATTGGTGGCAGCCCAACAACTCGGGTTTTGGTTTTAATCGACGGCCACCCGCAATATATGGGCCTAATGGGTCACCCAATTGCCGACGTACTACAAAGCGTTGCTGCCCAACGTGTTGAAGTTATACGCGGGACAGCCTCGGTGTTGTATGGTTCCAATGCCATGGCCGGGGTAATTAATATTGTTACCCAAAAATTAAAGCACGATACTGTTTACAATAATTTGAATGTAGCTTATGGTTCGTTTAATACTTTTACAGCTCATTTAACAAATAACATAAAAAAAAACAGGTTTAGCCACTCGGTGGGGGCTTTGTACAACAAAAGCAACGGGCATAGGCAAAACATGGATTTTGAGCAGTACGGGGCATTTTTTAAAGCGGGGTACAAAATAAACAATAACATTAATTTTTCGGGCTATGCTAATATAAACAGTTTTACCTCATCGAACCCGGGAACTGTTGAAACCCCGCTAACCGACAACGATTCGGAAATAACCAGGTTAACATCGTCGGTGGCAATTGAAAACAATTACCCAAATACTAATGGTGCTTTAAAAATGTTTTATAATTATGGCCGCCACAAAATTAACGACGGCTACAAAACTGCCGAACAGCCAAAAAACTACCTGTTTAACTCGTACGACAACATGTTTGGGATAAACTGGTATCAAACAATATCGGTGTTTAACAACAACATAATAACTGTTGGTGCCGATTATCAAAACTTTGGGGGCAAAGCCTGGAACCAATTTACCGACAGTACTTTTGAGCTTGCAAACAAAAACGCCTTTGGAATTGCCGGCTATTTTGGGGTAAAACAAAATATTGGCAGTTGGTTAACACTCGATATTAGCACTCGCGCCGACTATTATTCCGAAACAAAAACTGAGCTTATACCACAAGCTGCCATGTTGTTTTATTTGCCATCGAACACACAAATTAAGGCAATAGCTGGTAAAGGATACCGTATTCCGTCGTTACGCGAACTTTATATGTTCGTGTCGCAAAACCCGGGTTTAAAAGCCGAGAGCATTGTAAACTACGAAATTGCTGTGACACAAAACCTTTTCAACAATAAAATTAGTTATGGTGCAAATTTGTTTTACATCGACGGCAAAAATATTATACAAACAATAATTGTCGAAGGGCGGGGCAAAAACGTTAATACTGCAAAAATTAAAAACTACGGTTTCGAAACCGAATTAAATTATAATATTGATAAAAACTGGGGCTTAATGGCAAACTATAGTTTTGTAAAAATGGAATACCCGGTTTTAGGGGCTCCAGCCAATAAGCTTTATGCACAAATACAATACACAAACAATAAAATTAATTTATGTAGCGGGGCGCAGTATGTTTCGGGTTTATATACCTTGTTAAGCCCCGCAACTAAACAAAACTTTTTGCTTGTTAACGTGCGTGGCAGCTACAACATTAATAAAAATATAAAAGTACATGTAAAAGCCGAGAACATTTTAGGAGCCAATTATTATATAAATACCGGTTACCCAATGCCAAAGGCAACAGTAATTGGTGGTGTAAACGTAAATTTTTAAAACTATATAACTATGCAAACAACAAGTGTTAATCTTTATTCGCTTAGCTTTAGCAACATACGTTTGTATTTTGCAGCTTTGGTGTTTACTATTGGCAACATATTACTGCCACAGTTGGCACACTTAGTACCAAATGGTGGTAACATATTTTTGCCCATATTTTTTTTCACACTAATTGGGGCATATAAATACGGGTATAAAACCGGTCTGTTAATAGCTACTTTGTCGCCAGTAATAAACTCGTTATTATTTAATATGCCTTTAGCAGTTAACCTGCCTGTAATAATATTAAAAGGTGCAGTATTAGCTATAACTGCCGGTTTTATTGCATCAAAATTTAAAAAAGTAACACTACCTTTACTAATTGTTACAGTTATCTTTTATCAGGTTGCCGGGGCTGTTTTAGCATTATTGTTTATTAGCAATATAAATGCAGTAACAACTGGTTTATATTTAGCAATTCCGGGTATGCTTTTGCAGATATTTGGAGGATATTTAATTTTAAAACACTTAATAACTAAATAATATGGAATTGTTTTTAGGCAGTATTGGTTTTCAGGAGATTTTAATAATAGCTTTAATTGTTTTGCTTTTATTTGGTGGAAAAAAAATTCCCGAGCTAATGAAAGGCATTGGCAAAGGCGTTCGCAGTTTTAAAGACGGTATGAACAGTACCGATAACAGTACCGATAATAAAAAAACCGATAACCAAGACTAAACAATGGTTGATAACAACGGGCCCAAAATGCTAACTTTTTGGGAGCACCTTGACGAACTACGTGCCAGTATTATAAAAATTATTGCAGTAACAATAATATTTGCAATTATAGCATTTATATTTAAAAACCAATTGTTTAACATAGTATTTGCACCCAAAAGTAGTTCGTTTGTTACTTATCAGGCTTTAAGTTTTGTTGTTGGCAAATTAAACATTAGTGGTTTTGAACCACAAAAGTTTAACATAAACATAATAAATACCGGTTTGGCAAGTCAATTTTTAATACACATGCGTGTAGCTTTTTTGGCAGGCCTTATTTGCGCATCGCCATATATAATATACATGCTGTTCAAGTTTGCATCGCCGGCATTATATGCCAACGAACGCAAACAGGCCGTAAAAATGGTAAGCTCGGGATATATTTTATTTATATTGGGGGTTTTGGTAAGCTATTACATTATTTTTCCGCTTACAGTAAGGTTTTTAGGTACATACCAGGTTAATTCCGATGTGCCAAACCTAATATCGTTACAGTCGTATATTGGCACTTTTATAATGTTATGTTTAATGATGGGAATAATTTTTGAGATGCCCGTTTTATGTTGGTTACTTGCATTGGCAGGCATTTTAAGTTCGCAATTTATGAAAAACTACCGACGGCATGCAATTATAATAATATTAATAGTAGCCGCTATAATTACGCCCACCAGCGATATTATAACTTTATCGCTTGTATCGGTACCAATGTATTTACTTTTTGAGGCAAGTATTGTTTTAGTAAAAAAAACCAATAATTAAGGCTCCCGTTTAAACTTAATTTTGTATTTTAAAATTAGGGTTTAAGAAAAATTGAAACAAAAAACTAAATATTATGACAAATAAAAATTCAATAAAACTTTTGATACCGGCAATATCAATTTTATTTATAACCTGTAACCAACCAACAAAAGTGGACAAACCAACCCCAAAATTCGAGCCTGCTTTAAATTACGAACAGGCATCGGCAAAAGCCGATAGTATTTTAAACCAGCTAACTTTAGATGAAAAAATTGAACTAATAGGAGGCCATAATTTCTTTTTTGTTAAAGGCTTAGAACAGTTTAATATTCCGCAGCTATATTTGTCGGATGCCACGCAGGGCGTACATTTGCGCAAAGATTTAGATGGCCAGTTGGATAAAACCGTGGCTTTTCCGTGCCCAATATTACTTGCATCAACATGGAACACAAACCTTGCATATAAATACGCTCAATGTATTGGCGAAGAGTGCAGGGCTGGTGGAATAGAGGTGCTTTTAGGCCCAGGCATGAACATTTACCGCGTGTCGCAAAATGGCCGCAATTTTGAATATTTTGGCGAAGACCCTTTTTTGGCAGCACGCTTTATCGAAAACTATGTTGTAGGTGTGCAAAACACCGGTACTATTGCCACACTTAAACATTTTTTGGCCAACAACACCGACCATTACCGCCGAAACTCGAATTCGGTTGTTGATTTACGCACCTTGCACGAAATTTACCTGCCCGCTTTTAAAGCCGGTATTGATGCCGGGGCAATGGCAATTATGACATCGTACAACCAGGTTAATGGCGAGTGGGCTGGGCAAAGCAACTGGGCTATTAACGATTTATTGCGCAAACAATTAGGCTTTAAATGGTTAGTTATGAGCGACTGGTGGTCGACATGGGATCCGGTTAAAACAATTAAATCGGGTCTCGACCTTGAAATGCCCGGGCACGCTTTGCCCGATATGAAATATTTTGATAAAATTGGCGATATTTTTGTGCGTTCGAACGCTAAAAAACTTATTGATGAACAAAAAGTTGACGAAGCCGACATTAACCGAATGGCACGTAACATTATTGCAGTTAGTATTGCAATGGGTTTTAATAAACGCGACCAGCTAGATACTACTTACCTGCAAAAATTTACCGAACACGAGCAGGTGGCTTTACAAACCGCGCGCGAGGGTATTGTTTTGCTTAAAAACGACAACAATATTTTACCTATCGACAAAAATACCAACGGTTCAATTTTACTTACAGGCATGTTTGTTGAGCAAGTTCCAATGGGTGGTGGCTCGGCCGCTGTCGACGGGTATAACCACGTTACAATGTTAAAGGCTTTGCAAAACGAGTTTGGAAATAAAATTGAATACAGCCAAAAGCCAACTAACGAGCAGGTTAAAAATGCCCAAGTTGTTATTTTAAGTATTGGCACGCTCGACTCCGAAGCCTGGGATACGCCTTTTGATTTGCCCGCAACGGTAGTTAGTATGGTTGAAAATATTGCGCAACAAAATAAAAACATTGTGTTAATAGTTAACAGTGGCGGCGGTCGTAACCTTACTCAATTGCAAAACAAAGTGGCTGCAATTATTTACTCGTGGTATCCCGGTCAAAATGGTTTTATGGCTTTGGCCGAAATTATTGCCGGCACAACAAACCCGTCGGGAAAACTACCAATTACCATTGAACAGCAGTTTAGCCAATCGCCAGGCTATGGTTACATGCCGGCCGATAAACCTTTTTATACCGGCTGGGACCCCGATTTTAACATGAGCCTGCCAATTTACGACATTAATTATACCGAGGGCATTATGGTTGGCTACCGCTGGTATATGCACAAAAATATTGAACCATTATACTGGTTTGGACATGGCTTGTCATATACAAACTTTAGTTTTAACAACTTAAAAACCAAAGTTGACGGCAATGGACAACAAACAAAAGTTATTGTTGAATTTATTATTAAAAATACCGGTAAATATAAAGGTGCCGAGGTTGCACAGGTTTATGTAACGGCTGGGCAAAGTAGCGTTATCCGTCCCGAAAGGGAACTTAAAGGCTTTGAAAAAGTTGAGCTCGAAGTTGGTGAAGGTAAAAAAGTACAAATAGTGCTTAATGCTGCCGATTTTATGTTTTACTGCCAAAAAAGCCAAAGTTGGGTGCTCGAACCCGGAAAATTCACAATTAGTGTTGGCAACTCGGTAAACAATATTATTTTAAAAAGCACTGTATCAATAAATTAATACTATGTATTATTTAAGCCACTAATGTTTTTAAAAATGTTAGTGGCTTTTTATTTAAACCCAAATTGCGATTTATTAATACTAAATGACAGAACCTGAAAGGCACACTGGGTTAATCATGACGATAAATCGGGACGGGCTGGTTTAGCGGTTACAATAACTTTATCGATTACGCATTAAAAAAGCTTAATTTGAGGTAATAAAATACCTTTTAGTATTAAATTAATTTGTAATTTTGGCTAATCGGACAACAAAAAAACTACAATATGAAATTAGCAATAGCATGCGACCATGCAGGTTACGAAACCAAAGAAAAACTTGTAAAATACCTACGCGACAAAGGTAACATAATTACCGATTTTGGCACAAACTCGGCCGACAGTATGGATTATCCCGATACCGCTCACCCATTGGCAACAGCCGTTGAACGTGGCGAGTTTAAATTTGGCATTACACTTTGTGGTAGTGGCAATGGTATTAACATAACGGCAAACAAACATCAGGGAATACGGTCGGCATTATGCTGGACTCCCGAGATTGCCGCGCTTGCCCGCCAGCATAACGATGCCAACGTGTGTGCTATCCCGGCAAGGTTTGTATCGTACCAAACAGCTTTGCAAATTGTTGACACCTTTTTGGCCGAAAAATTTGAGGGAGGCCGACATCAGGTGCGTATCGATAAAATACCTTTAAAATAAAGGCCAATGCTTTCGAACACCAGTAAATACGCCATTAGAGCGGTTATTTATATTGCTGCAAATGCAACCGGTAACCGCAAAATAGGGATAAAAAAACTTACTAAGGAGTTAAATATTCCGGCTCCATATTTAGGTAAGATATTGCAAACGCTGGTTCGTCGAAAGCTGTTATCGTCGTTAAAAGGGCCAAATGGCGGATTTGGAACAGGTATTAACCCTTCGAAAATTACATTGTACGATGTTATTGTCGAGATTGAGGGGGTTGAGCTTTTTGAGTCGTGCCTTTTAGGGGTTGGTAAGTGCGAGAGTGGCCATGGAAATGGTAATTATTGCGCTTTGCACCACGATTTTGTTGAAGCACGGCAAAAGCTAATTGATTTATACAAAAGTAAAACTATTGCCGAACTGGCTGGTAACACGTTAATTGAGAATAGTGATGTTGTAATATAAAAAAAGGGG
>CAZJCR010000074.1:13619-15685 GCA_964544385.1 uncultured Bacteroidales bacterium
AATCTAAATAGGGAGTTAACTGTATGTAAAGCAGTTGTTTGCTTAGTTAAAACCGCTCAACTTTAGTAAAAATGGTTATAGCCCGCAAAGACACCAAGACACAAAGTTAACAATCCGACATATCCTTAATTGAGTAACCCGCGCTCAAAATTTGTATTAGTCTTTTGTAAGTTTTTTATATCGAATGCGCGTTGGTTCAATATCGCCAAGGCGTTTACGTTTATTAATTTCGTAATCGCTATACGAGCCTTCGAAAAAATAGACACGGCTTTCACCCTCGAAAGCGAGAATATGAGTAGCGATACGGTCTAAAAACCATCGGTCGTGCGAAATAACTACGGCGCATCCTGCAAAGTTTTCGAGGCCTTCTTCTAAAGCGCGTAAAGTATTAATGTCGATATCGTTTGTAGGTTCGTCGAGCAGTAGCACGTTTGCCTCGCTTTTAAGAGTAAGGGCAAGGTGGAGCCTGTTACGTTCGCCGCCAGAAAGAACGCCGGCTTTTTTTTGTTGGTCGGCACCGGCAAAGTTAAACCTCGACAAGTAAGCGCGCGAGTTAATTTCGCGGCCGCCAACTCTAATAAATTCGGTACCACCGCTAATAACATCGAAAACCGATTTATCGGGGTCGATATTTGCATGGGCTTGGTCAACATAACCTATTTTAACAGTTTCGCCAACGTTAAAAGTGCCTGTGTCGGGCTTTTCGTGTCCCATAATAAGCCTGAAAAGGGTTGTTTTACCGGCACCATTAGGGCCAATAACGCCCACAATTCCGTTAGGTGGCAAAACAAAGTCGAGGTTTTCGAACAACAGTTTTTCGTCGTAAGCTTTGCTAACGGCGGCACATTCAATAACTTTATTACCTAAACGAGGGCCGTTAGGAATAAAAATTTCGAGTTTTTGTTCTTTATCTTTTCCGTCCTCGTTAAGCAGTCGGTCGTATGCACCTAATCTTGCTTTCGATTTTGCCTGTCGGGCTTTAGGCGACATTCGTACCCACTCAAGTTCGTGTTCAAGGGTTTTTCGTCTGCGGCTTTCGGTTTTTTCTTCAAGTTCGAGCCTTTTAGCTTTTTGTTCGAGCCATCCCGAGTAGTTTCCTTTCCAGGGAATACCCTCGCCACGGTCAAGTTCGAGAATCCATCCGGCCACGTTGTCTAAAAAGTACCGGTCGTGGGTAATAGCAATAACAGTTCCTTTGTATTGTTGTAAGTGGTGTTCGAGCCATTCAACCGATTCGGCGTCGAGGTGGTTTGTAGGTTCGTCGAGCAGTAAAATATCGGGTTCTTTAAGCAACAGTCGGCAAAGAGCTACCCGGCGTTTTTCGCCCCCCGACAGGTTCTCGATTTTGCGGTCGGCAGGAGGGCAGCGGAGAGCGTCCATTGCCCGTTCGAGTTTACTGTCGAGTTCCCAGCCGTTGCATTGGTCAATTTGTTCGGTAAGTAGGCCTTGTTTTTCGATGAGCTTGTTCATTTGGTCGTCGCTCATAGGTTCGGCAAACTTAAGGTTAAGCTCTTCGTATTCTTTAAGCAGGGCAACAACAGTGGCTGTTCCCTCTTCAACAACTTGGCGTACTGTTTTTTGTGGGTCTAAAGCAGGTTCTTGTTCAAGATACCCAACCGAGTATCCTGGCGAGAAAACAACTTCGCCATCGAAACTTTTTTCGGCTCCGGCTATAATTCGTAAAAGAGTTGATTTACCTGAGCCATTTAAACCAATGATACCAATTTTGGCACCATAAAAAAAGCTTAGGTAAATATTGCTTAGTACTTTTTTTTGAGGGGCGAAAGTTTTACTAACGCCTACCATCGAGAAAATAACTTTTTTATCGTCGGCCATATGTTTATGTTTATTTTGTGCAAAATTATAAAACAAAAGCTAACAAAAACAGGTTTTGCAAGGTTAGGTAAAAATAAATATTTACTACATACATGTAAAGCGTTAGGTTTATATTATAAAAGGTTTGGAGTATTTTGTTGAGAGTTATATTGTGTAAAGTTCTCGATTGAAATGATTGACTATTCCAAGCACTATCTTTCCCCCGCCTCTCTTTTAAAAAAGAGAGGAGC
>CAZJCR010000075.1:0-12355 GCA_964544385.1 uncultured Bacteroidales bacterium
GGCTCGAGAGCGTGGCCATTTATGGCGGCAGCGACTCGGCAATTTGGGAACAACAACGCGTGGCTATCGAACGTGGCACCGACGCCCTTATTGCTTCACCAGGGCGTTTGTTGTCGCACCTTAACCTTGGTTATGTTAATTTATCGGACCTCGAGTTCCTTATTTTAGACGAGGCCGACAAAATGCTCGACATGGGTTTTGTTGACGACCTTAACAAAATAATTTCGTATCTGCCAAAACAACGCCAAACTATGCTGTTCTCGGCAACAATGCCTTCAAAAATCAGGTCGTTGGCTAATACAATACTTAATAACCCTAAACAAGTTAGTATTGCTATATCGAAACCCGCCGAGGGCGTTTTACAAGCCGCTTACCTAACTTACGACAATCAAAAAAACCGACTTATTAGCCATTTGCTTAAAGACAAAGAACTTGACAGTGTTATTATTTTTGCATCAACAAAAATTAAAGTTAAAGCCCTTTTAGCCGACTTGCGTAAAGACGGTTTTTTATGCAACGCAATTCACTCGGACCTTGAGCAAAGCGAACGCGAGGTAGTAATGCGTGATTTTAGAAATAAAAAATTCCCGGTATTGGTTGCTACCGATATTTTAAGCCGTGGTATCGATGTTGATAATATTGGTATGGTGCTTAATTACGATGTACCACACGACCCCGAAGATTACGTACACCGTATTGGCCGTACAGCCAGAGCAAACAGCACTGGCGTTGCAATTACCTTTATTAACCCCGACGATCAACATCGCTTTGCGCGGATTGAAAAGCTTATTGAAAAACCGGTACATAAAATACCAAACCCTCCCGAAATTGGCGATGGCCCCGAATACAACCCACTCGAAAGGCGAAGGGGCAATAAAATCAGGCCAAGTGGCCGAAAACCCAACAACAAAAATAACAGTAACCGGGGCAATTTTAAAAAAGAATCTCTAAAACCCGAAAATTCAAACTCTGTTGGGCAAAATGCCGATAATAGCGTAAAAAAACACCGCACGTTTAAAAAACGGAAAAATTTTAATAGCAATAATAAGTCTACAGGGCAGGAAACTGTATAGCACCCAAATTGAGCAATTTTCTCAATCGATTTAGACCCAAATTGAGCTAATCGCAAATCGGGATTATAGCTAAGTAAAGCTGTTATTTGCTTTGCTTAACCGCTTTGTTTAGATAATGGTTTAAATAAACTAAAAAATTGCGCTTAGGGTTATTTGGCCGGTGTTAATAAATGTATTGTCGGGCAAAAAACGGCCTGTATAGTTTAGCGTTAGCTTTAAATATTGGTTTAGTTTACGGTCCAAGTTGGCATTTATTACAAAATTTAAACCATTAAGGTTGCCTTCAAGCATTTCGTATGCTATCGACGTGTTTTCGGGTTGGTTAAAAGTAGCTTTAATAGCATTTATTTGCAGCAATAATGAGCCTTTGCGAGGCGTTGCATAGCTTAACCCGGGCCCGGTTTGGTGTAATTGTGCCAACTGGTTACCGGTTGTGTTTTGTTTATTTGTGTACTTATAAGTAAAGCTAACACGTAATTTAGTGTTAGGCTGCCAGTGCGTTTCAAAATTGTTAGAGTAAAACTTTATATTAAAGTTTTTTTGTGCGAATAATTGCGATTTATATTCTTTTATACCTTGTTCGGTATTGTTGGTTATTAATAACCAGCTTTTTATGTTCCAGCGTAATTTTAAAGTATTTTGTTTATAAATGTTATTGTCGGCACCATAACTGAGCAATGTTTTTTGTTGCGATTGCGAGTAAACCCAGTCGGCACCAAAAACAGGGTTTGTTTTGTTAAACGACAAAATGTTCCTAAAATAAGTTGTCGAACTTAATAAATTAGTGTCGGATAAATTACTATAAAAAGGGTTTACACGGTAAGCTAAAGTGTTGTTGTTGTGTTTTTGAAACGACCTGAACGATAAGTTGTTGCCCCACATCGATATAAACTTTTTTACACCTTTTGAGTTATGCCAAAGCCGGTTAAAATTAGTTGTTATTGTTGCATTAAGTTTAGGCGAGTAAACTTTTACATACTGGTTTGTTTGTGTTGTAATACGTAAGTAATTTGCCTCCTGTGGTATAGCAGCAATTTCGAACTCGTCAATTTCGGCCGCGCCATTGGTATTATAATCAACCCAAACATAAACACCCTGTCCTTTTGCAACTTCAATGTAAATAAATTCTTTGCGGGTTTCGAGTTCGGTAGCAGTTTCGTAAAATAAATTAAAACTTACCGACCGTTTAAAAAGGTTTAAACTATAGTCGATACGGCCGTTAAAGTTTTGGTCGGGCTGTACACTGTTGTTTGTTAGGTTATTATTGTACACCGATGTTTTACGATAGCTTAATATTGCCTGTAATTGTTGGTTATTGCTTTGGTTAAGTTTGTTAATAAAGCTAATTTGGTTTGCATTTGTTAAAGGTTCAAAGCTGTTTTGGCTGTTTATGTAATCAATACGGTTGGTAAATAATAGTTGTGTCGATACTAAACTGCTGTCGGTAGTTGTTAATGCTGCTGTTGTCGAAACAAACATGTTACTACCGGTTAGCAACGAGTCGGTTGGTAAATAATTAATTCTGTTAAATTCAAAAGTATTGCTTGTTGATAGTATAATTTTTTTTACCGGAATCAACAATTTAATATTGTGCCTGTAAAAATTGGTTGCAATAAATTGCGATTTACTGTTTAATAAACTTGCCCAAGCTGTAAAGGTTGTTTTACCAACGCTTATGTTTGTCGATACATCGTTTTTTATGCCATTATAGTTATTGCCCCGTTTAAGCCATTGGCTATTTAAACTTGCATTGTTTTTTTTGTTATTGTTTAAAACAGCTTTAAATAATACAAGTTGTTCAAAAACCGTGTCGGTACTTAAAATGTTAAAATCGCGTTCAAACTCGGCTGCCCTAAAACGTTCAATTGCCGAAAAGCGGTTACTTACAAGTTCGTAGTTTGCCATCAAATTAAGGTCAGTGTTTTTAAATTTAATAATATGGCCAGCTCCGGTTTTAATTGCCATTCCAAAATTTTTATCATTGTCGATATTCGAAAAAGTGTTTTTGTCGGCATTTGTAAAAGCAAGTTCAATATGCGTATTTGTGTTTTTATTAATGTTGTGTAATGCGCTAAAGGTTAACATTTGTTTTTTTTGCGGAGCTATTAATAAAGTAACAGGCTCGTAGTTGCCTTGTTTTACATTGTTTATTGGGGCTACCCATTTATAAGCGCGGCCATTGAATGCCCCGGGTAAAACAACATAGTTACCTTTGCCCTGGCCAACAAGTGCAAACCCAACAGTATAATAAGCATTTGCAGGGTTAACCGAGCAAACAAAAACCGAATCGTAAAAAACGCCGTTAACAATAGTGTCGGTAAGTTTGTAAAGTACAAGGTTTTTATCAAAAGCAATGCTGTCGAAATTTGGAGTATAAAAGCCGGCTGTATTATTGCCGGCATTAGCAAGTATCTCTTTTTCGGCTTCGCTTAGGTTTTGGTTTACCGGTTGGTTTTTTGCATCATTTTCTGAAAAAAATGCCACGTCGATTTTTGAATTTTTTGATGTTATGCTTGTTTTTCCGTAAAGTAAAAAACGGTTATAATTTTTGTCGGAGTATTGAAACTCGGCAATAATTCGCGAGTTTGTTGTTATGGTGTTTTTAATTGTAAAAGTTATTTCGGCGGTGTTATAGTTAATAGTATAATCGGCATTATCGCCACGTTGTAAAAGTTGGCCGTCAATATAAATTTTCTCGCTTCCGGCAAGTATAACAATATAAGTTTCGTGGTTGGCACCATAAAGCTGGTAAGGTCCTAAAACTCCTTCAATAGCATTAAATTCAATACGGTTATATGTTCCTTTTGCAACAGCACCGGCAAAAGTAAAATGCGTTTTATTGTTGTTAAACGAACCGGCTTTTGCGCCGCTAAGTTTACGGTTAAGCCTCATAAAATTATTTTCGGTATGGTTAAGCTCAATGTCGCCAATTTCAATGTACCGTACCGAGTCGTGTATTTTAATTATAACACGGTCAAAATCGTCAATTTTTTGGCTGTAACCATCGGGTTGTAATGGTATATTTTTATCGCTAATAGCAGCATTAATAAAAATACCGTCGGCAAGTTGGCCATTTATTTGCAGGTTCATGTCCGATGTTGTTGTAAGGTTTTGGTTGTTACCAATGCCAATACCACGCGATATTATTCCGGTTGTTGTAATTTTTTGGCTCGTGTCGGGGTGGTTTTGCCAAAGTGTATTGTTTTTGGCGTTAATTATTTGCGAACTTTGGTGTTGTCCAAATAACCATGTGTTTAATAAATACGGAGCTGAAAAGTTGTAGGGCAAAACTTTATAAATTACGGTTACTAAACTATCGTTTAAATTATTGTTAAAATAAATTGTGGCATTAGGGTAATTTACTTTGTAGTTGTTTAAATTAACAGGTTGGTTATTATTGTCTAAAATAATTACGCTGTTGTAAACTAAACTTAAACTGTCGATTTTAACAACTTTGTTTACCGCAATTTTTTTCGACCGTGTAACTTTGTGTTGCCCATAAATATTAGGTACAACAAATAAGCTCAATAATATTATAAATATACGGTACAATGCAGGGTTTTTAATAAATTATGGTTATAAATACAAAAATCTTTGGTATTAATCGAATTAAATATGCAATAAATAAAGTACAGAACTCAATAAAACCCAAATTGAGCGATTCGCTCAATTTGGGTTTTATTGAGTTTTATCATTTGTAAAAATAATCGAAAAATATTTTGTATAACATAAAGTGTTTAAAACACAGTATATCAGTAAAATAATACAATTGTGGTAAAAAGCGGTAATTATAAATAGTTGATATAGTGGTATATTTTTTCAATTAAATATTATTTTCGTGCCATTTAAATAAAACAATGAATTATTCATTTATCGATTTTCTTACACTTATTGGCTCGTTAGGTTTATTCCTTTATGGTATGAAACTTATGAGCGAAGCCCTTCAAAAGGTTGCCGGCAGTAAGTTACGTAACTTTTTGGCAGCAATGACATCGAACCGGTTTATGGGTGTTTTTACCGGTTTATTAATTACAGCCGTTATACAATCGTCGAGTGCAACCACGGTAATGATAGTGAGTTTTGTTAACGCGGGGCTTTTAACACTTACCGAGTCGGTTGGGGTAATAATGGGTGCAAACATTGGTACAACTGTTACTGCCTGGATAATATCAATACTTGGCTTTAAGGTTAAGATGAGTATTTTATCGTACCCGTTAATAGGCTTAGGTTTTCCGCTTATTTTTTCGGGCAAAACAAACCGCAAATCGTGGGGCCAGGTTTTAGTTGGTTTTGCATTGTTATTTATTGGTTTAGAGGAGCTTAAATGCAGTGTTCCAAACATTGGCGAAAATCCCGAGATACTATCGTTCTTAGGTAATTTTACCGGCATGGGCGTTTTCTCGAGCCTTATTTTTCTTGTTATAGGTACTCTTTTAACAGTTGTAATACAGTCGTCGAGCGCAACTATGGCTCTTACACTTGTTATGTGCAGCAATGGCTGGATATCGTTCGAGATTGCCGCGGCAATGGTTTTGGGCGAGAACATAGGCACAACTATAACGGCAAATATTGCCGCAGCTGTTGCAAATGCAAGTGCTAAACGTGCAGCGCGCATACATTTTATGTTTAATGTAATTGGCGTAATTTGGATACTCACCGTTTTACCATTCTTTTTAAAAGGCATCGACATTTTAACTTATAGTATTACAGGTCATTCGCCATCAACCGATTTTACTGCAATCCCTATTGCATTATCGTTTTTCCATACTTTTTTTAATATTCTTAACGTGCTTATACAAATATGGTTTGTTAAGTACCTTGTAAAACTGGTTGAACGCTTAATTCCTATTAAAGACGACGAACAGGAATTTAAACTTACCTACATTAAATTTGGCATGTTAAGCACCAGCGAACTGTCACTTTTACAAGCCAAAAAAGAGATAGTTGTTTATGCACAACAAACTCGCAAAATGTTTACACGCCTTAAAGGCATGTTAATCGAAAAAAACGAGAAACAGTTTACTAAAAGTTTCGAAAAAATTGACGTTGGCGAAGACAAAAGCGACGAGATGGAAGTTGCTATTGCACATTATCTTACAAAAATTGTCGAGGGCGAGCTTAGCCAGGCATCGTCGAAACGTATTAGCTCAATGCTTGGTATTATCGATGCTATTGAAAGTATTGGCGACTCGTGTCTTAACATTGCCCGCACAATGACACGCACACGCGGCAAAAAAGAACGTTTATCGCCCGAGATGAAAAGCAACATTCAACGTATGTTCAACTTAATCGACGAGGCTTTTGATGTTATGATTGACAACCTTAACCAACACCATTATAACGTTACCAAAGTTAGGGCAAAAAAGGTTGAAACCAACGTTAACGACCTTCGCAACGATTTGCGCAACGAGCATATTAAAGACATTGAAAACGACAAATACTCGTACCAAATTGGTACTGTTTATAAAGATATTTTCTCCGAATCGGAAAAACTTGCCGATTATATTTACGATGTTACTTTATCGATAATTGAGTCGCAAGACAACCAGCACAAATAAAACTATGAGCAAAATTAAACTGTTTTTACTGTCAATAATGTGCATATTGTTATTTAATTGCGATAAAGACAACGACCAGCTTGAAACCGACAAGCAAATAATACGCGATTATTTAGTTGCAAATAATATTGATGCTAAAGAGTTTTCGTCGGGTTTGTTTTATATTATCGATAAACAAGGTGCGGGTGCTAAACCTACAACATCGAGCTATGTTACGGTTAAGTATAAAGGATATTTAACCAACGGTACTGTTTTTGACCAAACCGGTAACGAACCACGTACTTTTTTACTTGCCAACACAATTGACGGGTGGAAAACCGGGATACCATTGTTTAATAAAGGTGCCAAAGGTCGATTATTTATACCATCGGATTTAGGGTATGGCGAAAATGGCAGTGGTTCAATCCCGGGTAATTCTGTATTAATTTTCGATATCGAACTTGTTTCGTTCCGTTAAACTTTATTGGGCTTAACGGTTTTAAGCTCAAAAGTGGTGCCGTTAAATACACCGTACGAAAAATTGTAAAGCCAGTCGCCTAAATATATAAACCTGCTTTTGTCGGTAATTTTTTCATTTATAAGCAAATGCCGGTGTCCATAAATAAAATAATCGAAATGGTTGTTTTTTAAAACGTTTAACGAGTGGTGGTAAAGGTACTCGTTGTTTAAACCATTAAAAGTTGCCTCTATACCTTTTGAATAACGGCTTTTACGCGACCACACGTGGGCAAGCCCAAATGCAAAATTAGGGTGTAAACGGCTAAATAAAAATTGTAAAAATTTGCTTGTGAACGCTATTTTTAAAAGCTTGTAGCTCCAGTCGCCAGGGCCTAAACCATCGCCATGGGCAATGTAAAATTTTTGGCCCCCAATTATTGTGGCTAATGGCTCATAGTGCATTGTAAGGCCAATTTCGGTATGTAAATAGTTAAATGCCCAAACGTCGTGGTTACCGGTAAAAAAATGTACTGGTATACCATTGTCGGTAAAGCGTGCCAAAGTACCAAGGGTGCGTACAAAACCACGTGGTACTACTCGCTTGTACTCGTACCAAAAATCGAAAATATCGCCAACAAGGTATAATTCGCTACAGTCGGCCTCAATTGAGTTTAGCCAGTTTACAAAAATGTTCTCACGTTTACGGCCTTCGCTAATAGTTGGAAAACCTAAATGAGCATCTGAAGCAAAATATATGTTTTTTTGTTTGTTAACCATTTTTAATTGTTTGCTACAGTTTTTTGCGGCATTAATAACGACGATAAAAAATTGTCGAGTTCGTTGTCAAATAAGTCGGTTGCAATAATTTTGCCTTCTTTATCGATAATAAAATTGGCCGGAATAGCTTTTACGTTATATGCCCGTGCAGTTTTACTGTTCATGTAGTTTAATTCCGATACCTGGTTGGGCCAGTATATCTTGTCTTCGCGTAACGAGTTTTTCCAGTCGGCTTTACTATGTTCAAGTGCAACCTGGTATATGTCGAAACCATAATACCTGTACTTGCGGTACATGTTACGTAAGTGTTTATTGTTATTACGGCATGGCAGGCACCACGAACCCCAAAAATCGACTAACACGTATTTGCCCCTAAGTTTCGACAAACGTAAAGTATCGCCCCAAATGTTAGGGAGTGCAATTTCGGGGGCATTATTACCTAATGTGCTTTTATTAGTGCTGTCGGGCTGGTTTGTTAGTTGCGTGTTTTTTTTAATGTAATTAGTTAACATGTTACTAATTGCAGTATTTACATAAACACGTTGCAATGCAGTATCAACGGTATAAAATATATTGTAATCGGTTTTTATTGAAAAAACATTGCTGTTGTTGCCAATTTTTTGTGCTAATGCTACATACGATGCAATGCTTGCAGGGTTTTGGTTTATAAAATTTATCGAGTAGTTTTTATAATTATTAAACAAGCTGTCGCCAAGCATAATCAACGTGTCGAGTTTTTGTTCAAAATTTGCATCGGTTTGTATTTTGTAATAATATTTTTGTAAAGTATCGATAATATAATTGGTCTGGTATTGTTTTTTTAACAGCTCGCTTAGGCGTTCCGATTCGGCCGAGCCGCTAACATTATATGTGGCAGTTAAATTATCGGCTTGTCCGCTAATTATTATTTTTTGGTTTACACCGGCAATTATACGTATGCTTTGCTGTGGCAAAATGTATAAAACTAAATCGCGCGGCTGGCTGTCGGGTTTAGTTATTAAAAAACTGTTGTTTTGGTCAATTAAAACCGAGTCGGGCAAAATGCCGGGTCGTGTCATGTCAATATATTTTAAATATTTATTAGCACCGCCGGTTATCGACCCCGAGATTGTATATTGTTCAATATCATAACTTGAACAACCTGTAATAATTATTGCCAATAATATTATTATTTTAAACTTAGTTTTTTTAGTGTCCATAGTTAAAAAAGTTTAATTTTTTTGCACTGGTTACAAACCTACATGATATTTGCGACACACACAACAGTTATTAACTGCATTAAATAAACATTTTTGGTGCAATAAATATTAATTTTATCAATAACAAAAACTTTAAAAAATGCAGGTTCAATATAACAAAGCCTTAAACAAGGTTATGGAAATTTGCTCAAAAACTGAGCATTGTACATTCGATATTGTCGAAAAACTGAAAAAGTACGGGCTAACAAGTGTCGAAATTGATAAGGCTATTAAGTATTTGCAAGCCGAAAAATTTATTGACGACTCGCGTTTTGCAAACATGTATGTTAACGATAAATTTAGGTTTAATCAATGGGGCAAGGTTAAAATTAAATTTATGATGCGGCAAAAAAAAATTGACGATAATATTATCGACAATGCTATTGATAATATTGATGATGATGAATATCAGGCCGTTTTATTACAAATTATCGAAAAAAAAGCACCATCGGTAAACGCTAAAACCGAATACGAGAAAAGTGGCAAACTGGCCCAATATGCAATATCGAAAGGTTTTGAACCCGGGCTGGTTTTTAAACTTGTAAAAAAATAATTGGCATAACCGGGCTTTATAGTTATTTTTGCCAACAATTAAATAGTAACAAATATGCTTAACAGCGACCAGATAAAAGATATTTTAACGCGCCGCGATGCGCTGAGGAGGCATCTTTGACATTGATAATAAACTTTTACAGATAGACGAGGAGCAACAAAAAACTACCGACCCCGCCTTTTGGGACGACCCTAAAAAAGCAGAAGAACAACTTAAAAAAATTAGCTCGTTAAAAATATGGGCCGATGGGTTTAGTAATGTTAATAGCCATGTTGACGATTTATTAGTGCTTGTTGAGTTTGCCGAGTTGGGCGAAACCGACGACGAAGCAATTATGGAACAGTATAATAAAACTGTCGATATAATAGAAGACTTAGAGTCGAAAAACATGTTGCGCCGCGACGAAGATATTCTTGGCGCGATTGTAAAACTTAACTCGGGAGCTGGTGGTACCGAAAGCCTAGATTGGACCGAAATGCTTATGCGAATGTATATTCGCTGGGGCGAAAAAAATAATTTTAAAGTGCGCGAAGTAGCTTACCAGGCTGGCGACGAGGCTGGCGTTAAAACTGCAACTCTTGAGTTTACCGGCGACTATGCATATGGATATTTAAAAGGCGAGAATGGTGTCCACCGTTTAGTACGTATATCGCCGTTTAACGCGCAGGGCAAACGACAAACAACATTTGCATCGGTTTTTGTATCGCCATTAGTTAACGACGACATTCAAATTGAAATTAACCCTGCCGATATTTCGTGGGACACTTTCAGGTCGAGCGGTGCCGGAGGGCAAAATGTTAATAAAGTTGAAACCGGTGTGCGCCTGCACCACGCCCCAACTGGTATTGTTATCGAAAATACCGAAACACGATCGCAACACAACAACCGCGAGAACGCGCTTAGGTTACTTAAATCGCAGTTATACGAACTTGAGCTACGTAAAAAACAAGAAGAAAAAAACCGCATCGAGGGTACAAAAAAGAAAATTGAGTGGGGTTCGCAAATACGTAGTTATACCTTGCACCCTTACAAACTTGTTAAAGATTTGCGTACCGGTTACGAAACCTCGAACGTGCCGGCAGTGCTCGATGGCGACATTAATAACTTTATAAAAGCATTTTTAATGCAATATGGAGGAGAATAATTTTTATAAAAAACTAAATATTCTTAATTTGACCCACGAAAACTTAAAATATAAAATGATAGCATTAATTAATTTTTTGTTAAAAAACGGAAAGTTTACATTTTGTGCCCTGGCATTAGTAATACTGTTTAATAACAATGTTAACGCCCAATGTGGTTTGGCTTTAAAAGATGTTGTTGTTAAAGAGATTGGCGATGCTACATATTTAAAAGATTTCAGGGTTAGGCTCGAAAAAGGCAAAAACCCCGAAAAACCACCAGCACAGGAATTTTCAATTTTACTAAATAAAGGTACCCATTACAGGTTTAATATTAAAGCCGATTCGAGTTGTAAAGCTCAACCAATTTTAAAACTTTACGACTTTACTAAGCCTTACGGCAGTAATTATATCGACGAAACGGCTTACGAGTATTTCGACTTTTTTTGCGCAAAAACACAAGTATACTATTTATCAATATCGTTTGCCCGTGCCGAAGAGGGTTGCGCCGCCGCAGTTGTTTCGTTTGTGGCTAATTATAATGCCAACTAATTTATGTGCGGTTTAGCCGGGTTTTACTCAACCGGGCATGTTTTTAACAGCCGGCAAATAAATAATATGCTCAATGTTATTAACCACCGTGGCCCCGACTCATCGGGTGTTTTCTCTCATAATAATTGTACTTTAGGGCATAACAGGCTTAGTATTATCGACCTGTCGGCTAAGGCCAACCAGCCAATGTATTCGGCATCGCGAAATACGGTGGTTGTTTTTAATGGCGAAATTTATAACCATAAACAAATTGCATCGCAACTAAATATTAAGGCTCGTACTAACTCCGATACCGAAATTATTGCCGAAGCTTTTGAATTATTAGGACCGGCTTTTGTTAATTTGCTTAACGGCATGTTTTCAATCGCAATTTATAGCGTTAAGAGCCATGAACTTTACCTTTTTCGCGACCGCGTTGGTATTAAACCGCTATTTTATTATTTTCAAAACAATAGCCTTGCTTTTGCATCTGAGCTTAAAAGCCTTTTGCAACTATCGCAAATAAAAAACAATTTGTTTATCGATAATAATTCGGTTGCACGGTTTTTAAACTTAGGCTACATACCCGCCCCCGGCACTATATACCAATCAATAAAAAAATTTCCACAAGGGCATTTTGCAAAATTCGACGGTACAAATTTATATTTTGAACAATATTGGAGTGTTGCGAATAGTATTAAACCCAATAGTTTTATTACCGAAACACAGGCTGCTGAAAATTTAAAAACATTGCTTACAAAAAGCGTTGAATACAGGCTTATGTCCGATGTGCCTTTTGGTACTTTTTTAAGTGGTGGTATCGATAGCTCGTTAGTTACTGCCGTTGCACAAAGTATTGTAAACACGCCTGTTAATACTTTTAGCATTGGGTTTAGTAATGTTAAACATAACGAGTCGGGTTATGCAGCCGCGGTTGCTAAGTATTTGGGCACAAACCATCGCCAGTTTATTTTGGAGCATAAACAGGCTATTGAACTAATACCCGATATTTTTACATACTGGGACGAACCTTTTGCCGACTCGTCGGCTTTACCAACAATGCTGG